>JAJZDV010000074.1 GCA_021846025.1 Pseudomonadota bacterium
GTTTCGGTTTCGAATGGTGCGATCCACGGATGAACCATGGTTCCGACCTCGGGATCATTCCACCCGGTCGGAGTCCCCAAGATAGGCCGAATGCGGGCAAAGTCAATCCACGTATTGAACGCTGGCCGGGCTCAAAGTTCCAGTTCCTTGAACACGTCACGCGCCAGGCGAAAACTGTCGATGGCGGCCGGTACGCCGCAGTACACGGCAGCCTGAAGGAAGACTTCCTTGATCTCGTCGCGCGTCACCCCGTTGGTGAGCGCTCCCCGAATGTGCAGCTTGAGTTCGTGCGGCCGGTTGAGTGCGGTGAGCATGCCCAAATTCAGCAGACTGCGGTCACGACGCGTCAGTCCGGGGCGAGACCAGATCTCGCCCCAGGCGTACTCGGTCACGAGACCTTGCAGCTCGCGGTTGAAATCGTCGGCGCCGCGGATGGCGGCGTCCACGTAGTCGGCGCCCAGCACGTCCTTGCGGATTGCCAGGCCACGGTCATATCGGTTTTGATCCATCGGGTTCTCGATCAAGCATCCACGCAAGGCGTCGGGTCAGAGGTCAGAGAAAACTCCTCGCACGAACAGGACGACGACGTCGGAGAGGTTGCCCCTGATGAGGCGAATCTAGTCTAATGCGCATGAGCCGGTTTGTCGCAGGCTGCTCGAAGCCATGGCTGGACATGACCCGGCTGCTCAGCCTGATCGTCATGATCGCTGTGCGGCTGGATCGGTTCAACGCGAGCGCCCGCCCTTTGAGCAAACCCAGAACACCGACACCATGCGCGCCCTCACCCTTCGCAATCATCTGCGCTTTCACTACGCCTGGGTCGTGGTTGGCGTGACCTTTCTGGTCATGCTGATCACCGCCGGCACGCGCGCCGCACCGAGCGTGATGCTTGTGCCGCTGCAACGCGCGTTCGGCTGGGATCTGGCCAGCATTTCCGGCGCGTTGTCCATCAACCTGGCGCTCTTCGGCTTGATGGGCCCTTTCGCCGCCGCCTGCATGCAGCGCTTCGGTTTGCGCAAGACGGTGCTGGGCGCACTCATCCTGCTGGCAGCGGCCGTCGCGTGGTCCAGTGTGATGCAGCACAGTTGGCAGATGTGGTTGATCTGGGGCTTGATCGTCGGCAGCACCACCGGCGCCACGGCCATGACCCTGGGGGCGGTCGTCGTCAGCCGCTGGTTCACGGCCCGGCGCGGCCTGGCCATGGGTCTGCTCACCGCCAGTTCCGCCACCGGGCAACTGGTGTTCCTGCCCCTGCTGGCCTACATCGTCGAACACCATGGGTGGCGGCCCGTGATCTGGACCGTGGCCGGCGGCGCGGCGCTCGTCATTCCTCTGGTGTATCTCCTCATGCCGGAGCAGCCCGCCTCGGTGGGCCTACGGCGCTACGGGGATGCCGACGACGCTCCCGCCCAGGCGGAGGCCCCGAAGACCAACCCCATCTCCATGGCTTTCGGCGCCCTCGGCAAAGCCGTGAAGGTGCGCGACTTCTGGCTGCTCTTCTTCAGTTTCTTCATCTGCGGCGCCACCACCAACGGCTACATCGGCACGCACTTCATCGCCATGTGCGGCGACCACGGCCTGACGCCGGTGCAGGGTGCCAGCATCCTGGCCACCATGGGCGCCCTCGACCTGGTGGGCACAACCCTGTCGGGCTGGCTGTCCGACCGCTTCAACAACCGCGTGCTGCTGTTCTGGTATTACGGCCTGCGCGGCCTGGCACTCATCTACCTGCCCTATGCCTTCGGTCTGGGCTACTTCGGCCTGCCGGTATTCGCGCTGTTCTACGGGCTGGATTGGGTGGCCACCGTGCCGCCGACCGTGCGCCTCACGAACGATGTGTTCGGCAGCCGCGAAGCGCCCATCGTGTTCGGCTGGGTCGTGGCTGGCCACCAGATCGGGGCGGCCTTTGCGGCGTTGATGGGAGGAATCCTGCGCAGCAGTTACGGCAATTACACCCTGGCCACGACCCTCTCCGGCATCCTCGGGTTGGTTGCCGCCGTCCTGGTGCTGCGCATCCGCAGTCGCGCCGTGCGCGCGGTTGCAGCTTGACTCGCAAAGGACCCCGATCATGCGCATCCTGGTCATCGGCGCCGGAGCCATCGGCGGTTATTTCGGCGGCCGACTGCTGCAGGCGGGTCAGGATGTGACCTTCCTGGTTCGGGCGCGCCGCGCGCTGCAGCTCGAGCGCTCGGGTTTGCGCATCCAGAGTCCGCTCGGCCACATCACCCTGCACGATCCGGCCACCGTCCAGGCGGAGCATCTGCACACCCACTTCGATCTCGTCGTCCTGAGCTGCAAGGCTTACGACCTGGATGGTGTGATCCGTGACATGGCTCCGGCCGTGGGCCCGCAAACCGCCATCCTGCCCTTGCTCAACGGCATGCGTCACCTGGATGCGCTGGACGCCGCATTCGGACGTCAGCGCGTCCTCGGCGGCCAATGCATGATCGCGGCCACCCTCGATGCCGATGGCGTCATCGTGCACCTGAACGACACCCATCATCTGGTGTTCGGAGAACGCGGTGGTGAACGCTCCGAGCGTGTGGAGCGCATCGCGCAGGCCTTCGCCAGTGCCCAGGTCGACGTGCGCGCGAGCTCGCAGATCATCCACGAGATGTGGGAGAAGTGGGTGTTCCTGACGACCCTGGCCGCCAGCACCTGCCTGATGCGCGCACCGATCGGCGCCATCCTTGCCGCGCCTTCGGGCAGGGCCTTGATCGAGGGCTTGCTCGAAACTTGCCTCGGCGTCAGTCAAGCTGCAGGGCATGCCCCGCGCGCGGCATTCCTGGAACGCACACACGCCATCCTGACCACACAAGGCTCGACCTTGACGGCCTCGATGCTTCGCGACATCGAGAACGGCTCCCGCATCGAGGCCGACCACATCGTGGGCGACATGCTGCAGCGTCGCGTTGAAGCCGGGCTCGAGTCGACCGGCACCTCCGCGCTTTGCGTCGCATACACCCATCTGAAGGCCTATGAGGCACGCCGGGCCGCAGCGGCAGGCCAGGCGGCGGATGGCGCCCTGCCTGCGTGACTGCCGGCCTCACGGGCGCGGCGCAAAATGCCATGTGCAACCCCCGTCGGAATGCCTGATGTCGATCCGGCAAGCTCCGGCGCGTCGTGTCGGCAGGGCGTCCATCCCCCAGTTGCCCTCGCCCGCCAGCCATTCCATCCAGGAGACCCACATGAGCCAGGTCCAAGCCATCCCCGAGGGCATGCACAGCCTCACCCCGCACCTCGTTTGCCGCGGCGCCGCGGCGGCGATCGAGTTCTACGGCCGCGCGTTCGGCGCGATCGAGCTGTTCCGCCTGCCCGGGCCCGACGGCAGGCTGATCCACGCCTGCGTGCGCATCGGCGATTCGCAGCTGTTCCTGGTCGACGAGATGCCCGAGCACGGTGCACTCGGCCCGCAGACGCTCAAAGGCTCGCCCGTCACCATCCACCTGCAGGTGCAGGACGCCGACGCCGTGTTTGCCCGCGCGGTGCAGGGCGGCGCCACGGTCGGCATGCCGCTGGCCGACATGTTCTGGGGCGACCGCTACGGCCAGGTGGTCGATCCCTTCGGCCATCACTGGTCCATCGCCACGCACGTGCGCGACGTCCGTCCCGACGAGATGGTCGCGGCGATGAAGGCCGGTGGATAATCGGTCGGCGCAGGTGTCTGCCGCGCAAGTCGACCGAGGGAGCACGCCATGCGTTACCTGCTGCTGATCAGCGAGCCGCGCGGCCAGCGCGAAGCGCGCACCGACGCCGAGGGCCGCGCGCGCTACGCCGAGATGGTCGCTTTCGGCGAGGGCCTGGGCAGCAAGCTGCTGGCCAGCGAATCGCTGCTTCCGGACCGCCATGGCGTGCGCGTGCAGGTGCAGCACGACCAGCCGGTGCTGCGCGATGGGCCGTTCGCCGAAGCCCGCGAGATGATCGGCGGTTTTTTCCTGCTCGACTGCGCCAGCCTGGACGAGGCCGTGGCCATCGCCCGGGACTGTCCCGCCGCGCGCTTCGCCACCGTCGAGGTGCGCGAGTGCGCGCCGTGTTTCATCCACTGAAACCAGCGGCAGCCTGCCCGGCTGCCCGCCACCCGGAGACTGCGACATGACGACCCGTACCGTGCAACTGCACCGCGTGCTGCGCGCCCCGCCCGAGCGCGTGTACCGCGCCTTCCTGGATGCCGACGCCCTGGCCAAGTGGCTGCCGCCGCACGGTTTCACCGGTCGCGTGCACGAGCTGGACGCCCGCGTCGGCGGTCGCTACCGCATGACGTTCACCGGCTTCGGCACGGGCCAGAGCCACGCCTTCGGCGGCGAGTACCTGGAGCTGGTGCCCAACGCGCGCATCCGCCACACGGACATCTTCGACGACCCGAACCTGCCGGGCGTGATGGAGACCACCATCAGCCTGCGCAAAGTGTTCTGCGGCACCGAGCTGCAGGTGGTGCAGCAGGGCATTCCGCCGGCCATCCCGCTCGAGGCGTGCCATCTGGGCTGGCAGGAATCGCTGCAGCTGCTGGCGCAACTGGTCGAGGCGGACGTTTCCGCCGCCTGATCGCATTCCCGGAGGCTCTGCGCATGCCCATCGCCCTCTATGGCCATCCGTTTTCGTCGTATACCCAGAAGGTGCTTATCGCGCTCTACGAGAACGCGACCGCGTTCGAATTCCGCTCGCTCGGGCCGGAGACGCCGCAGCACGCGGCGTCGTGGCAACAGCGCTGGCCGTTGCGCAAGTTTCCGCTGCTGGTGGACGGCGACCGCACTGTCGTCGAGAGCAGCATCATCATCGAGTATCTGCAGCACGCCCATCCCGGGCCGGTACGCCTGCTGCCCGCCGAGCCGATGGCCGCGCTGGAGGTGCGCTTTCTCGACCGCTTTTTCGACTTGCACGTCATGAGCCCGGTGCAGCACGCGGTGGAAGGCGCCCTGACGGGTCTTGCCGACAGGAAGCAGGAAGCTCTCGCCGAGGCCGCCAGCAGGCTGGAGCTTGCGTATGCCTGGCTCGAAGGTCATCTTGCCGGTCGGACCTGGGCGGCCGCTGCCGACTTCACCCTGGCCGACTGCGCCGCCGCCCCGGCGCTGTTCTACGCCGACTGGACCCATCCGATCGCCGCGCACCATCCGCTGCTGTGCGCCTACCGCGCGCGACTGCTCGCCCGGCCGTCGTTCGCGCGCGCGGTCGACGAAGCGCGCAGCTTCCGCTCGTACTTTCCGCTCGGCGCGCCGGATCGGGACTAGGGTCGGCTGACGCGATGCCACCCAAGCGCATGCGCCGCGCCCACGCACTGAAGGAGATCCCGCATGAACCCCATCGCCCGCAACACCGTCTGCCTCTGGTTCGACCAGGACGCCGAAGCCGCCGCGCGCTTCTATGCCGCGACCTTTCCCGACTCGTCCGTCGACGCGGTGACCCGCGCACCGGGTGACTACCCCAACGGCAAGGCCGGCGACGTGCTCACCGTGCAGTTCACCGTGCTGGGTATTCCCTGCCTGGGCTTGAACGGCGGGCCGGCCGTCCGCCACAGCGAAGCGTTCTCGTTCCAGATCGCCACCGACACCCAGGACGAAACCGACCGCTACTGGAACGCCATCGTCGGCAACGGCGGAAAGGCAAGCGCCTGCGGCTGGTGCAAGGATCGCTGGGGCCTGTCCTGGCAGATCACGCCGCGCGTGCTGATGCGCGCCATCGCCGACCCCGACCCGGCCGCCGCCAAGCGCGCGTTCGAGGCGATGATGACGATGGGCAGGATCGACATCGCCGCGATCGAAGCCGCGCGGCGCGGCTGATCCGGCGGGCCGACATTGGGAGCAACGCGATGAGCAGACTCAGAGTGCACAGTTTCGGCAGCTCGCTCGACGGCTTCGCCGCCGGGCCGGATCAGTCCCTGCACGACCCGCTGGGCGTGCGCGGCAGCGAGCTGATGCAGTGGTTCATGCCCACGCAGACGTGGCGGCGGATGCAAGGCCAGCCGGGTGGCGAAACCGGCGTGGACCACCGCATGGCGGCGCAGGGCTTCGAGGGACTCGGCGCCTGGATCCTCGGCCGCAACATGTTCGGCCCCGTGCGCGGGCCGTGGCCGGACGCATCCTGGCGCGGCTGGTGGGGCGAGGAGCCGCCGTACCACACGCCGGTGTTCGTGCTCACCCACCACGCGCGCGAACCGCTGCACCTGGCCGGCGGCACGGTGTTCCACTTCGTCACCGGCGGCATCCACGCCGCGCTCGAGCTGGCGCGCACGGCTGCGGGCGGGCAGGACGTGCGCCTGGGCGGCGGCGCGGCCACGGTGCGGCAATACCTGCAGGCGCGCCTGATCGACGCGTTGCACCTGGCCGTCAGCCCGGTGCTGCTGGGACGGGGCGAGGCGCTGTTCACCGGCCTCGACCTGCCCGCGCTGGGCTACGCCTGCACCGAGGTCGTGCCCGGCGAGCGCGCCACCCACGTCGTTCTGCGCAAGCAGCCATGAGGCGTCCACGGAGGCCGGCCACGATGCCGCTCGATGCCGCCATGCCGTCGTCACGCGCCGCCTGAGCCCGGGTCCGTCATGCCGACGTCCGCTGTTTCCCTTGCGCAGAAGCATGACGCAAGCGTGGTTGCGGCGCTGGGCGCCGATCCTGAAGTCCGCTTCGACGCCTCCGGGCGCGGCTTCGGCGCCTCCACGCTGCGCACGCACGGCAGGATGTTCGCGATGCTGGCCTCGCGCGAGCGCTTCGTGGTGAAGCTGCCGCAGGCGCGCGTGGCCGAACTGCTGCAGACCGGCGTGGGCACACCCTTCGGCATGGGCCACGGCCGCGTGATGCGCGAGTGGGTGGTGATCGCGCCGATGGAGCCTTCGGGCTGGATCGCGCTGGCGCGGGAGGCCTTGCTCTACGTGGCCGCTGCGCGCCCGCGCCCGCCCGCCCGCGGCCGCGGCCGGTCGCCGTGAGCGCGTCCGCCGGCGAGGTGGCGGGCGCCATCGCCGCGATCTGGCACAGCGAGTCGGCGAAGGTCGTGGCGCACGTGGCGCGCATCACCCGTGACCTGGGGCTGGCCGAGGACTGCGCCCAGGACGCGCTGCTGGCGGCGCTGGAGCACTGGCCCGAACTGGGCCTTCCCGAGCGCCCCGGCGCCTGGCTGATGACGGCGGCCAAGCGGCGCGCGCTGGACCATCTGCGCCACCAGAAGCTGGCCGCGCTCCGCCACGAGGCGCTCGGCCACGAGACCGACCTGCAGCACGCCATCGCCGCGCGCGAGTTCGCCGAGATGGTGGATGCGCGGCTCGACGACGCCGGGCTGGAACTGCTCGATGGCCTGCTGGCCGAGCCCGACCTGGCGCACCACCACCTGCTGCCCGCCGTGCGCGGCGATCTGCGCTGCCTGCCGTGCGCGGCGACCTGCTCCTGCGACTGGACCGTTGCGCTGCAGCGCGCGCAGAATGGGAACGCGCCGCAGCCCTGGCTGGCAACGCCCGCGAGCGAGCGCTTCTGCTCGAGCGGGCGGCAACCTGCCGCAGCCTGGCTGAAGGAGATCGCCGATGAAGCCGCGCGTCACCCTGATCACCCTCGGCGTCACGGATCTTGAGCGCTCGCTGCGCTTCTACCGTGACGGACTCGGACTGCCCACCGACGGGATCGTCGGCACCGAGTTCGAGCACGGCGCGGTGGTCTTCTTCCCGTTGCAAGCGCACCTCAAGCTCGCGCTCTACCCACGCCGCAGCCTCGCGCACGACGCCGGCATCGATCTGGGCATGCCGACAGCGGTGACCTGCAGCCTGGCCCACAACGTTGCGAGCCGCACCGAGGTCGATGCCGTGATGCAAGAGGCCGAAACCGCTGGCGCATGCATCGTGAAACCCGGACACAGCACCTTCTGGGGCGGCTACGCCGGCTATTTTCAAGATCCGGATGGCCACTTGTGGGAAGTGGCCTGGAACCCGGCCTGGGCGATTGCCGAGCGCGTTCAGGCCTGATGTTCGCCGCCAGACCGTTGCCATTCAAGCCCAGCCCAGCGCCAAGCGTCCCCCTCTCAACGGAGTGCAACGCCATGACCCAAGATCGCCTGACCTTCTACACCCACCCGCAGTCGCGCGGGCGCATCGTGCGCTGGATGCTCGAAGAGGTGGGAACCCCTTACGACACCGTGCTGCTCGACTACGGCACGACGATGAAGGCACCCGAGTATCTGGCCATCAACCCCATGGGCAAGGTGCCCGCCATCCGCCATGGCGACACCGTGGTGACCGAGGTGGCCGCCATTTGCGCCTACCTCGCCGACGCCTTTCCCCAGGCGGGTCTGGCGCCGGCGCCAGACAGCCGTCTGCGCGGCCCTTACTACCGCTGGCTGTTCTTCGCCGCAGGGCCGGTGGAGGCCGCGGTGAGCAACCAGGCGCTGGGCTTCGTCGTGCCGCCGGGGCGCGAGCGCATGATGGGTTACGGCAGCCATGCCGAGGTGATGCATGTGCTGGAGGGCGCGGTGTCGCGGGGCGCGTATCTGCTGGGCAGCCAGTTCTCGGCGGCGGATGTCTACCTCGGCTCGCATCTGGGCTTCGGCATGCAGTTCGGCGTCATCGACAAGCGCCCGGCGTTCGAGGCGTATTGGGCCAGGCTCGCTGCCCGCCCGGCCGCGGTGCGCGCCAGGGCGCTGGACGATGCGCCCACGCCCAAACCGCCCGCCGCCATGTGAAGTCCCGGGGCACCGCGGCAGCGGCCTGTTCCACACCGTCCAGCCGCGCCATCCCCGCCGCCTTTGCCGTCCGCCACACCGCAGGGAGACATCATGACAATCCCGTCCCTCACACCGAATCCTCATGCCACAGGCTGCATGCCTGCCGTGCGCGGCAGGCTCCGGTGGCTGAACCTCGCCACGGCCTGCCTGCTCGTCGGCCTGTGGGCGAATCCCTCGGCGGCGGCCCCCGCCGTGCTCGTCAACCCGTTTCACGACCCGTTCGAGCCGGCCACGCGGGGGCTGGCCGGCTGCCCGGTGCCCAGCCCGCCGACCTACACGCAAGCGGAGTTGCAGGAGGTGGAGCATCACCGCGTCGAGCAGGGCAACAGCTGCTACCTCGCCGGCCAATGCCGCCTGTCCAACAGCTTTTTCTACGACCGCGGCATTGCCCACGCACTGCTGCCGCGGCTGCGCGCCGACCCGCAACTGCGCGACACCAGCGTGTGGCTGCTGGTGCAGGGGCGCTTCGTGCAGTTCTTCGGCTGCGTGGCGCGGCGCGAGCAGATCGCACGCCTGGAGGCGGTGGCCCGTGCCACCCCCGATGTCGAGGCCATCCTCAGCAAGGTGCTGGTGGGCACCCACGGCAAACCGCCCTACCCCCTGGCGTCTCCTTGACGGGTTGGCTCGAAGTGGAGTGGTTGCCTGGGGCAACGCATCGATGACGATGTCGCGCGTCCTGTCCTGGCGCCGACTCCAGCCGACCATCCGGCGGCTGAACAGGTCGATGACCACGGCCAGGAACAGCCAGCCTTCGTCGGTGGCGATGTCGGTGATGCCGCCCGCCCAGACCTTGTCGGGCACGGCCACCGCGAACTTGCGCTCAAGCAGGTCGGGGGCGGTTGGCAGGTCGTGATTGCGATCGGTGGTGACCTTGAAGCGCCGCTTGCCATGCGCCCGGATGCCGTGCCGTTGCCTGAGCTGCCGTTGCCTGAGCTGCCATTGCCTGAACTTTTGCACCCGCTCCCTGCCCACGCGGCTGCCACCAGCCAGCCCTTCCTTCCGGGTGCGTGGCCAGCCATCGCCGCCACGCGTCTCGGCGTGGCTGGCCACGATGGGCACCCGTGGCGCGTCATGGCTCAGGTGGCGGCGCTGACGCGCAGCGCACGGCGGCGCATCAGCCCGCCGGCTTGACCAGCCGTGCGGGCCAGGTTCCCGTCTGCACCAGGCCTCGGATGGCTTCGGTCAGCAGGCGCGTCACGGCCGTCCCGGCCACGGTCGAAGGGCGTGCCATGTGGGTGGCGCACACCACCCGCCGCGAGGTGTTGGCGCTGGTGATCGTGGCCGCCTGCAATCGGCCGGCGTGCACCTCTTCGGACACGGATGCCAGCGACAGCACCGTGCTGCCGACGCCGGCCTCGACCGCCCGTTTCACACTGGTCAATGAGTCGATCTCGGCCACCACGTCGAGCGTGAGCGACTCGGCCGCACAGGCCTCGTCGATGATGCGCCGCAGACCGTGTTCGCGTCCCGGGAGGATCAACGGCCAGTGCACCAGCCGCTTGAGGGGCACCTGCTTGGGCAGTGCCCGACCGCCGTGCACCGTGACCAGGGCCAGTTGCTCGTCCAGCAGCGCCTCCTTGGCCAGGCCGACCTCCGGCGCATCACCGAACAGGATGGCGGAGTCCAGCCGGCCTGAGCGCAGCCATTCACCCAAAAAACCGCTGTAGGCCTCGACGATCTTCAACCGGACGTTGGGATAGCGCTCACGGCACGCCTGCAGCAGCGGCACGGTGACCGCCAGCGCCACTGTGGTGGGCAGGCCGATGACCACGTCACCTTGCGGGCTGGACGACAGCGCGTGCACCGCGCTGCGGGCGCGTTCGACGTCGGTCAGCAGCACCTTGGCGTGCTCCAGGAACTGCCTGCCCGCATCGGTCAACACCATGCCCCGGCTGGTGCGCACGAAAAGTTTGGCGCCCAGGTGGTGTTCCAGGTCAGCCATCTGCTGGCCGAGGGCAGGCTGGGCGATGTGCAGCCGTGCCGAAGCCTTGAGCAGGCTGCCTGCCTCGCACACACCCACGAAGTACCTGATCTGTCGGAGTTCCATGTTGTCTAGATAGATGTTTGACACCTAGCGGCTAATCTAAATCGGTATTTCACAGATAACAAGACAAAAAACACAATCTCGCCCAAGGCCTATTCATTGAAGTTGGGATCGATGAAGACGACCAGCCAACAGGAGACACAAGGCATGGGCATCGACATCGCGCAACTGCGCCAATGGGTCGGTCGCACCGAACAGGTGAGCGACCTCATCACGGCGGTGCCCGTGCAGGCGCTGGCGGCCACACTGGACCTGGACAACGGCCCATCCTTGCTGGACAAGCCCCTGCGCCCGTGCTGGCACTGGCTCTACTTCCTGCCCCTGCACCGGCAGTCGCTCATCGGCGCCGACGGGCACCCGATGCGAGGCGGCTTCCTGCCACCGGTACCGCTGCCGCGCCGCATGTGGGCCGGCAGCCAGCTGAGTTTCGAAGCGCCCTTGCGCGTGGGTCAGGCGGTGTCCCGCACCTCGCGCATCGGTGACGTCAGGCTCAAGGAGGGGCGTACCGGCCCGCTGGTGTTTGTCCAGGTGCACCACGAGATCCGTACCGGGGAACAGGTGTGCATCCGCGAAACCCACGGCATCGTGTACCGCGGCATGCCCGCTTCGGACGAGGTGCCCGCAGCGGGCATGCCAGCCTCCAACGATGTGCATTGGTCGCGCAACATCACGCCCGACGACGTGCTGCTGTTCCGCTACTCGGCGCTCACGTTCAACGGTCACCGCATCCACTACGACCGCCGCTATGTGACGGGCGTCGAAGGCTACCCAGGTCTGGTGGTGCACGGCCCGCTGATCGCCACGTTGCTGCTGGACCTGCTCGCCCGGGCAATGCCAGCGACCCAGGTGAAGGGCTTCGCCTTTAAGGCCATGAAACCGATTTTTGACACCGCGCCGTTCCAGGTGCGAGGTCGCTTCGACGGGGACCACACGGTGCACCTGTGGGCGGTGACGCCCGACGGCGACACCGCGATGGAAGCCACTGCGCACATCGCCTGAAACCCCTCAACCAGAATCACCCCATGAGCCAAGACACCGCTTACCACGCCATCCGCGATGCCGTGCGCGCCCTGTGCGCCGAATTTCCGGACGAGTACCACCGCACGATCGACGAGCAGCGCGCTTACCCCGAGGAGTTCGTGGATGCGCTCACCAAGGCCGGCTGGATGGCCGCCCTGATTCCCCAGGACTACGGTGGCTCGGGCCTGGGCATGGCCGAGGCCTCGGTGATCATGGAAGAGATCAACCGCTCGGGTGGCAACTCGGGGGCGTGCCACGGCCAGATGTACGTGATGAACGCCATCGTGCGCAGCGGCACCCAGGCCCAGCGCGAGCTGTACCTGCCGAAGATCGCGGCGGGTGAGCTGCGCGTTCAGTCCATGGGCGTGACGGAGCCGACCACCGGCAGCGACACCACCAAGCTCAAGACCACGGCCATGAAGAAGGACGGGCGCTGGGTCATCAACGGCCAGAAGGTCTGGATCTCGCGCATCCAGCACAGCGACTTGATGATCCTGCTGGCCCGCACGACCCCATTGGCCGAAGTGCAGAAGAAGACCGAGGGTCTCAGCTGCTTCCTGGTGGACCTGAAGCAGGCCGTGGGCCATGGCTTGACCGTGCGCCCCATCCGCAACATGGTCAACCACGAGACCAACGAGCTGTTCTTCGACAACCTGGAAATTCCTGAAGCGAGCCTGCTGGGCGAACTGGGCAAAGGCTTCCGGACCATCCTCGACGGTCTGAACGCTGAACGCACGCTGATCGCGGCCGAATGCATCGGCGACGGCTACTGGTTCATCGACCGGGCCACGAAGTACGCCAGCGAGCGCGTGGTGTTTGGCCGGCCCATCGGCCAGAACCAGGGCGTCCAGTTCCCGATTGCGGACGCCTTCATCGAGCTGGAGGCCGCGAACCTGATGCGCTGGAAGGCCTGCGAGAAAATCGATGCGTCTCTCAACGCAGGCGCCGAAGCCAACATGGCCAAGTACCTGGCCGCCAAGGCGAGCTGGGAAGCCGCCAACGTCTGCCTGCAGACGCACGGCGGCTTCGGCTTCGCTTGCGAATACGGCATCGAACGCAAGTTCCGCGAAACCCGTCTGTACCAGGTGGCGCCCATCTCGACCAACATGATCTTCAGCTACGTGGCCGAACACGTGCTGGGTCTGCCCAAGTCGTACTGAGCCGGGAGCCGGACATGACCCGACCACTGGACGGCATCACCGTCGTTTCGCTGGAACATGCCGTGGCCGCGCCGTTCTGCACGCGGCAGTTGGCCGACCTGGGCGCTCGCGTGATCAAGATCGAGCGCCCGGAGGGGGGAGATTTCGCACGCACATACGACAAGCGGGTTCGGGGCGAGGCCTCTTACTTCGTCTGGATCAACCGCGGCAAGGAAAGCCTGGCGCTGGATCTCAAGCGCGATGCCGGCCGGCAAGTGCTGCAGACCCTGCTGCAGGATGCGGACGTGCTGGTGCAGAACCTGGCGCCGGGTGCTGCCGCCCGAATGGGCCTGTCGGCCGATGCACTGCGCCCACTGAACCCGAAGCTGATCGTCTGTGACATCTCCGGCTACGGCGATTCGGGCCCGTACCGGGACAAGAAAGCCTACGACCTGCTGATCCAGGCGGAGGCGGGGCTGCTCAGCGTCACGGGCACCCCGGAGCAGATGGTTCGGGCGGGGATCTCGGTGGCCGACATCGCAGCGGGCATGCACGCCTACAGCGCCATCCTGGCGGCGCTGCTGCAGCGCGGCAAGACCGGGGTGGGCAGCCGCATCGACGTGTCGATGCTGGAGTCGCTTGCGGAGTGGATGGGCAACCCGCTGTACTACGGTTTCGAGGGGCAGGAGCCAGCCCCGCGCAGCGGTGCCAGCCACCCCAGCATTTATCCCTATGGGCCGTTCCTCGCGGGCGACGGGCGAACGGTCTTGTTCGGTCTGCAGAACGAGCGCGAATGGGCCTTGTTTTGCCGGCTGGTGCTGAACCGGCCGGCTCTGGTCAGCGATCCCCGGTTCTGCAGCAATACGCTGCGCAGCGCCAACCGAAGCGCGTTGAAGCCACTGATCGAATCCGCTTTGGGCGGCCTGACCGCCTCCGTCGTCATCAAACGGCTGGACATCGCCGGCATCGGCAACGCGTCGGTCAACACGATGCAAGACGTCTGGCATCATCCTCAATTGGCCGCCAGGGACATCTGGGTCACGGTGGACAGTCCTGCGGGGCCGATTCCCGCCATGAAGCCACCCGCCCGCAGCGACGCCTTCGACAGCTGCATGGGCGCCGTGCCTGCCTTGGGCGCGCACACCGAATCCATTCTTTCCAAGCTCGGCCACAGCGCCGAGGCCATTCAGGCGCTGCGCAATCAGGGCATCATTGGATCTTCACCACAGGAGACAACATCGTGAAAGTTCACGCCCC
>JAJZDV010000075.1 GCA_021846025.1 Pseudomonadota bacterium
GTCCTGATGCTCACGGTCGCGCCCGCTGCCGCGGCTCCAGTCTCCCGACCGGACCCGCTCAATCAGTTCGGCGTTGACGCGGCAAGCCACCCGAGGATGCAACCGTCCTGAAGGGCGTGCGTGCTGAAGAAGTCCTTCGCGTAGAGGTCAAGCGTTGTCTTCGCGCCTTTGAGGATCAGGTCGCCCTGAACCTCAACGGCGGGGGAGACGGTGAACGTGCCGGATTTTCTGAACCCCTCGAAGGACGCCACGATCAGGCCTCTTGTTGTTGTCTGAAGCCGGGATAGGCGAAGGCGGTTGCGATGCGCTCGCAGTCCCGCTCGGAGACGCCAGCAGCGCGCGCCGTGGCAGACCAGGTGCCGCGAACCTGTGCTTCCATCGCATCAATCATGGCGGCGGCCTCGCCGGGTTCGAGCAGGAACCGGGCGCTTTGCGTGAGCAGGTTGCCCGCGTTCGCGAATCGGCCAGCATCGCCGCACTCCAGTGCCAGGTCGCACCGTTCCGTACTGACGGGCACTGCCGGGGTCAGGTCGTAGGCGGGAGAGAGCTTCCAGTCGGTTGCCGTCGCGATCAGCGCGTGGTTGCGCGGGTGATCGTCGATGTTCGAGATCAGCGCGTTGAAGCTCATGCGGCGGAACAGCTCGGCGGCGTTTTGCGCCGGGTCCGCGCAGACACGCCGGACTTCTTCGGCCAGCAGCACATAAGACCACCTGTCACGCGACTGGTCGGTGTCTTCGGTGCGCAGCAGCGTCAGCGCGGAGATCATGCGGGCGCGCAGGTATCCGGCCGGCGTCTTCTCGCGGTCGAATCGTTTGACCAGCAGAACGTCGCGCCCGGCGATCTCGACCACGCGGCTTTCCGCCGTGGTAAGGCCACAGGCCCGCGCGAGAATCAGCATTGCCTGCTCGACCCGCGCACTGTTCCATGTGTCGTCGGGGCGGTTGAACTTCGCGATCCACAGACCTGCCTCGTCTTCGACGACGGCCTTGGGGCGCGCGCCGCCCATCGACGTGCCGATCACCATCAGCTTTTCGACCTGATCGCGATCATCATCATGATCAGCAGCGCCAGCAGAACGATCACCATCAGGACGATCATCGTCGGCGACGATGGAGTCCACGATGGCCTGCACCTTCGCAAGATCAAGGGTCTGGTTGAAGCTGCGCTTGGGGGCAGGCGGGGTCTGGTTGAGGCCGAACCCGAGCGCGCCCGCGCGGTCATCCGGCGAGTGCAGCAGGTACTCCATTTCGCCCGGCTGCGCCTTGCCAAGGTGACGCTGAATGACGCGGCGTCCCCAATAGTCCGGGCTAGCATCGCGCAGCGCGCCGAACACACCGTTCAGCGCAGCGGTTGAGTAGGTGCGCGGCGAGAGCTTGAGCTCGACAGGATCGAACGCGACGGCGTTCGGGCGCTCAAGGTAGCTGCGGCCATAGACGAAGCGTCCTTCCGGCGTGCCCCTGCGGTCCACGGAAAGCGCGAAGCGGCCAGCCGTCACGGGCTCGGTCTGCCCGGGCAGCGTGATGTAGACAAAGCACTCGGCTGGAGCTTCAGAAGTCATTGTCCAGTCCTGTCTTTGGCCGCGCCCTGGCCGGTTCGCGGGACCATGCGAGGGCCTGGCCTTCCTCGTCCTTGTCCGGCGCCGCAACGGCGGCGATCTGGTCGATGAGATCGAGCGCCCACAGCATCGCCGCGTACACGGCGATGCCCGTTGAGGGCTTGCCCTTTTCGGCGTCGGCAACGGCACGCTTTCCGGTGCCGATCTTCTCCGCCATGGCGTCAATCGTCAGGTTCCGGCGCAGGCGTGCCGTGCGCAGATTCGCCCCCAGCCGCTTGAGCGTCTGTTCTACGGCGTAGGGCGGTGCGGTCAGCAGCTTGTTGCGGGCGGTCATGGGGCACCGATAAAAAGGGGCACTCCCCAACAGAGACCATGCTGACGGGGCAGGAGTCAAAGAAAAATGACTTCAAGGGCATTCTATCGTACATAAAAGGCTCTTGAGAGCGTTTTTGTGCTAGAGTCTGGTCTGTCGCTGACACCCCTTGAGGATGCCGGCGACGGCGAAGAGGCGATGTGCAGCACGCTATGAGCACATTGGGGAATGCGTACATAGCTGTGTACATAACGGGGAAAGAGTGGAGATGTCAGAAGGTCTGATCGCAGAGCAGGTAAGGCGAAGAAGGACTTTTGCCATCATTTCCCACCCCGACGCCGGCAAGACCACGCTGACCGAGAAGTTGCTGCTGTTCTCCGGTGCGATTCAGATTGCCGGCAGCGTGAAGGCGCGCAAGGCCAGCCGCCACGCCACCTCCGACTGGATGGAGATCGAGAAGCAGCGCGGCATCTCGGTGGCCTCGTCGGTGATGCAGATGGAGTGGGGCGATTGCGTCATCAACCTGCTCGATACGCCTGGCCACCAGGACTTCTCCGAGGACACCTACCGCGTGCTCACCGCGGTCGACGCGGCATTGATGGTGATCGACGCCGCCAACGGCGTGGAGGCCCAGACCCTGCGCCTGCTGGAGGTCTGCCGCGCCCGCAACACGCCCATCCTCACCTTCGTCAACAAGATGGACCGCGAGGTGCGCACCCCGCTCGACCTGATGGACGAGATCGAGCGCCACCTCGGCATGGACGCCATTCCCTTCACCTGGCCGGTGGGCATGGGCAAGAATTTCCACGGCGTGCTGGATCTGCGCGCCAGACGCATGCGCGTGTTCCGTCCCGGCGAAGACCGCCTGGCCCAAGCTGACGACGACTGCATCGACGGCCTGGACAACCCCGAGCTTGCGGCCCGCTTCGGGGCCGAGCATGCCCAGGCGCAGGAGGAAATCGGCCTGCTGGCCGACGCCACGCCCAGCTTCGACATGGCGGCGTTTCGTGCCGGTCGCCAGTCGCCGCTGTTCTTCGGCTCGGCCATCAACAACTTCGGCGTGCGCGAAGTCCTCGACGCTCTCGTCGACCTCGCCCCGCCACCCGGTCCGCGTGCCGCGATGCAGCGCGTGGTGCAACCGGGTGAGCCCAGGTTCACCGGCCTGGTCTTCAAGGTGCAAGCCAACATGGACCCGGCACACCGCGACCGGATCGCCTTCGTGCGCGTGTGCTCCGGCCGTTTCGATCGCGGCATGCGGTTGAAAGTGGGCCGCAGCGGCAAGGAAATCCGCCCCAACACCGTCGTGGCCTTCATGTCGCAGCGACGCGAACTGCTGGAGGAGGCCTGGGCTGGCGACATCATCGGCATTCCCAATCACGGCACCCTGCGCCTGGGCGACACCCTCACCGAAGGTGAGACCCTGCAGTTCACCGGGCTGCCGTTCTTCGCCCCCGAGTTGTTCCAGGCCGTGGAAATTGCCGACCCGCTGCGCAGCAAGCAGTTGCGCACCGGGCTGCAGCAACTGGGCGAGGAGGGGGCCATCCAGGTGTTTCGACCACACTTCACCGGCCCGCTGCTGCTCGGGGCCATCGGCACCCTGCAGTTCGACGTCGTGTTGCACCGCTTGAGCGGGGAGTACAACGTCGCCGCCCGTCTCGGCGCCACGCCTTACCGTGTGGCCCGCTGGATCCACAGTGACGACGAGCGCGAGCTCAAGCGGTTCATCGACGAGAACGCCCATCGCATTGCCTACGACGTGGTGGACGCCCCCGCCATTCTGCTCACCCACGCCGCGGAGTTGCGCGTGCTGCAAGAGCGCTGGCCGGGTCTCGCTTTTCACGCCCTGCGCGAGCATGCCGGGCGGGTCTTCCAGACCGAACTGACGGCTTGAGCACCGGTGTGGCCAAACCCTGGCGTCAGGGTTTGGCCCGTGATGGCCTGGGGTTGATCGGCCGGTGTTTTGACAGCGCCACCCTCGGCGTTTAGGCTCAAACGATGCTCGATGCCGTGCTGCCCGACACCACTCCCGGCTCCATCGCCGAATCGGCTCCGCTTCGGCCGGCCGACCTGGCGTCACGCCTGTTCGCCATCCGCGCCATGACACTGGACCTGTGCGCCGGCCTGGAGCCCGAGGACCTGACGCCGCAGAGCATGGCTGACGCCAGCCCGGCCAAGTGGCACCTCGCGCACACCACCTGGTTTTTCGAAACTTTCGCGCTCCAACCGTTCCTGCCCGGCTACCGCGTGTTCCATCCGCGTTACGCCGAGTTATTCAACTCGTATTACGTCAGTCTTGGGCCACGTCATGCGCGGCCGCAGCGGGGTTTGCTCACCCGGCCCACCGCGGCCGAGGTGCGCCGCTACCGTGCCCACGTGGACCAGAACCTGCGCAAAATGCTGGATCTGCCGCCACAGGGAGCCGGCTTGCGAGGTGAACTTGGGCAAGTGCTCGAACTCGGCCTGCAGCACGAGCAGCAGCATCAGGAACTGCTGCTCACCGATCTGCTGCATCTGTTTGCGCACAACCCGTTGAAGCCCGCCTGGCGCAGGCTGCCGGCCCTGCCGCAGCATGCGGCGCGCGCCATGCACTTTGTCGCCGGAAAGCCTGGCGCGCAGGACATCGGCCATGCCGGCGCAGGGTTTCACTTCGACAACGAAACGCCGCGCCATCGCGTCTGGCTGGCGCCGCATGCCCTGGCTGAACGGCCGGTGAGCAATGCCGAGTACGCCGACTTCGTTCGCGACGGCGGCTATGACGAGCCGCTGCTGTGGCTGTCCGACGGCTGGACCGCGGTGCAGCGCGAGGGCTGGCGCGCGCCGCTGTACTGGAGCGAGGATGGTGCTTCCAGTTTCACGCTGGGTGGCGAGCAGGCGCTCGACCCCAACGCGCCCGTTTGCCACATCAGCCACTACGAGGCCGATGCCTTCGCCCGCTGGGCCTGTGCGCGTCTTCCGACCGAGGCCGAATGGGAAGCCTTCGCGAGCAGGCAGCCACTGCTGGGCAATGGGCTCGAAGCCGGCTACTGCCGTCCGGCCGCTGCCGCGCCCGGTCATACCCAGGTGTTTGGCGATGTCTGGGAATGGACCGGCAGCAGCTACTTGCCCTATCCCGGCTACAAGGCCGTGGCTGGCGCCCTGGGCGAGTACAACGGCAAGTTCATGTCCGGCCAGATGGTGTTGCGCGGAGGTTCCTGCGTCACCCCGAACGGCCACTCGCGGGCCACTTACCGCAACTTCTTCTACCCCCACCAGCGCTGGCAGTTCATGGGTTTGCGCCTGGCGAAAGACCAGCCATGAAACACCCCAGCCTGGTTCAACAAACCCGCTTCGAGCCGCACGACATGGCGCCGCCGGCCTTGCGCCGCGCCGTGCTCGATGGCCTGCTCGCCAGACCCAGGCATCTGCCCAGCGCCTATTTGTACGACGCCCGAGGCTCGGCCCTGTTCGAGCAGATCTGCACACTGCCGGAGTACTACCCCACGCGTACCGAACTGGCCATCCTGCAGACGCATGCGGCGGCGATGGCCGCGCGGATCGGATCGCGTGCCGTGCTGGTGGAGCCGGGCAGCGGTGCCGGGGTGAAGACCGCTTTGCTGTTGGCGCAACTGCATGAACCCGCGGCCTACGTGCCGGTGGAAATCTCGCCCAGCGCGTTGGAGGTCACGGTGCAGGCCATGGCGGCGCGTTTTCCGCAATTACCCATCCACCCGCAGCAGGCCGACTTCACCCAGGCCTTCACGCTGCCGCCGGCGCTGGGCCATGCGGGCGGGGCTGGCGAGCGCGTGGTGTTTTTCTTTCCCGGCTCGACCATCGGCAATTTCGATCCGCAACAGGCCCAGGCGCTGCTGGCGCGCTGGCGCCTGCTGGGCGGGCCCAATGCCGGTTTGCTCATCGGCATCGATCTGCGCAAGGATGTCGCCGTGCTCCAAGCCGCTTACGACGACGCGCAAGGCGTGACGGCGGCCTTCAACCGTAACCTGCTGGTGCGCATCAACCGCGAGTTCGGGGCTGATTTCGTGCCCGACGCCTTCGACCATCTCGCCCGGTATGACGCCGAGCACGGACGCATCGAAATGCACCTGCAAAGCCGCGAAGCCCAGGTCGCGTACATCGTCGGCCATGCGTTGCGCTTCGACGCCGGCGAGACCATTCACACCGAAAATTCCTACAAGTACACGCTGAGCGGCTTTGCCGCGCTGGCGGAGCAGGCCGGCTGGCAGCAGGATGCGCACTGGACCGACCCGCTTCAGCGTTTCGGCGTGCTTGCGATGCGTGCTGCGTAGCGGCGGCGCAAGCGTCCATCCGTCCCCCATACCTCAGGTTTCAGCCATGCGCTTCGGGCCCCTCATCCTGCGTGACCTGCGTGCCGCCGAGTTGCGGCTGATGTGGCTGGCGCTGGTGCTGGCCACGGCAGCGCTGTCCACCGTGGGCTTTCTGGCGCAGCGCCTGGACGCCGGTCTCAAGCGCGATGCGGCCCAGCTCATTGGCGGCCAGACTGTGGTGCAGGGCGACCACCCTCTGCCGTCCAATTTCCTGCAACAGGCTCGTGTCGACGGTCTGCACACCACGCAAACGGCCGTGTTCGCCAGCATGGCCGTGGGTCCGGGCACACAGGGGCGCACGCATCTGGTGGCGGTGAAGGCGGTGGGCACGGGCTACCCGCTGCTGGGCAGCATGGACCTGCGCCCGCCCGGCGGCGGTGCAGCTTACAAGCTGAGTGCCGCGCCACAGCCGGGCACGGTGTGGGTCGATCCCGGCGTGGCGGCGCAGCTGCACGCACCCGCGCAAGGCCCCATCATCCTGGGCACGCGCAGCTTGCGCATCGCTGCCGTCATCACCCGCGAACCCGATCGCGGCGCCGGTTTCATCAACTTCGCCCCGCGGGTGATGATGAACGCGGCCGATCTGCCCTCCACCGGCCTCATCCAGCCCGCCAGCCGTGTGACGTACCGCCTGGCCACCGCCGGTGCGCCGGCGGTGGCGGCCCGATTCGCCGTCTGGGCCAAGGCCTTCATCGAGGCCCGGAGCCTGCGTGGCCTGCAGGTGCTGACGGTGGCCGACGGCGGGCCTGAACTCGGCCAGAACCTGCAGCGAGGCTCGGGATTTCTGCAGCTCGTGTCCATGCTCACGGCGCTGATCGCGGCGGTGGCCGTGGCCATCGCCGCACGTGATTTTTCACGTCGCCGCCTGGATACCACCGCACTGCTCAAGGCGCTGGGCCTGTCGCAGGGCACGGTGCTGCGGCTGATCACGGCAGAACTGCTGTTGCTTGGTTTGTTGGCGGGCGGCATCGGCATCCTGTTGGGTCTGTTCGGGCAGGCGGCCTTGCTGCAGCTGCTGGCCGGTGTCGTGAATGTGCGCGGCCTGCCCACGCCCGGCTGGCAGCCGGCGGCCATCGCCCTGCTGGCGGCGCTGGCGCTGCTGCTGGCCTTCGCTTTGCCGCCCGTGCTGCAACTGGCGCGGGTACCGCCGCTGCGGGTGCTGCGCCGCGAACCCCGGGGATTCAGCCTCGCGCCTTGGCTGCTGGGCGCGGTGGGTGTGGGGGTCTTCGTCGCCGTGTTGCTGCTGCTGGCACAGGACCGCAAGCTCGCGCTCATCGCCCTGGGAGGATTCGTTGCCGCCGCGGTGGGCTTCGCCGCGCTGGCTTTCGCCCTGGTGTGGTGCTTGCGGCGCCTGGGCAGCCAGCGCCGTGGTGTGTTGGCACTGGCCGCGCGGCAACTGGGGGCGCGCAGCTCGCAGGCGGTGGCACAGGTCAGTGCTCTGGGACTGTCGATGCTGGCACTGATGCTGGTGGCGATGCTGCGCACCGGGCTGCTGGCCGGCTGGCAGGCGACCTTGCCGCCCGATGCCCCCAACCGCTTCGTCATCAACATCCAGCCGCAGCAGGCGCAGGCGTTTCAGGCCGTGCTGAATGCCACCGGCATCCAGCGCTACGACTGGTATTCCATGGTGCGCGGGCGGCTGGTGGCGGTGAACGGCAAGCCGGTGTTCGGGCGCGACTACAAGGATGAGCGCGCCCGCACGCTCATCGACCGCGAGTTCAACCTCTCCACCACGCCCACCTTGCCGGCCCACAACCGCATCACCGCCGGCAGTTGGCAAGCCACGTCGGGACCGGGGGCGCAGGGGTTGTCGGTCGATACCGGCATCGCCACCACCCTGGGCTTGAAGATGGGCGACAAGCTCAGCTTCGACATTGCGGGCAGCACCGTCACCGCACCCATCACCAGCCTGCGCAAAATCGACTGGGGTTCGATGCGGGTCAACTTCTTCGTGCTCATGCCGCGTGCGATGCTGGCGCGGCAACCGGCCACCTTCATCACCGCCTTCTTCGAGCCGGCGGCGGCTCGCATCGGCGCTGACAACCTCGATGACCGCCTCGCCCATGCCTTTCCCGACATCACCCTGATCGACCTCAGTTACCTGCTGACCCAGGTGCGCCACATGCTGGAGCAGGTCAGCACTGCCGTGCAATTTCTGTTCGGCTTCGCCCTGGCTGCGGGGCTGGCAGTGCTGGTGGCCAGCCTGCTCATCAGCCGGCAGGAGCGCGAGCATGAAACCGCCATGTGGCGTGTACTCGGCGCCTCTGGCGACCTGCTGCAGCGGGTGATGGCGGCCGAGTTGCTGCTGACCGGGGCGCTGGCCGGATTGCTCGGCACGGCTGCTGCCGCCACCGTGGCCTGGGTTCTGGCGCGACACGTGTTCGACTTCGCCTGGACGCCTTCGCCAGTCTGGTTCGCTGTGGGTACAGCCGTGGGCGCGGTGCTGGCCCTGGTCGTGGGCTGGCTGGCACTGCGCCAGGTGCTGCGGGCGCCGCCGCTGCAGACCTTGCAGGCGCTGGCATGACCTGGGAGCAGGCGCTTGCGCAACGGTCCGGCCGGGCTTCGCTGTTCGCTGACGATCCGCGGTCTTGGCTGGTCACTTGATCTCGCGCAAAGCGGCTCCAGCCCAGACGACGACAATGCCGGCATGCGGATTCCGCCCGCCCATCCCCCATGAGTGCTCAACCATCCTCAGCGCCCAAGCCCTACGACCAGCTCGGAGGTGAGCAAGGCGTGCGCGCCCTGGTCGACCGCTTCTACGATGTGATGGACCTGGAGCCGGCCTACGCCGAGTTGCGCGCCATGCATCCCGGGCAGTCCGACGGCACACGCGACAAACTGTTCTGGTTCCTGAGCGGCTGGTTCGGTGGCCCGGGCCTGTACGCACAGCGCTTCGGCCATCCACGCCTGCGCATGCGCCATGTCCCTTACGCCATCGGCATCCCCGAGCGCGACCAATGGCTGGCCTGCATGCAGCAGGCCATGATGGAGGAAAAGGTGCCGGAGGCTTTGCAGTTGCGCCTGCGCGCCGCATTCGCCGGCACGGCCGACTGGATGCGCAACCAGCCCGAGGATCGGGACGCGCCGCCGCAGCAACCGCCGGTGCCGCGCTGAACCGTCGCTAGCGTGGTCGAGTCCCGGGCGCCGGCGCCGCGCGCAGCAACACCACCAGGGCGCCGGCTCCACCGTCGCTGGGTTTGGCCTGGCAGAACGCCAGCACCTCGTTTTTTTGCACCAGCCAGGCGCGCGTCTTGTGCTTGAGCACCGGCTCGCGCCCCGGCGAACTCAAGCCCTTGCCGTGGATGACGCGCACGCAGCGTCGCCCGGCTGCCTGGGCTTCGTGGATGAAAGCCGAGAGACTTTCGCGCGCCTCGTCGCTGCGCAGGCCGTGCAGATCGAGTTCGTCCTGGATCGTCCAATGCCCGCGGCGCAACTTGCGCACCACGTCGGGCCCGATGCCCGGGCGGCGAAACGACAGCGTGGCGTCGGTTTCCAGCAGGCTGTCCACATCCACCGCGTCGGATAACGATTCCGCCAGCGCGGCTTGCTCGTCACGCAGGTGTTGCCGCGGAACGGCGGGTGGCGGCGGCCTGCCGAGGTCGATGCGGTCGTTCGGTGCCAACGGCTTGGCATCGGCCACCGCCTGGCGAAAGAGGGTGCGCTCATCACGATCGGGGAGTGTCACAGGTTGCTGCGATGGAGGCTCCTGCTTGGGCTGGACCGCTTGGCGCGGCGCAGATCGACGTTCCAGGCCTGCCGCCGGCGCGATGGCGCGCGACGTTCCCCGGGCTTGTTGCACGGCGGCGCGCAGCTTGCGCAAGTCACGGATGCCGGTCATGGATCTGTGCCCCTGCATCGCCCTAGAGCAGCCCGGTGCTGGCAAAAGACAGCACCCGATCCCGCGTCACCACGAAGTGATCGAGCAGGCGCACGTCCACCAGGGCCAGGGCGGATTTGAGGTGATCGGTCAGATGCCGATCGGCGGTCGAGGGTTCGGCCACGCCCGATGGGTGATTGTGGGCGACGATGATGGCGGCGGCGTTCAGCGCCAGCGCCTGCTTCACCACCTCGCGCGGATAAACGCTGGTGTGCCCCAGCGTCCCGCGCGACAGCTCCACGGCCCGTATGAGCTGATGGCGCGTGTCGAGAAACAGCGCGGCGAACACCTCCACCTCCTGCCCGCCCAGCCACAGGCGCAGGTAGTCGTGCACGGCTTGCGGGCTGTCGAGCATGGGGCGCTTGGCCATGCGCTCGATCAGCGCGCGCCGCGACAGCTCGAGCACCGCGGCCAGTTCGGCATATTTGGCCGGTCCCAGGCCCTTGGTGTCGCGCAGTTGGGCCTCACCCGCGTGCAACAGCCCGTGCAGCCCGCCAAAGCGTGTGATCAGGTCGGCGCCAAGGTCGATGGCGCTGGCCCCACGCACCCCAGTGCGCAGCAGCAGGGCCACCAGTTCTGCATCGGTCAGGACCTGGGCGCCATGCGCGAGCAATTTCTCGCGGGGACGAGCGTCAGCGGGCAGATCGGCGATGCGTGTGGCCATGGGGGCCTCTCTACAATGGGGTTTTGCCTGTGGAGTTTAGAGACTGTGGCCTGCGTACGCGCCGATTCCCTGTTGACTTTGCATTACCGCCTCGCCGCGCAGGATGGGCATGACTGGGTCAACACCTTCGGCCACCGTCCGGCGACACTCACGCTTGGCGCCGGGCAACTTGCACCGGCTCTCGAAGCCTGCCTGCTGGGCCTGGAGGAGGGCGCGGATGCCCGCTTCGAGCTCGGGCCCGAGGCTGCCTTCGGTCTTGCCGAGGCTGCCCGGGTGCAGCGGGTGCCGCGTGCCGCCCTGCAGTCGCACACGCCACCGGATCTTGCCCTGCGCCCAGGTGACACCGTGCAGCTCGCGGCACTGGAAGCGAGCAACGGCGCTCCCGCAGCCGCCAGGGTCAGCCAGGCCGGGGACGACTGGGTCGAACTCGATTTCAATCATCCGCTGGCCGGGAAAACCGTGGTGTTCGAGGTGCGCATTCTGGGGGTGCTTTGAGCGATGGCCGCTCCTGGTGCCAAGGCTCGAGTTCGCCCACCTCTGCGCTCACGTCTCAGCCTCGCCAAACCCGTTCCACGATGAACCCATCCGACCCGTCCGACCCGTCCAGCAGGCCCAGCATCGACGTCCTGCTCGCCAGCCCGCGCGGTTTTTGCGCCGGTGTCGATCGCGCCATCGACATCGTCGAGCGTGCGCTGGCTCGGTTCGGAGCCCCCATCTACGTGCGCCACGAAATCGTCCATAACACCACCGTGGTGCAAAGCCTGCGCGCCAAGGGCGCGGTGTTCGTCGACGAACTGGCCGATGTCCCTCCAGGTTCCACCCTGGTGTTCTCGGCCCACGGCGTGTCGCAAGCGGTGCGGCGCGAGGCTGAGGCGCGCGCGCTCAAAGTGTTCGACGCCACCTGCCCGCTGGTCACCAAGGTGCATGTGGAGGTGGCGAAAATGCGCAGCGCTGGCCTGCATCTGGTGATGATCGGCCATGCCGGTCACCCTGAAGTGGAAGGCACCATGGGCCAGGCCGACGGTGTGCATCTGGTGCAAACCCCGGACGACGTTGCGGCACTGCCCTTTCCGGCAGACGCCGAGGTGGCGTACGTCACGCAAACCACACTCTCGGTGGATGACGCGGCGCAAATCGTCGCGGCACTGCAGGTGCGCTACCCGCGGTTGCATGAACCCAAAAAACAGGACATTTGCTACGCCACGCAAAACCGTCAGGATGCGGTGAAATTCATGGCACCCCAAGTGGACGTGGTCATCGTCGTCGGCAGTCCCAGCAGTTCCAATTCCAACCGTTTACGTGAGGTCGCAGCCCGGCTTGGCCGCCCCGCATACATGGTCGATACCGCCGCCGACCTGCAAGCGGCGTGGCTCCACGGTGCCGTGCGCGTCGGCGTGACCGCAGGCGCTTCGGCGCCGGAGCAACTGGTGCAGCAAGTCATCGCCCGACTGCGCGAACTGGGTGCGCGCAGCGTGCGCAATCTGGAAGGCGCTGTCGAAAATGTGCAATTTCCGCTGCCCAAGGGACTGGGCAGCAAGCTCGGCAAGTCCACCGAGCTTGCAACCTAAACGCCATCGCCGAGCCGCTGCCATGCCGAGCGTTGCGGGCGTGCGCCATTTTTCATGTCTGCGCATCAGGCGCTCGGCATCCCGCGTTTGTGCTGGGCCCCGCGCGTTGATCCGTTCCGCCATTTCTTCACTCTGCCTTCATGCTCGACATCAATCTGCTGCGTAAAGACCTCGACGGCGTGATCCAGCGCCTGTCCACCCGCAAACATCCCCAACCCTTCCTCGACGTCGTGCGTTTCAGCGCGCTGGAGTCGGAGCGCAAGGGTTTGCAAACCCGCACCGAGGACCTGCAGGCACAGCGCAACCAAATCTCCAAAGCCATCGGCCAGCACAAGGCCAGAGGCGATGACGTTGCTGATTTGATGCAGCAGGTCGGTGGCATCAAGACCGAATTGGATGCCTCTGTCCTGCGCCTGGAGGCCATCCAGGCCGAGCTCTCCGACCTGCTCATGGGCGTGCCCAATCTGCCCGATGCGCACGTGCCGGTGGGGGCCGACGAGACGGCCAACGTCGAAGTGCGGCGCTGGGGTCAGCCGCGTGATTTCAACTTTGCTGTGCGCGACCATGTCGACGTCGGCACTGCGCTCGGGCTCGATTTCGAGCTGGGCACCAAGCTCTCCGGTGCGCGCTTCACGGTCTTGCGCGGTCCGATGGCCCGCCTGCACCGCGCACTGACCCAATTCATGCTCGACCTGCACACCCAGCACCATGGATACACCGAGGCCTATGTGCCCTACCTGGTCAGCGCCGAAACCATGCGCGGCACCGGACAGTTGCCTAAATTCGAGGCCGACCTCTTCGCCGTGCCGCGCGGCGAACTCGGTACCCACTACCTCATCCCCACCGCCGAGGTACCGCTCACCAGCTTCGTGCGTGACACCATCGTCCCTCCCGAGCAACTGCCGCTGCGTTACGTGGCCCACACACCATGCTTTCGCTCTGAAGCTGGCTCCTACGGTCGCGACGTGCGCGGCATGATCCGCCAACACCAGTTCGACAAGGTCGAGCTGGTGTGGATCACGGCACCCGAAGAATCGGCCCAGGCGCTGCACCAACTCACGTCGCATGCAGAAGCCGTGCTGCAGGCCCTGGAACTGCCCTACCGCACCATGCTGTTGTGCACCGGTGACATGGGCTTCGGCGCCGCGCAGACCTACGATCTGGAGGTGTGGCTACCGGCGCAAAGCACCTACCGCGAAATTTCCAGCTGCTCGAACATGGATGCCTTCCAGGCACGCCGCATGCAGGCTCGCAGCCGCAACGCCCAGGGCAAGACGGAGTATCTGCACACGCTCAACGGCTCCGGTCTCGCCGTTGGCCGCACCCTCGTGGCTGTGCTGGAAAACCACCAGCGGGAAGACGGCGGTGTCGACATCCCTCAGGCCTTGCGTCCCTACCTCGGCGGCCAATCCACCGTGCTGCCGGCACCAGCCTGCTAAACTTTCAGGCTTTGTCGCACGCCCGAAGAACGACCACACAGGTGTGTCACGTTTCACAACAACGCAACGCCATCACCGTTGCGCAACACCCCGGAAAGGTGGCAGAGTGGTCGAATGCGCCGGACTCGAAATCCGGTGTACGGTTCTTCCGTACCGTGGGTTCGAATCCCACCCTTTCCGCCA
>JAJZDV010000076.1 GCA_021846025.1 Pseudomonadota bacterium
AGCCTGATCATCCTTGGGCGCCGCGCAGATCAAACAGGCTGGTCGCTTCGAGATCCAGCACTTCGATACCGTGCTGATTGAAGAGCTGCCAGCGCCAGGTCAGGATACCCAGGTGTGGCTTGCTGGAGGAGCGCCGCGTCCCCAAGACTGTCGCGCGCAGACTCAGGCGGTCATCGGGCCGCAAGGGATGCGGCCACTTCACAGAGGCGACGCCCGGCGAGGCGAACGACTCCGAGCCGACCAAGACCGCATCGACGATCAGTCGCATCGCAACGCAGCAACTGTGCCAACCGCTGGCGATCAAGCCGCCGAACGGGCCGGCCGCGGCGGCCTCGGGATCGACATGGAACCATTGCGGATCGTAAGCGCCGGCAAATTGCCGAACCTCGGCTTCGGTCAGCGGGTAAGGGCCAGCCTCGATGACTTGTCCGGCCTTGAAGTCGGCGAATCTCATGCGGAAGCTGTCCATCGCGGCGTGCGCTCTGGCTGCTGGGCGGCGAGACCCTCTCGGGCCTGATGTCCGGCGAAACCTAAAAAGTCCATGGTCAGCGAGTGCTCGAGGGCCGGTCATGCAGTGTGCATTTCGTGACCTTGTCGCCGGGTTCGGCATGCAGATGAAGCGCGATGTCGAGGTGAAGGCTCATCAGGCAACCCCATGTGTTGCGTCCTGCCAGGCTCGCCGGCGCAACCATGGGCTGACGCGGTAACGCTCGCCGCGGTCATGCAGATCGAGCGTGTCGAGCAGCGCGATGACTTCGCTGGCGCTCCATCGAGCGAGCCACTCGAACGGCCCGGCCGGGTAGTTGACACCGAGTTTCATGGCCGCGTCGGCGCCGTCGATCGTGCAAACGCCCTGTTGCACCGCATCGGCCGCCTCGTTGATCAGCATCGCGACGGTGCGCGCAACAACCAGTCCCGGCGTATCGGCCAGCAGCAACGGCGTGACACCCAGCGCTGCGAGCCACGCCGCGGCCTGCACCCGCCACGCCGCCGACGCACCTTCGGCCAATGCGTAGGCCAGCGCCGCGCCGGGCGGCAACGGCAACATCATCGGCCGGTCGAACACGGCAAGATCGCAACAGCCGCTGTCGGCGGCCATCTGCGCGGCACAACGGCCATCACTCAGCACCAGGCGCGCGGCATCGATCTGCAGACCGGTCCATGCGCTACCCACTTCGCGCGCGACGCCGAGACCCATGGGCGTCAGCGCACCGGAGACGGCCCTCGCCAACCAATCGGCCGTCGGACCTCGGCCATGGACCATCACCGCATCAACCTTCTGCGGCGCGTCGTGAACCGCCACAGCCAACGCAGCACCATCGTTCGGATAAACATAAAAGCCACGCCCGGACTTGCGTCCGAGCAGCCCGGCGTCGACCAGTTCGCGCTGCACCAGCGAAGGCACAAAGCGCTTGTCGTAGAAGTTGGCATCGAAGACCGATTGCGTCACCGAGAAGTTGGTGTCATGGCCAATCAGATCCATCAATTCGCATGGACCCATCCGGAAGCCTGCTGCGCGCAGGCACGCGTCCAGGACCTCCGGCGTGGCAGCACGTTCCTGCAACAACCTCAGCGCCTCGGCATAGAAGGGCCGCGCGATACGGTTGACGATGAAGCCAGGAGTCGACTTCGCCTGCACCGGAACCTTGCCCCACGCCATCGACAATTCGACAACAGCCTCGGCCACCGCCGGGTCGGTCTGCAATCCGGAAACGACCTCGACCAGCCGCATCAGTGGCACGGGATTGAAGAAATGCATGCCAACCAGCCGGCCGGGCCGCTTCAAGCCATTGGCGATGGCGGTCACGGATATCGACGAGGTGTTGGTCGCCAACACGCAGTCCACCGTGACGATGCCTTCGAGTTCACGCAGCAGCGCGCGTTTGGCGTCGAGTTTTTCGATGATGGCCTCGACCACCAGCCTGACCTGCGCCGCTTGCGCCAGCGCGTCCACCGGCGTGATGCGCGCCAAAGTCTGCGCGGCTTCCTCGGCGCTTCGCTTGCCCTTGGCGACGAGCATGCCGAGAGCTTGCGCAAGTTTTGTTTTCGCCTCGGCTGCGGCACCCTCGCGGGCATCGTGCAACAACACCGGATGCCCCGCCTGCGCAGCGACCTGGGCGATTCCTGCCCCCATGATGCCGGCTCCGACAACCAGGATCTGCGCGGCGGAGAGGGACAGCGGCGGGTTGGGGGTCACTGCGGACTCCAGGTCGGTCGCCGCTTGCCGAGGAAGGCGGCGAAGCCCTCGCGAGCCTCGTCCGTGCCACGCACACGGGCAATGGTTTGTGCGGTCAGCTCGCGCACCTCCGGGGTGATCGGGCCGACCTCGAGCTGCGCAAAGAGTTGCTTGATCTCCCGCTGCGCGTTCGGGCCGCCAGCCAGGAGTTCGTTCACGGCGTCATCGACCGCGGCATCCAGCGCATCCAGCGCAACGACCTGCTGCACCAGTCCGATCCTTTGTGCCTCGCTCGCTCCGATGCGCGCCGTCGTTAGCGCCAAGCGCTTCGCCTGCCGCTTGCCCACGGCGTTGGTGACATAGGGACCGATCACCGCCGGCAGAATGCCGAATTTCGCCTCGCTGACCGAAAAGCTGGCGTTGTCGGCGGCAACGACGATGTCGCAGGCACAAGCCAGACCGATGCCGCCGCCGAGCGCGGCGCCCTGCACGCGTGCGACCGTCGGCTTCGGACAGGACTCGATGCACGCAAGCATGGCGGCGAAGCGGCGTGCATCCGCCAGGTTCCACGCGTGTGATGCGGCACTGGCGCGCTGCATCCACTGCAAATCCGCGCCGGCGCTGAAATGCCGGCCGTCGCCGGCCAGCACGACGACACGCACGGCGTCATCGGCGGCGAGCCGGGAAAACGCACGATCCAGATCGGCAATCATGGCCTCGTCGAAAGCGTTGAACACGGCCGGACGTGACATCGTGACCTGCACGACGCCGTGCGCGCGTTGGCGAATCGATACGGCCTGTGTCGTCGCGTCCATCAGTAAGTCTCCAAATGCAACCGTCCTTCGCGCTTGAGCGCGACGCCGAGACTCTCCCACTGCAGGCCCGCCTGCTGCGCGATGTTGCTCAGCGCCAGCACGACGCCTTCTTCCATCGCCTCGAGGCCGCAAACGTAGAAATAGGCGTTCGGATCGGCCAGCAGTGCTCCGAGGTCGGCGGCGCGCTCGCGCATTGCATCCTGCACGTAGCGCTTGGGCGCACCCGGCGTGCGGCTGAACGCGAAGTTGGTATCGATGAAGTCCTTCGGCAGATTCTGCAACGGGCCGAAATACGGCAACTCCTCCTGGGTGCGTGCACCGAAAAAAAGGATCAGCTTTCCACCCTCGAACTTGCCACTGGAGCGCAGCCGGCGCCGCCACTCGGTCATTGCGCGCATCGGCGCCGAACCGGTGCCGGTGCAAATCATGACGATGTGGGACTTCGGATGATTGGGCATCAGAAAACTGGTGCCGAACGGGCCAACGACCTGGACTTTGTCGCCGACCTGCAGGTCGCACATGTAATTGCTGGCGACACCGCGAACCGGCCGTCCGTGGTGGTCCTCCAGCACGCGCTTGATCGTCAAGGACAGGTTGTTGTAGCCGGGTCGCTCGCCGTTGCGAGGGCTGGCGATCGAGTATTGACGCGCATGATGCAGTCTGCCGTCGGAATCGGTGCCAGGCGGAATGATGCCGATCGATTGACCTTCCAGAACCGGAAACGGCATCGCCCCGAAATCGAGCACGATGTGGTGGGTGTCATAGTCCTTTCCCGCTGCCGTGACGCGCACATTGCCGGAGACGGTCGCGGTGATCGACTTGTCCGTGGACTTCGGCCCGTAGAGGTTGATGTAAGCGTGCGCTGCCGACCAAGGCGGCACGGTCGCACCGTATCGTGCGCGATCGAATCGGTCCTCACCGCTGGCTGCCGCCGGCCGCGGCGGCACAAGCGGCTCGAGCGCCGTCGCCTCGGCGGTGGGCACGCCGGTGTCGGCGAGTTGCTCCGACGGCAGTTCAGCAGGCAGCACGTCCCAGCCGAACTGGTCGTCGATACCCCAGGCGCGGGCCTTCGGCAGGGTACGCCAGTTGTCGATCGCGCCGGTCGGACATGGCGGCACACAGGCCATGCAGAAATTGCACTTGCCAGCATCCACGACGTAGTTGCGCGCGTCGTGGGTGATCGCGCCAACCGGGCATGTGGCCTCGCAGGTATTGCAGCGGATGCAGATTTCGGGGTCGATCAGGTGCTGGCGGATGATCGTCACGTCCATGTCCATTGCGGGCTCCAGAAAATGTGTGCCACGCCAGCCCTTGACGGAGCGGCACGCGGCGCCCCACTCTCAGTTGAAACGCACGTACTCAAAGTCGACCGGTTGCCGGTTGATCCCCATCACGGGGGGCGCGATCCAGTTGGCGAAACGACCCGGCTCGACCACGCGCCCCATCAGCGAGGCGACATAGGCACGATCTTCGGCCGATGGCAGCCATTCATTGCGATGGGCCTCCCACTCCGCGTGCGAAACCAGGCGGCCTTCGGGCGTGACATGTGCCCCAGCCAGGCTGCCGATCCGGCGATGGAAAGCCTTGTGCGGCACCGTCAGACGGAACAGGATGCCGGCCTTCTCGATCACCTTGTTCCAGCGCTCGACGCCTCCGATACTGTCCTTGATGTAGTCGTCGCGCAGCACCTCGTTGAGGGCGTTGAGCATGGGCACCTCTTGCTCGACCAAGCGGTCACCACGGACCTGCAGGACACGGTAGCTGCCACCCTTTAGTTGGTGGTCGTCGCTGCGCTTGCCTTCCTCGTAGCGGCCTTTCAGCCCGGTCGAGTAGAAGGTCGCGGCGTTGCTCGACTGGTCGGCACCGAACAGGTCGATCGTCACGCTAAAGTGGACATTCAAATAGCGCTGGATGGTCTGGAGATCGATGACGCCAGCCGCGCGCAGCTTCGCGGGATCGTTGGTCTTCAACTCGTTCATCACTTGGCAGGTGCGCTGGATCACGCGCGATACGCCGGACTCGCCGACAAACATGTGATGCGCCTCTTCGGTCAGCATGAACTTGGTCGTGCGCGCCAGCGGGTCGAAGCTCGATTCGGCCAGCGCGCAGAGCTGGAACTTGCCGTCGCGGTCGGTGAAATAGGTGAACATGAAAAGTGACAGCCAGTCGGGTGTCGGCTCGTTGAAGGCTTCGAGGATGCGCGGGTTGTCTTGCTGGCCGCTGCGCCGTTCGAGCAACGCCTCGGCCTCCTCACGGCCATCGCGGCCAAAGTATTTGTGGAGCAGGTAGACCATCGCCCACAGGTGGCGACCCTCTTCGACGTTGACCTGAAACAGGTTGCGCAGGTCGTACATGCTGGGTGCCGTCAGACCGAGGTGACGCTGCTGCTCGACCGAAGCCGGCTCGGTGTCGCCCTGGGTAACGATGATGCGCCGCAGATTGGCGCGGTGTTCACCGGGGACGTCCTGCCAGGCCGCTTCGCCCTTGTGGTCGCCAAAGTGGATTTTGCGATCAGCCTCACCCGGGTTCAGAAAAACGCCCCAGCGGTATTCGTGCATCTTCACGTAGCCGAACTGCGCCCAGCCCTGGGGATCGACGCTGACGGCGGTGCGCAGATAGACGTCGAACGCCTGCGAGCCGTCGGGCCCCATGTCGCTCCACCAGTTCAGGTAGTTGGGTTGCCATTGCATGAGGGCGCGCTGCAGGGTGCGGTCTTCGCTGAGGCGGACGTTGTTCGGGATCGTTTCGCTGTAATCGATGCTGGACATCAAAGTCTCCAATCGGTGAGGGAAATGCCGGTGTGACGACCAGCGGCGGCGCGTCCACCGGCAGCGCGCCACGATGGATCGATCAGACGCGGTTGAAGTCGAACGCGGCGCGCTCGCCCTTGCCGTAAACCTTCAAAGCGCCCTTGTCGCCGACCGCGTTCGGACGCTGGAAAATCCAGTTCTGCCACGCGGTCAGGCGCCCGAACACGCGGGTGAGCATGGTCTCGGGGCCATTGAAGCGCAAGTTCGCCTCCATACCGGTCAGCGCGTCGGGTGACATCGCGACGCGCTCCTCGATTGCGATGCGGACCTCATCGTCCCAGTCGATGTCGTCAGGGTTGCTCGTGATGAGTCCAAGCGCGAATGCGGCGTCCGCATCAAGCTCGCGGCCGCAGGAGGCGCGCACCGTTTCCAGCGCGGCCGCTTCTCCGTAAAAACGACGCTCCAAGCGACTCTGGCCGGTGACCATCGGGTACAGCCCGAAATTCGTCCCGTTGACGACGATCTTGGGTGCGCGCGACGCATCATCGGGAAGCGCCAATTGATAGCTGCGGTCGCAGGCTAGCGCCAGTTCGAGCAGACTGCCGGCGAAGCACGAGCCAGGCTCGATCAACGCGAACAGGCTGCGCGACGACACGTCGAATCGGCTGAATGTGCGGCGCAGCAAACCCAGGGTTTCTCGGACCAACCAGTGTTGGCGGCCAGCCAACAACGCGGCATCGACAGCCAGCACCGCAGCGGCGTCGCCTTCGGTGCGCAGCAACCAGGTTCCGATGTCGAGTTCATTGGTGCGCATCGACAGAATCGCGTCGTCGAGTTCACGCCCCATCTGCAGCGGCCACCAGGCCGCCCCAGCGGCTTCGATGCCGGATGCATCCATCGGCTGCGGCGCATCCGGCCCCCTCACCGTGAAGCGCGCCGTGCGGCGTGCGCGGTCGATCTCGACGCTCACGTAACGGTAGCGCAACGCGTCGGGTTCGATCGCGCACTGCAGAGGAGTCAGTGCGATGCCCTTCGCGTCCCGCGGGCGCGTCGATGCCGCAGCAAGTTCCAGCGCGCGGCCACGCACGGCCTCGGCGAACACGGCTGGCTTGGCAATCGCGTCGACCAGACGCCAGTCCTTGGCTTTCTGGCCGCGCACGCCTTCGGCGGTGGTGCAGAAAATGTCGGCCAGATCGTGGCGGACGTGGCGCTTGTCGGTGATCCGGGTCAAGCCCCCGGTGCCGGGCAGCACGCCCAGCAACGGCACCTCGGGCAGGCTTACGGCACTGGAGCGATCGTCCACCAGAATGATCTCGTCGCAAGCCAGCGCCAGTTCGTATCCGCCGCCGGCGCAGGCTCCGTTGATCGCGGCGATGAACTTCAGGCTGCCGTCGCTCGAGCTGTCTTCCATGCCATTGCGCGTTTCATTGGTGAACTTGCAAAAGTTGACCTTCCAGGCATGGCTCGAGACACCAAGCATGAAAATGTTCGCGCCCGAACAGAAGACACGCTCCTTTGCGCTGGTGACCATGACACTCCCCACTTCCGGATGCTCGAAACGGATGCGGTTGAGCGCGTCGTGCAGTTCGATGTCGACGCCGAGGTCGTAGCTGTTGAGCTTGAGCTTGTAGCCGGGGCGTAGGCCCGCGTTCTCATCGAAATCGGCAGCCAGCGTGGCGACGCGGCCATCGAAACGCAGTTTCCAATGCTTGTACTGCGAAGGGTCCGTCTGGTAGTTGACGCGGGACGATGCGATCACGGAAGGCTCCTGTTCGGCAACAAAATGCAGATCTCAGATGAGGCATGATATTGCATTTTTCAGCCGGCAATCAAGCATTTTATTGCATATTTGTGGCGAGTTTACCCGCGACTCAACGCCCCACGCACGATCTGGACGAGGGTCGCGAGCGTTTCGGGCAATGGTCGAGCGCTGGTGTCGAGGCTGAATTCGGCCTTGGAGTAAAAGGCCGCGCGGCCAGCCAGGATGCTCTTCAGATCCTGCATGGCTTCGCTGCTGGCGGCCATGGGACGCAGGTCGCCCTGAGCGAGTACCCGCTTCATGTGATCTTCGGGACTGGCCTGCAACCACACTGTCGTGCAATGGTTGAGCAGGAGGTTGAAGGTCGACGGATCCGAAACCAGGCCGCCGGGGGTTGCAATCACCGCCTCGGTGTGAATCTGGATCGCTTCCTCGAGCGCGCGGCGCTCATAGCGGCGGTAGGCTCCCATGCCGTAGAGCGACTGGATCTCGGCACTGCTGCAGCCCGCAAATTGCTCGATGTCGCGGCTGAGTTCCACGAAGGCGAAACCCAGCGCGTCGGCCAGCATCCGCCCGAGCGTCGACTTCCCTGCGCCGCGCAGCCCGATCAGCGCAATGCGGGAACTGTGGTGCGCGTTGTCGCCGCCGGTGCCGAGTAACTCGCCGACTGCGACGCGGGCACGATGCAATGCGGCTTCGTCGCGATGCTCGAGCAGTTCGCGCAACAGCAACCACTCGGGCGAAGACGTCGTGACGTCGCCCAACAACTCCGCCAGCGTGCATTCCAGCGCCTGCGCGACCTGCAGCAGAACCAGGATGGACGCGTTACCGACCCCGCTCTCCAGGTTGGCGAGGTGACGCTCGGAAACATCGGACGCCAGCGCGACCGCCTTGCGTGTCAACCCGCGGCGCGCGCGCAGAGCGCGCACGCGCTCACCCAGGGCAACCAGGAATGGATGCCGCGCGTCCTGCTCCACCTCACTCGGCAGGGCTCGTTCATGCAATATAGTGCTTGACATGGAAAATTCGGACCTTACCATTGCAGAACGCACAATACTGCATATATCGGAGTGCCGCAAGGCACGGCGCCGTCAAGGAGACGTCCACATGGATTCCAAGGATCTGCATGCAACGCTGGAACAATTGACCCGTCGCATCGCCGGGCGTGCAATCGACGCCACGCTGGAGGATGGGTTGAACCGCGACTATGCACCCGGCAGCCCCGCATTCCTGCGCCTGCAGCAGCTCTGCGAGGCGGGTGTGGCCGCAGGCTGGCTGTGCCAGCGCGAGGCCGCTGGCATCCGCTACGGGCGTGTGTTCCAACCAGAGGCGGCGCTGCACAATTTTTCGGTCGACGTGGTGGACATGGCCGAAGTCGCCGGCCCGCACCACACGCATCCAAACGGCGAGATCGATCTGAGATCGATCTGATCATGCCGCTAGACGCCGACGCGCGCTTCGATGACCATGGCGCTGGTTGGCGGGTGTATGGGCCCGGAAGCTCCCATACTCCGACCGTCACTGGCGGGCGCGCACGGGTGCTGTATCTGTTGCCGAACGGCGCGATCGAGTTCACGCGGTCCTGAAGCGACACCATGAGTGATCCACTGGACAAAGACCGGGGCGGGCGCTGGCAGACCGGCCATGGCGCCAGAACCCGGTTGTTCGATCCGGTGCTGGGCGAGGAACGGGTGCGGGTCGATGCCGCCGGGATGGATCCCGCCAGCGGCTTGGCGTTCACGCGCCAAACCGGCGGCAACGCGCTGCGGCACCTGGGCGACCGCGAACGAGCGGTGCTGCCGGCGCGCGCTGCCGAGGTGCTGCCGGCAAACCGCGGCGCCTATTTCCCGATCTCAACCGCCAACAACGGCACGGTCCGGTCGGATCGTGCGCTGGACATCGACAGCGCGATCGCCATGCCGGCGCCCTGCCACGACCTCGACCATGGGCTGGCACGGGTGCGACGCGGCGGCGAGGAACGCGGTGGCCTTCGAGCGCTGCGTTTTGACCGCCGGCGCCGCGCCATCCAAGCCGCAGCAAGCGTGCGCGGCGCGCTGCAGCCGGACGAAACCACGACACCAGGAGACGCACCATGAGCAACGGCCCGAATGCCCCACCCTGGGGCGACCGCTTCAACGTTGCCGATCATCTGCTCGGCTGCAATGCCGGGCGGGGAGACAAGCTGGCCTTCGTCGACGACCAAGGCCAGCTGAGCTATGGAACGCTGGCGCAACGCGTGCGGCGCATGGCCTCTGGACTGCGCGCGATCGGACTCAAGCGCGAGGAGCGTGTGCTGTTGGCGATGCACGATGGCTGCGATTGGCCGGTGGCATTTCTCGGTGCCATCTATGCCGGCCTCGTACCGGTCGCCGTCAACACCTTGCTCACACCCGACGACTATGCCTACATGCTCGAGCATTCACGCGCTCAGGCGGTGCTGGTGTCGGGAGCGTTGCTGCCGCTGCTGAATTCGGCGATGCTCAAGTCAGACCACGAGGTGCAAAAAGTCATCGTCTCCCAACCAGTACACCCGCTGCATCCGGCCGAGATCGAGTTCGACGCTTTCGTGCTCGCGCACGAGCCGGCAGTGCGCGCCGCCGCGACCGGCCCCGACGACCCGGCATTCTGGCTCTACTCATCGGGCTCCACCGGTCGCCCGAAGGGCACCGTGCATTCGCATGCCAATCCTTACTGGACCGTCGAGTTGTACGGCAAGGCCGTGCTCCAATTGCGCGAGAACGACATCTGCTTTTCGGCCGCCAAATTGTTCTTCGCCTATGGGCTTGGCAACGCGCTGACGTTCCCGCTGGGGGTCGGCGCCACGGTGATCTTGATGGCTGAACGGCCGACCCCGGAGGCGATCTTCAGGCGCTTGCATGGCGAGGTTGGAGGGCTCAAGCCCTCGGTGTTCTTCTGTGCGCCCACCGGGTATGCCAACATGCTTGCGCACCCGCGACTTCCTGCGCGCAACGCCGTTGCACTGCGCCTGGCCTCCTCGGCTGGGGAGGCATTGCCGGCCGATCTGGGTGAGCGCTTCAAACGCCATTTCGGCGCCGACATCGTCGACGGCATCGGTTCCACCGAAATGCTGCACATCTTCCTGTCCAACCGGCCCGAACGCATCCGTTACGGCAGCACCGGCTGGCCGGTCGCAGGCTATCGTCTCGAACTGCGTGCCGAAGATGGCGGCGCGGTCCCCGACGGGGAGCCTGGCGATCTGTTCATCCACGGCCCGTCGAGTGCGCTGATGTACTGGGGCAACCGCGCCAAGTCGCGCGAAACCTTTCAGGGTGGCTGGACCAAAAGCGGCGACAAATTCATGCGCAATGCCGACGGGAGCTACACCTACGCCGGGCGCAGCGACGACATGCTCAAAGTCAGCGGGGTCTACGTCTCTCCTTTCGAGGTCGAGGCAACACTCGCGCAGCATCCGGCGGTGCTGGAGGCTGCCGTGATCGGGGTGGTCGACGCTGACGGCCTGACCCGGACCAAGGCCTTCGTTGTGCGCAAGACGGGGCAGCAGGTGGATGAGGCCGAGTTGAAAGCATTCGTCAAGGATCACCTTGCGCCGCACAAGTACCCGCGCATGATTGAATTTGTCGACGATCTGCCGAAAACCGCGACCGGGAAAATTCAGCGTTTCAAATTGCGTGAGGCGGAGGCCGCCAAGCTGGGAAAGGTTTGAGGCGATGACCCATGAGTTCGTCAGCATCGATTGGGACGACCGCCAGATCAGCATCGAGTATCGATGGGTCGGTGCGCAGGCGTCGGCGCCCTTGCTGATCTTCCTCCACGAGGGCCTGGGCTCGGTGGCCATGTGGAAGGATTTCCCTGCGCGTCTTTGTGCCGCAACCGGCTGCCGCGGCCTGGTCTATTCACGCCCCGGCTACGGGCGCTCGACACCCCGCGCTCCGGACGAGGTCTGGGGCCCCGATTTCATGCATCGCCAAGCCGAGCAGGTGCTGCCGGCATTGCTCGGCGCGCTGGGCGTTGCGGCGCAACCACGCTGGTTGTTCGGCCACAGCGACGGCGGTTCGATCGCGCTGCTGCACGCCGCGCGCTTCCCCGAAGCCGTGGCTGGCGCCATCGTGCTCGCACCGCACATCCTGGTCGAACCGTTGTCGCTCGACAGCATCGCCAAGGCACGCGACGCCTATTTGCACACCAACCTGCGTACCCGGCTAGCCCGCTATCACGACCAGGCCGATTCGGCATTCTGGGGCTGGAACAGGATCTGGCTCGACCCGCGCTTTCGCACATGGTCGATCGAGGCCGAACTCGACGCGATTCGCTGCCCACTGCTTGCGGTCCAGGGCCTGGACGATGCCTACGGAACACTGGAGCAGATCCGCGGCATCGCACGCCGAGTGCCGGGCTCGCAACTCCTCGAGTTGACCGAATGCGGGCACTCGCCGCACCACGATCAACCCATCCTGCTGACCGAAGCGGTTGACTCCTTCCTGAAGCGTCACCGTCTCTCTCGGCAGCTCCTGGCCAAATGATGCCGAAGACCCGCGCCTCACGCCGACCGACCCTGGAGCGTGCAGGTGCAAACCAAGAGGCGACAACGCCGATCCGAACGAAACGGAACCCGGAGAAAACCGACTTATGAAACGCTATGAGGCATCCAAGCCATCGCTCGTGACGTCGATCAAGGTTTTCGAACAAGACATGTTCATTCGGCGCTGGCCGCACGATGCTGCGCCGGCGCTGTACCTGCTGCACGGATGGATGGATGTTTCGGCTTCGTTTCAATTCATGGTCGATCATTTATCCAAGGAATGGGATATTTACGCGCCCGATTGGCCGGGCTTTGGCCTGTCTTCCTGGTGGAAGAAGCCATACTATTTTCCAGACTACTACGCGGTGCTGGACCAGATCATTCGCACGCTTTCTCCCTTGAAATCCATCCATCTCGTCGGACACAGCATGGGTGGAACGGTTGCATGCATGTACGCCGGCATCCGGCCAGCGAAAATGATGCAGGTCATTTCGCTCGAAGGATTCGGTCTCAAACCCACGCGGGCTGAGCAGGCTCCTGATCGTTACCGTGAGTGGCTCGATCAGTTGTCCCAACCCCGGAGAACGTCCTCGCGTGCGGATCGAGCAGGTTTCCTGAAAAGGCTGCTGGAGCGTCATCCCTCCCTGAGTGAAGAACAAGCCAATTTCCTGCTGCCTCATCTCACACTCGACTGGCACGGCGATCTGGGGCATGCCGCAGACCCTCTTCACAGAGTCGTCAACCCGATTCTCTACAGCCTCGAGCAAGCAAAGGCAACCTGGAAGCGGATCCAATGCCCTGTCCATTGGGTCTACGGCGCCGAATCCGAATTGGCGCATTCGCTCATGAACGATCGCAACGACTGGGAGGATCGAATCCGGTGTTTTGATCTGTTCACGGAGCACAGAGTGGCCGAGGCTGGCCACATGCTCCATTACGATCAGCCCGCGGCTCTTGCGCAAATCATCGATGGTTCCCGATCGTGAGGTGCTGAAGCCTCGATCCAGGGCCTTGCCGTCCAAGACCCTGATGTCCGCTGCGCAGCTCGATCGTGTTTGCGGGCCGAATCCCAGGCGCTCATCCCGTGCCCCCCTGCAGGCGTCGGCCGAGGCCCATCGACGAAGCCTCCAATCCCGCCGTCGTCGTCATCCGGAGGGGGTCATCGCCAACGCCCTGTCCGTCCGACACCCTGCGAGTCGCCAAGCCGTTTATCCCGCCGCCGTCTCGCGCTTCGCCACCAGCGTGAGGATGTCGTAACTGGCGACGAGTTCGTCAGCCTGGTTGCGCACCTCCACATCCCAGACGACCACACCCTGGCCACGGCCTTGGGCATCGGTCTTGCGGCGATCGATCTTGCGTTTGCAGGTCAAACGCGCCTGAATGGTGTCGCCAATGCCAACCGGCTTCACGAAACGCAAGGTATCCAGGCCATAGTTGGCCAGCACCGGCCCGGGCGCCGGCGAGACAAACAAGCCGGCCGCCGCGGACAGCACGAAATACCCATGCGCGATACGCTGGCC
>JAJZDV010000077.1 GCA_021846025.1 Pseudomonadota bacterium
GGGTGTTCGGCGGCTCGGGCAGCGCCTGCTGGTCGAGCTTGCCGTTGGTGGTGATGGGCAGGGCAGGCAGCCAGACGAAGGCCGCGGGCAGCATGTAGTCGGGCAGGCGTTTGGCCAGCATGGCGCGTAAATCCGCGCGGTTCGGAGCTTGGCCGCCAGCAACGCCGTAGGCGACGAGGCGCGTGTTGCCGGCAGCGTCCACGCGCGCGATGACGGCACAGGATTTGACGGCGGGGTGCGCGGCGAGTGCAGCCTCGATCTCGCCCAGTTCGATGCGAAAGCCGCGAATCTTGACCTGGGTGTCGGCGCGGCCGATGCAGTCGAGGTTGCCGTCGGGCAGTTGGCGCACGAGGTCGCCGGTGCGATACAGGCGCTCGCCGGCGGCGCCGAAGGGGTTGGGGACGAAGCGCTCGGCGGTGAGTTCGGGCCGGTTGAGATAGCCGGTGCCGAGCCCGGCTCCACCCACGAACAGTTCACCGACTTCACCGGCTGCAACCTCGGTCAGGTCTGCGCCCAGCACATGCACCTGCGTGGCGTTGATTGGCTTGCCGATGGGGACGCTGCGGGCGTCCGCTGGCAGATCGCGCGGGATGGTGAAGGCGGTGGCGAAGGTGGTGCACTCGGTGGGGCCGTAGCCGTTGATCAGGCGCACCTCGGGCAAGGCCTGCAACGCGCGGCGCACGTGACGCACCGACAGCGCCTCGCCGCCGGTGAGCAGTTGCGTCAGGCCGTGCAAGTGCCGAGGGTCGTCGTCGATCACGGCGTTGAACAGCGCTGCGGTGAGCCAGGCGGTGTTCACGGCGTGCGCGCCGAGGGTGCGGGCCAGGCCCGCCGGCGTCGGCAGGTCTTGGTCGTGCAGCACGCACACGCCGCCGTTGAGCAACGGTCCCCAGATTTCCAGCGTGGAAGCGTCGAACCCCAAGGGCGCGGCGTGCAGCATGCGGGTGTCCGGCCCCAAGTGCATGTAGTTGGGCTCGGTCACCAGACGCAGAATGGCCGTGTGCGGGATGCCGATGCCTTTGGGCAGGCCGGTCGAGCCCGAGGTGTACATGATGTAGGCCCATGGCACGGGCTGCGACGGCAGCGAAAGCGACAGGGCGCGCGGCGGGGAGCTGGTTGGCGCGGCATCGAGCACCAGCAGCGGGGCCTGCGCCGAGAACCGTTCGGCATGTGCGGCCAGGGTGATGACGAGGCCGGCGCCAGCGTCGCGCAGCATGTGGCTGGTGCGCTCGACGGGATAGGCCGGATCCAGTGGCAAGTAGGCAGCGCCGACCTGCAGGATGGCCAGCAAGGTGGCGATGCTGTCGATCGAGCGCGGCAGCGCCACACCGACCACGCTGGCGGGCAGCACACCGCAGGCGCGCAGGCGCTGGGCCAGGCCGCTCGCGCGCGCCTGCAACTGCGCGTAATTCAGGCTGTGAACGCCGTGCACCAGGGCCGTGGCGTGGGCGTGCCGCACCGCGAGTTGCGCGAAAACGTCGGTGACGGTTCGCGGCGCGCTTGTGGCTGGGGCCTGGTGATCGGTCATGGCATAGCCTTGGCTGCCGGGAAACTCGGTCGTGGTGGGCGTGGTGCTCGTGGTGCTCAAACGGGTGCCGGATGCGACGTTCGAGCCGGATGGCCGGGCCGGAAAAGCCGGCGTGAAAGACAGCGGCGCGACGGCATCGATGAGGATGAGTCTAGGGGCGCAACCTGCGGATTTGTGCCCCCCGAATAGGGTGAAACGGCAGGCATCGGCGCTGCGCCGAAGGCGGCAAGCCAAGGGCCGCGAACGGGCCTCGGCGCTGGGCTGCGCCAGCCTTGAGTGGCCTGGCGCTCGTGCGCGTGTCAGTACGCGTAATAGCCGTAGGGCGACGAGGCCGAGGGCGTGCGCGACTGGTTCAGCAGGGTCATGACGATGGGGTTTTCTTCCAGGATGGCGAGCGCCTGCTGCACCGAACCCTGATGGGTCTTGCCGGCGTGCACCACCAGCACGATCTGGCCCATCTGCGGCGCCAGGGCGCGTGCCTCGGCCGATGGCAGCAGCGGGGGGCAGTCGAAGATGACGATGCGATCCTGCTGGTGCGCAGCGAGACGGTTGAGCAGGGCGACCATGGCCTGGCTGCTGAAAATTTCGGTGGCGCGTTCGTTCTGCGTGCCGACGGGCAGGACCGTGAGCTTGTCCACATTGGTGGCAAGCTCCACCTCGGACAGGTCGAGCTCGGGGTCGAGCAGCAGATCGATCAGGCCGCGCCGCTCGCCGGCGATCCCCAGGCGCTGGGTCGCGGCCATGCGGGTGGCGTCGGCGTCGACCAGCAGTACGGTGTGATTCATCTCCATGGCCATGCTCATGGCCAGGTTGATGGAGGTGAAGGTTTTACCTTCGCCGGGCAGGCTGCTGGTGATCATGATGAGGTTGCCACGATCGACCGGATCGGCAGTCTTGCTGCCGTGGGCGTTGGCCAGGAGCGGGCGCTTGACGCCGCGGAACTCGTCGAGCAGGCGCGAGCGCGGGGCGTCGGGCACGAGATAGCAGGCCTCGCGCAGCGTGGCGAGGTCGATGTCGACGCGGTGTCTGGGTGCGGCGAGTGGCGACGGTGCGGGCGTGACGCCCTGCAGCGCGCCGGCCAGGGCGGCGGGTTGGGCGGGGCTCAGCGTCGCCACTTCGGGGTCGCGCGCCCAGGGCATGTCGATCCCGGCTTTTCGGAGCTCTTCAAGGCGTTTGCTGGCTTGTTCGATGGTGCTCATGGCGTCGCTCTCAATGGGTCAGGTGCAGCATGTTGATGACCGTCCAGACCACGAACACGACCACCAGGGTGCCGCTGCCGAGCAGGAACAGCGTGCGCCGGCGCTGCTCGTGCAGCGCGGCCGCCGGTGTCAGGGTCAGGGTGATGGAGCCGAGCACGGCACGCTCGGTGCTTTCACGCAGCTGCCGGGCGTTGCGATAGGTGGGCACGAGCAGCACCAGCAGGTAGGTGGTGAGCACACCCAGAACGACCGAGAGCATCAGGACAACGGCGATGAGGAACGTGCGACGGGGAAACAGCGCCGTGGGCGCCAGGCGCGGTGGATCGACGATGTGGAAGTAGTCCAGCTTGCGGCTGTCATCCTGATTGCGCGACAGCATGGCCGATTCACGCCGCTGCACCAGTTTCTGGTAGTTGTCGTTGAGCACGTTGTAGTCGCGGTTGAGCTGGATGTACTGCTCGTCGAGCTTGGGCATTTGCGTGGCCTGGGTGCGGAGCTGCGCAAGGCGTGCTTGCACATCGCCCACCTGAGCTTGCAGCGATGCGGCGTTGGCATCCGCCTGGGCCAGAGTGATGCGCAACTGTTGGTAAACCGGGTTGGTGGCCTCTGAATATTGCGCCGAGACGCTAGGGGGGACGGGTGGAGCGCTGGCCAGGCGCTGCTGTTGTTGTTTGCGCTCGCTCTCCAGCCGGGCCAGGGTCTGGCGCGTGGCGATGACGTCGGGGTAGGCATCGGTGTAGCGCTGCAGCAGATCATCCAGGTGTTTGCGCTGCGCGGCGATGCGCTGGTCAATCTCCGACTCCTGCGGCGCCATCACGATGTTGGTGCCGGGCAGCAGCGAGGGGGCCAGCGTGGGTTTGATGTCGGCGAGTTGCCGCCGCAATGCATCGCGCGAGCTGGCCGCCGAGCTGAGCTGGCCCTGCAACATGGTGAGCTGGTCTTGCAGTTGCGCCTGCCTGGTGTAGTAGTCGGTCGCGGCCTGGCCGGAGTAGCCTGGATGCGCGGTCTTGAACTGCTTGAGCTTCGTCTCGGCATCCCGCAGTTTCTGGTCGTAGATGGCAATCTGACTGTCGATGAAGTGCACCGCCTGTTCAGAGTCCTTGCGGTTGGCGTTGATGCCGTTGCTCACGAACAGGTCCAGCAAGCTGCGCACCACACCCAGCGTTTGTTGCGGATCGTTGCTGACGTAGCTGATGCTGTAGAGATTGTCCTGTCCGTTGATGTTGATGTGCAGTGTTTTCGTGAGTTGCTGAATCAGGAACTCACGCTGGATTTCCGTCGCGCCGGGCTTGAGCAGGTGGTTTTCGTCGATGATGGTGTTCAGATTCGAGCGCGCCAGGAGAGTGCGCGCCAGCAGGTCGACCTGCTGGCTGACGTCGGGCTGCACCGTCAAGCCCTGCAGCAGCGGGCCCAGCATGGTTTTGGTGTCGACGTACACGGTTGCGCTCGCCAGATAGCGCTCTTTGTAGACCACCAGTCCGAAGGCGCCGAGCAGGGCGAAGACCCAGGCTACAGCCAGGCCCCACCAGCGTTTTTCCCACATTGCGGGCAACAGATTGAACAGAGGGCGGAGCAGATCATTCATGGTGTCTCAGGGTGCGCAAGATTGAAGCGAGATGGAATCATCCAGGTCTTGGTCCGATGGGTAAACCTGCAGATGCGGGGGTGTCGTCCAGTTGCCGCTTCGCATGGAACCCTGCCTGCAGTGGTGCCGTGCGGCGCGCATCACGCGCGTTCGAGATAGGCGCGAAACGCAAGATCCTGCCTGGCCAGCAGCCAGTTCGAGAGATGCCAGGCGATGCGCTCGGCGGCGTGGCCGTCCCAGAGCTCTGGCAGACGCGAGGGTTTATCGTCTGAATTGAGGATTTCCGACATTTCACGAAAAATACGGCGAATGCTGCCGCCCACCAGAACGTTGGTGCCGCCCTGGATGGAGGCCAGGCGCTCGCTTTGGGTTGCCAGGGTCAGGCAGGGAATCCCCAGCGCAGCAGACTGGTCCTGCAGCCAGCCGCTGTCGGTGAGAACGCAGGTGGCTTCGCGCATCAGGCCCAGCATTTCGAGATAGCTCAGCGAGGACATGGTGGCGATGGTCAGGGACTGGACCTCGGCGCTGGTCCGGTTCGCGTACAGGGCCGTCTGCAGCGCGGCTGGCATGGGCCAGATCAGCGCGATGGACTTGCTGATGCGACGCAGGGCCGAGTCCAGTTCGGTCAGGACTTTCACGCCGTCGCCCTCCAGCGCGTGCTCCAGCCACACCAGGGCATAGCCTCTGGGATGGGTCAGGACATCGCTCGGAACGCCATGGCTCTTGACGGTCAGGTCAGGAGGCACGCTGCGCGGCAGCGCATGGTGCATGGCGTCGATCCAGGGATTGCCCGTCATGTGCACCCGGTTGGCGGGAATGCCTTCGGCCTGCAGTCGAGCCAGGGCGGGGCGTTCGCCGGCGCAGAGCAGGCTGGACGCGTGGTCGATGAGCACGCGATTGGTTTCACGAAGCGCGGCACGGTCGCCATGGCGCAAGCCCGCATCGACCCGCACCACCGGAACGCCGATCTGGCTGGCGGCGACGGCGCAGACCACGGTGGCGGCTTCGTCCCCGCTCAGGATGACGGCGCTGGGCCGCTGCTGATGGAGCAGACTGGCGATTGCGGCCATGACCTCGGCCAAGCGGCCGGCCACCGACCGCGCCGGCAACTCCAGGATGAAGTCGGTGGGCGGCAGATCGAGATCGGCTGCGTTGCGCACGGCCAACTCGGCGTCCTCGATGGCATCGTGCGCGACGATCTGCACCAGCACCGTGCGCGGCAGATCTTCGCGCTGGGCGAAGGCGCGCAGCAGTGCGCTCATGACCACCACCCCGGCCTGCGATGCCGCAACGCAGAGCAGCGGCCCCGGCATGCCGTCGCCGGCTTCGGGCGGCGGCGAGTAGGGCAAATCCAGGTCGAGATCCGCCGTCGAGGCCGTCGAGATGCCGCGGAGGGCGTTCGATGTGGGTCTCCCCTGCGGTTGCGCTGGCCTGGCAACGGACGGTCGGCTTTTGCCCCTCGTGGCGACGGCGGCGACCTGCGCCGGCTCGGTGAATGTCGCGTGCGCGGCGGACGCGGGCTTGTCCGATGTCGCACGGTGCGGCGCGGCGGGGTCGGTGCCGCTGAGCTCGGCGCGGAGTTCAGCGGCGACGCGGTCGACGCGTGCGGCGTCGATCGTCTCCTGGTTGTCCAGAAAGGTCGACAACAGCAAGCGGCTGCACAGCATGTTGATGCGCCGTGGCACACCGCCCGACCAGTGGTAGATGGCGACAAAGGCGTGGTCGGCGAAAGCAGGACGCTTGTCCCAGCCGACATGGCGCAGACGGTGCTCGATGTAGGCGCGCGTCTCGGCCTCGTCCATCGGGCCGAGGTGACAGCTGGCAATCACGCGCTGGCGCAGTTGTTCCATTTGCGGCAGGCGCAGGATGTCGCGCAGCTCGGGCTGTCCGACGAGAAAACTTTGCAGCAGGGCGCGGTTGCCGAACTGGAAATTCGACAACATGCGCAGCTCCTCGATCGCCGCCGGCCCCAGGTTCTGCGCTTCGTCGATGATGAGCAGGGCGCTGCGATTGGACGTGGCCAGCGAGGCGAGATAAGCCTCCAGTGTGACCAGCAGCTTGGCCTTGCTCATGCCGTCGCAGGGAATGCCAAAGGCCAGGGCGACCGCCGAGAGCAACTCGCCAGCTTCGAGTTGGGTGCTGACGATCTGCGCGGCCACGACCTTGGCCGGATCGAGTTCGGCGAGCAGGGCGCGCAGCAGCGTGGTCTTGCCGGCGCCGATGTCGCCGGTGACGACGATGAAGCCTTCGCCCTGGAACGCGCCGAAGCGCAGGTACTGGTGCGCGCTGCCGTGGCCTTTGCTCTCGAAGTAGAAGCTGGGGTCGGGGTTGATCTGAAACGGCGGCGCCGTCAGGCCGAAGAACTGCTCGTACATGGCCTCTTTCGCGTTCAGAAGCGGTGGACGACGCCGGCAAAGACGGCCGACTCATTCGAGTTCCCGATCAAGGTGGATCGCAGGAGCTGGCGGCGCACACCAAGCAACCCGGTGGTTCTGGGGGAGAATCGATGATCGAACTGGGCGACGAGGCTGGTCTGGCGCGAGCTTTGGCCCGCATTGAGGCCGAAGCCCGCATTGTTGGCACGCAGTAACGTGACGTTCAAATTGTCGAGGGGGGTCAACCGGCGGCCGTAATTGAACGCGATCCCGGTCTGCGTGTTGTCGGATGAGAACGTCTGGACGAGTTGAAGCAGGCTTTGCCCTGGCAGGAAGAGGTCTTGGGTCTTGGTGCGGTACAGCGAGATGGCATAGCTGTTGCGCTGGCGCAGCAGCAGGGCGGTGATGGACAAGGCGTTTTGCAGCGTGGCCGATGAGGTGTAGAAGCTGTTGGCGGTGGACAATCCGGCTGGAAGCCCGGAATTGGTCAACAGCCCTTGCACCGCCTGGGCGCGGGCCACCGGATCCGGGTATTGCGCGAGCAGCATGCCGTCGAGGAGGGTGGTGATATTGCTCCCCGGCACACCACCGCCAGCCAGGGCCGAGAGGTAGGTGGATGGGCCGCGCGTCCAGTTCATGCTGAACCGCAGCAAGGGTGAGCCGCCCAGCGCCTGGATGTTCCAGCCCGTGCCGAAGTAACGGTGCTCCACCGTCGCGTCGATGTTGCCCAGGGCGTTCGGTTGCCAGGAGCCGCGGACACCGTAGATGGGCTTGTTCTCCTCGGCGAGAAAGGCCGAGACCCTTTCATAGCCGCCGATGAGCCCCAGCGTCAGGCGTTCGGACAAGGCTTTATTGCCGATGGCGCGAAACGATGTGTCCTTCAGCGAGGCGAATGGCAGGTTGGTGTACGTGGTGTCGGTCTGTCGCGCCACCAGGGTGTAGCCCCAGGGCAGGGGACGCTGATCCAGGCTGACCGTCTGAACCGTGTAGCGTCCGCCGAACACGCCCGCATTGGTCGGGTTGTTGTTGATCTTGGTCCAGACATCGTCGCTGCTGGCAATGAAGCGCAAATCCGGGTTGATCCGTCGGTCGATGTACGGGTTGATGCGGTATTGGGTGGAGGTGTACTGATTCGATGTTCCGGGCGTCTGCTGCCCGACATAGGGGTTGATGATGTTTTGTTGGGACTCGACGCCGGCATTCAGATAGAGGAGGCGGTCGACCAGTTCCGATCGCAGATTCAGGCTGCCGATGGGCAAGACGCGGTTGGTTTGCGTGCCGCGCGCGTAGTACAGCCCGTCCAGACGGAAGTCGCCGCGCAACTGCCAGTGGGCGTGGTCGGAGACAAGGACCAGGCTCGGCACGACCTCCAGGACCGTGTCGCTGCGTGGGCTCAGGCCCGCGCCGAAGTTGGCATTGCTGGTGCCGGTTGCCAACACCGCCAGGGATGGCGCAAGGTAGGTCGTCGGCGCCGGCGCCAAGCTCTCGGCAGCAGCACCGGACGCCGCCCCGGCCGGCAAGACCGGTGTGGCGGGAAGGGCCGGGATGGCGGGAGTCACTGGAACCCCGGGAACGACCTGAGCTTGCGCCGCGTTCCAGTTGCCGAAAACGGCACAGGCAGCAACGATGGCGCTGGCAAGCGCCGTGCGATGAACGGTCATGGTGGGCTCCCGGGAGTCACGCCTGTCTTGGCAGGTGGGTGTTGGCTTGAAGCCGCGGCGTGATCGCGGCTCGCTCAAAACCAGCCTTGCGGGATGACGATGGTGTCACCCGGCAGGAGCGGCACGTTGTCGGCCATGTTGCCTTGGCGCAGCAGGCCATCGAGGTGCACGCTGTAGGACTTGCCATCGCGAATGAGCACGGCGTCGTTGCCGTTGGCATAAGGGCTCAGGCCGCCCGCGGCGATCATGGCGTCGAGCAGGGTCATTCTGTCGCGGTAAGGAATGCTTTGCGGCTTGGCCGCAGCCCCGACGATGCTGACCTGCTGGCTGAGGGCGCCGTGGAAGTTGCTCACGACCACGGTGACCACCGGGTCACGCACGTACTTGGCGATGTCTTTGGAAATCTTGGCAGCGAGTTGATCCGCCGTCAGGCCGGCCGCCTGCATGCCGCTCACCAGCGGCGAGGAAATGCGGCCATCGGGGCGAACTTGGACGGTGGAGGACAGGTCAGGGTTCTGCCATACGGAGATGTGCAGCGTGTCGCTGGGTCCGATGATGTAGTGGTAGTCCGACGCCGCGACCTTGCCGGGCGCTGGAGGAAACCGATTGCTCGCACAGGCCGACAGCAGCAGGGTCAGCAGGGCGACGAACACGAACGAAATACGGGACAACCGAAACGGCGTCGCGGTGGTGCGCATGAACTTCTCCAGAGGCAGCGTGCAAGCTGACGAATGATGGGAACAGCCATCGGGGGCGGCCCGCGTTGGAACGCAGTCTAGGACAGCCTTCCTCGCGCTGATCTCCCTCTATCAGGGGGTTACTGCTGGGTGTTGGCTATGGAAAGATTCGCCATCGTTTCGAAATCCGCTCTTGCGCATTCGGGCGCGATGACAAACGCCACCACTGCTTGCAACCAATCGGTTGTCCCGCTTGGTCAGTCGGGCCACCAGGCCGCATCCTTGCGCCGGTGACGACTCCTCAATGCCAGCGGTGCGTGCAGACGCATGCTGTCTACGGGGGATTTTTCATGATCCGGGTCTTTGATCAGTACGTTCCGACACGAACCGTGCTGGAATTGTTGACCGATTTCATCGTGCTGATGCTCTCGGCCGTGCTGTCCGGCGCCACCTTGGTGATGCTCGCACGCCCCAACGATCCCGACCTGGTGGCGGTGCAGGCCACGCTGTTGCCAGCGGCCATCTTCGCCAGCGGCATGTTGCTGCTGTACGTCACGTTCGGCGCCTACCAGCGCGACCGCGTGAATTCCCTGCGCACCCTGTTGCTGTGCGCGCTGCTGGCCACGATGGTCAGCGTCGGCCCCTTGTTCTTTGCCTATGCCCAGTCGTTTTTTCCGCACCGCTACGCCTTGCGCTTTCTCGGTTTCGCCTATCTCTATCAATTCTTGCTGTTGCTGCTGATTCGCCAGCCGCTGCTGGGCAGCCACACGGCACGGCTGTGGACGCGAAGCGTTCTGCTCGTCGGCTGCGGTCCTGACGCGCTCGGCGTGGCCAGCGACATCGACAGCCAGGCCTCGGGGGTCTATCGCCTGGTGGGGTTTTATCCATCCGGGCACGAATCCGGCCAGGCGCCCAAGCTGCCGGCTCCGGTGTTTTCCCGCGACCAGGAACTCCATGCCCTGGTTGCCGAGCACCGCATCGATGAAATCGTGGTCGCCGTGCGCGAACAGCGGGGCGGGGCGTTGCCGCTGCGGCAATTGCTGGAGTGCCGCATCCAGGGCATTCCGGTGCATTCGCTGGCCACGTTCAGCGAACGGCTCAAAGGCGAGGTTCCCTTGGACACCCTGAAGGCGAGCTGGCTGATCTATGGCCACGGCTTCGCCCAGGGAGCCGTGCGCACGGTGGTCAAGCGGGCGTTCGACCTGGTGACGTCGCTGACGCTGCTGGCGCTGGCGTGGCCGGTGATGTTGCTCACGACGCTGGCCATCTGGATCGAAGACGGTGCGCCAGTGATCTTCCGCCAGGAGCGCGTCGGCCGCTTCGGCAGGACCTTCGACGTGCTGAAATTCCGCAGCATGTGCAAGGACGCCGAGAAGGACGGGGTCGCGCGTTGGGCCCAGGCGAACGACAGCCGCATCACCCGTGTCGGTCGCTTCATCCGCAAGACGCGCATCGATGAACTGCCGCAACTGTTCAACGTGCTCAGGGGCGAGATGAGCCTGGTGGGGCCGCGCCCCGAGCGGCCGAGCTTCGTCGATCAGCTCACCGAGGAGGTGCCGTACTACGCTGTTCGCCACAGCGTCAAGCCCGGCGTGACCGGCTGGGCGCAGGTGCGGTTTTCCTACGGGGCCTCGTTGAGCGAGGCGCGGCGCAAACTGCAGTTCGACCTGTATTACGTCAAGAACCATTCCCTGATCCTGGATCTGCAGATCATTCTGGAGACGGTGCGTGTGGTGCTCTTTGGCGAAGGCGCGCGCTGACCGTTGCGCGTCGCACGCGAGGGTCCGGGGCTTGGCGGGCCATCTTTCCAACATTGTTCAAAGGTGATGTATGACGGTTGTCGCAGTAGTCGGGATGGGTTATGTCGGGCTGCCCCTGGCGGTCGAGTTCGGCAAAATTCATCGCACCATCGGTTTCGATCTCTCCCAGGGCAAGATTGACGCTTACCTCCAATGCGTCGACCCCACCGGCGAGGTGACCACGAGCGAGCTGCAAGCCGCCAAGCTGCTGGAGCCAACGTCGGATGCGACGCGGCTGCGCGAGGCCGATTTCATCGTCGTGGCCGTGCCCACACCGGTGGACGCGGCGCATAACCCCGACCTCTCTCCGCTGGAGTCGGCCAGCCGGTCGGTGGGGCGTCATCTGAAGCCGGGCGCCACCGTGGTGTTCGAGTCCACCGTGTATCCGGGCGCGACCGAAGACGTCTGCGTGCCCATCATCGAGCAGGCATCCGGCCTGCGCTGGAAGACCGACTTTTTCGTCGGCTACTCTCCCGAGCGCATCAACCCCGGCGACCGCGAGCACACGCTCACGCGCATCGTCAAAGTGGTCTCGGGCGACAGCCCTGAAACCCTGGAGAAGGTGGCCGCCATGTACGGCAGCATCATCACCGCCGGTGTCTACCAGGCATCGAGCATCAAGGTGGCCGAGGCTGCCAAGGTGATCGAGAACACGCAGCGCGATCTCAATATCGCGCTCATGAACGAGCTCTCGCTCATCTTCCACCGCATCGGCATCGACACCACCGAGGTGCTGCAGGCGGCGGGCACCAAATGGAACTTCCTGCCCTACCGCCCGGGCCTGGTCGGCGGGCATTGCATCGGCGTCGACCCCTATTACCTGACGCACAAGGCCGACACCCTCGGCTACCACCCGCAGGTGATTCTGGCCGGGCGACGCATCAACGACAGCATGGGCACCTACGTCGCCGAGCAGACCGTCAAGCAAATGAGCCAGGCCGGCTACCCCATTCGCGGCGCCAAGGTCATCGTGCTGGGCCTGACCTTCAAGGAAAACTGCCCCGACTTGCGCAACTCCAAGGTCATCGACGTCATTCATGAACTGCGCTCCTACGGCGTCGAGGTCTGCGTGCATGACCCGATGGCCACGCCGGCCGAGGCCAAGCACGAATACGGCATCGACCTTCTCGCCTGGGAGCAGTTGCCGCGCGCCGCGGCAATCGTTGCCGCCGTGGCCCACGAGCCCTATCGGCAAATGACGGTGCCCGATTTTCTCGGCAAGCTCGAACCGCGCGGCGTCTTCATGGACGTGAAGGCCGTGTTCGACGCCGCACAACTGCGCAGTCACGGCGTTCAGGTGTGGCGGCTATGAACAACCACGGTTCATGGCAAGCACGGCCTGCGGCCCAAGAGGGTCGGCGAACCCCGGAGCGGTCTTTCGATGGCCTGGTCAGGAACCCTGGATGAGCGACTTCGACCTGCCTCCACTGCCCCCGTCCTTTGGCCTTCAGGACGCGCTGCTCATGCCGCGACGCTGGCTGATCACCGGCAGCGCCGGGTTCATCGGCTCGCATCTGCTCGAACACCTGCTGCTTGCAGGCCACAGCGTGGTCAGCCTGGACAACTTCGCCACCGGCCACCGCAGCAACCTGGACGAGGTGTGCAGCAAGGTGGGGGAAGCCGCCTGGGCGCGCCATCGCTTCATCGAGGGCGACATCGTCGACCCGCAAACCTGTCAGCAAGCCTGTCGCGGCGTCGACTTCGTGCTGCACCAGGCCGCACTCGGCTCGGTGCCGCGCTCACTCGAAGATCCGCTGCGCACCCACGCCGTCAACGCCACCGGTTTTCTCAACATGCTGGTGGCCGCACGCGACGCCGGCTGCACCCGCTTCGTTTTCGCCGCCTCCAGTTCCACCTACGGCGACCACCCGGCGCTGCCCAAGGTCGAGGCCAACATCGGCAATCCGCTCTCGCCGTACGCGGTGACCAAATATCTCGACGAGCTGTACGCCAGCGTGTTCACCCGCAGCTACGGCATGCAGACCATCGGCTTGCGCTATTTCAACGTCTTCGGCGCCCGCCAGGACCCCAACGGCGCTTATGCCGCCGTCATCCCCAACTGGGCCAGTCGCATCAGCCGTGGAGAGCCTTGCATCATCAACGGCGATGGCGAAACCACGCGCGACTTCTGCTACATCGCCAACGTTGTGCAGGCCAACATGCGCGCAGCCCTGGTTCCGGCGCAAGGCGCGCGGCATGAGATTGTCAACGTCGCGTTCGGCGAGCAAACCACCCTGAACCAGCTTCATGGCCTGCTGTGCGAAAACCTGCAGGCACTCATCCCCAATCTGAAGCTGCTGCCACCCACCTACCGCGACTTTCGCAAAGGTGACGTGCGCCATTCCCTCGCCGACATCGGCAAAGCCCAG
>JAJZDV010000078.1 GCA_021846025.1 Pseudomonadota bacterium
CCGGGCGATAATGTGAGCATCACCGTCAAGCTCATCCACCCGATCGCCATGGAAGAGGGCCTGCGCTTCGCCATCCGCGAGGGCGGCCGTACCGTCGGCGCCGGCGTCGTGGCAAAAATTATCGAGTGAGACAAACGCTCTGGCTTCGAGCTTGCATCGAAGCCGGTTATGGGATGAGCAGTACCGCGGCCAAACAAAAGGTTTCCACAGGGGCATAGCTCAATTGGCAGAGCGTCGGTCTCCAAAACCGAAGGTTGGGGGTTCGATTCCCTCTGCCCCTGCCACAACCGGGTTCAGCACAAGCAGTCAACAATGGCCAATACAACCGTCGAAACCGTCTCCACCACCGCCGACAAAGCCAAGCTGGGGGCGGCGGGTGCCGTTTTCCTGGCCGCTTTTGCGGTCTATTACCTTTTGCACAGCCAGGAGTTGTGGCTGCGCGTGCTGGCACTGGTGGCTTTACTGGCATTGGCCGCCGGGTTATTTCTGCTTTCCGAACCCGGGAAAGCCCTGATTGCTTATACTCGCGAGTCGGTCCGTGAAGTGCGCAAGGTTGTCTGGCCGGAACGCAAGGAAGCCATTCAGATGACGGCAATCGTCTTCGGCTTCGTCATCCTGATGGCCCTTTTCCTCTGGATCACCGACAAGTCGCTAGAGTGGATTTTCTACGACCTGATCCTGGGTTGGAAACATTAATCGGAGTGGTCGATGGTTGAAACCTTGCCTGCCGGCCTCAAGCAGTGGTACGTCGTGCACGCCTATTCAGGCATGGAAAAGGCGGTCGAGCGCAATTTGCTCGAGCGCATCGAGCGCGCTGGGATGCAGGCGAAATTCGGCCGTATTCTGGTCCCGACCGAAGAAGTCGTGGAGATGAAAAATGGTCGCAAGACCATCACTGAGCGCCGCTTCTTTCCTGGCTATGTGCTCGTCGAAATGGAAATGGATGATGCCACCTGGCATCTCGTGAAGCACACCAGCAAGGTGACGGGCTTCGTCGGTGGCGCCAAGAATCGACCAGCGCCGATCAGCGAAACCGATGTCAGCAAGATCATGAGCCAAATCCAGGAAGGTGTGGAGAAGCCGCGCCCCAAGGTGCTGTTCGAGTCTGGCGAAATGGTGCGGGTCAAGGAGGGCCCATTCACCGACTTCAATGGCAATGTCGAAGAGGTGAACTACGAGAAGTCACGGCTGCGCGTTTCCGTCACCATTTTTGGCCGTGCCACCCCGGTGGAGCTTGAATTCCAGCAGGTCGAAAAACTCTGAGCACATGATTTCAGCCTGGAGTCGTGCCCGAACGGGGATGGCTGCAGGCACAACGCAGCATGCGGGCGGCCCGGCATGCTGCGATGAACCCGGTTCCGATGATTTCGGAATCGCAGAGGCCGCATGAACGAGGAGCCTGCGCACGTGGGCGTTTGAACTCGACAGGAGAAACTGCATGGCGAAGAAAATCGTCGGCTTCATCAAGTTGCAAGTCCCGGCCGGCAAGGCCAATCCCTCGCCGCCGATTGGCCCGGCCCTGGGCCAGCGCGGCCTCAACATCATGGAGTTCTGCAAGGCGTTCAACGCCCAGACCCAGGGTGTGGAGCCCGGACTCGCCTTGCCTGTGGTCATCACGGCTTATGCCGACAAGTCGTTCACCTTCATCATCAAGACGCCGCCGGCCGGGGTGCTGATCAAGAAGGCGATCAAGCTGGAGAAAGGCTCGGCCAAGCCGTTGACCGACAAGGTTGGCAAGATTTCTCGTGCGCAGCTCGAAGACATCGCCAAGACCAAAATGAAGGATCTGACTGCCGCCGATCTGGATGCGGCCGTGCGCACCATCGCGGGTACGGCCCGCTCGATGGGCGTGATTGTGGAGGGCGTGTAAATGGCTCAGAAACTACCCAAACGCTATGCGGCACTGCGCGCCAAGGTCGAGGCGAACAAGCTGTATTCCGTAGACGATGCGTTGAACCTGATCAAGGCATGCGCCGTTGCCAAATTCGATGAATCCATCGACGTTGCTGTCGCCTTGGGCATTGACGCCCGCAAATCCGACCAGGTCGTGCGCGGCTCGGTCGTGTTGCCCGCCGGAACCGGCAAGGTCAAGCGTGTGGCGGTGTTTGCGCAAGGCGCCAAGGCTGAAGAAGCCAAGGCTGCAGGCGCCGACATCGTCGGCTTCGAGGACCTTGCCGAGCAAGTGAAGGCCGGCAATCTGAATTTCGACGTCGTCATCGCCTCGCCCGACGCCATGCGTATCGTTGGTGCCCTGGGCCAGATTTTGGGCCCGCGCGGCTTGATGCCGAACCCGAAGGTCGGCACCGTGACGCCTGACGTGGCGGGCGCCGTGAGGAACGCGAAGGCGGGTCAAGTGCAGTTCCGCGCCGACAAGGCTGGCATCGTGCACTCGACCATCGGCCGTGCGTCCTTCCAGCCGGACGCGCTGAAGAGCAATCTGCAGGCTCTGGTGGAGGCGTTGAACAAGTCCCGTCCGCAAACGGCCAAGGGGGTGTACCTGCGCAAGGTCGCGGTGTCGTCCACCATGGGTGTGGGCCTGCGCGTGGACGCGGCCAGCATCCTGGCCACGGCTTGAGTCATTGGAAAGGAATGGGTGGCGGCTGGGCCGCTGCTTTGAGCCAATTTGGTGGGTCGGGTTTGCAAGGTCTTAACACCTGCGAACCCGAGCGATCCAAGACCGTTGGTGGGGTGCCTTGCATCTCTTAATGACGAAGAACGGGGCAACCCAGGCTTCGAAGCCGACGCAGATGGCGAACCCGCTGGAAACTTCAGTCTCGTCTGGCCTCGCCAGGCGGGTTGTTCGCTCCAGAGGACGCTGCAACCCGGTTTGTGGCATTTCGGTGTCCAAACCATTTTCTTCAGGAGTCAACCTTGAGTCTGAATCGCACAGAAAAACAAGCCGTCGTGACCCAGGTCGCCACGCTTGCGAGCAAGGCGCAAACCCTGGTGCTGGCGGAATACCGCGGAATCGATGTGGAACCCATGACCCGGCTGCGTGCGCAAGCTCGCAGCAAGGGCGTCCATCTGCAAGTTCTGAAAAATACGCTGGCCCGACGCGCTGTGACAGGTACCGGTTTCGAGGTGCTTGCCGGTGAAATGACCGGCCCCTTGATCTACGGGTTTTCCGAAGATGCCATCGCGGCGGCCAAAGTCATCAATGACTTTGTCAAGACCAACGACAAGATGGTCATCCGTGGCGGCGCCACCAACGGCAAGCTGCTCGACGCGGACAGCGTCAAGCAACTTGCCAATATTCCCAGCCGCGAGGAGCTTCTGGCCAAGTTGCTGGGCGTGATGCAGGCGCCGCTCACCGGCTTTGTTGGCTCGGTGGCCGCACTGGCGAAGAAGCGCGAAGAAGAGGCTGCTGCCTGAGCGCAGCCAGGCCCTCCAACGTTTCGATCCTTCGCGAGACGGAAACGACCCGCAGTTCTACCTAACCTTTATTGATTGAATTCAGGAGTACACAAAATGGCATTGAGCAAAGACGACATTCTGGACGCCGTGGGCGGCATGACGGTTCTGGAACTGAACGACCTGGTGAAGGCGTTCGAGGAGAAATTCGGCGTATCCGCCGCATCCATGGCGGTCGCCGCACCGGGTGCTGGCGCCGCCGCAGCGGTTGTTGAGGAGCAGACGGAATTCAACGTCATGCTGCTGGAGATCGGCGCCAACAAGGTGTCCGTCATCAAGGCCGTGCGCGAGCTGACGGGCCTGGGCCTGAAGGAAGCCAAGGATCTGGTGGACGCCGCGCCCAAGGCGGTCAAGGAGGGCATTTCCAAGGCCGATGGAGAAGCCGCAAAGAAGAAGCTCGAGGAAGCTGGCGCCAAGGCGGAACTGAAGTAATTCGTCCGGCACCAACCTGGCCCGGAAGGCTGATTTGGCCTTCCGGGCTTTCTCGCCTTCAAGTGGACGTGTTTGGTGGGTTGTGATCGGTGGTGATTTCCGGATCGGTTTTTGAATGCGCACCTGCAGTGGTGTGCATTCCAAAACGGTTTCAGTCCTGCGCAGCGGAGCGTCCATGTCCTACTCGTTCACCGAAAAGAAGCGGATTCGCAAGAGCTTTGGCACTCGTCAAGGCGTCATTGATATTCCTTTCCTGCTGGCCACCCAGCTCGAATCGTACGAATCTTTCCTGCAGAAGGACGTTCCGTCCGACAAACGCAAGAATGAAGGCCTCCAGGCCGCGTTCACGGCGATCTACCCCATCGTCTCGCACAACCAGAACGTGCGCATGGAGTTCCTGGGCTACAACCTGGCGCGCCCTGCATTCGACATGCGCGAGTGCCAGCAACGTGGCCTGACCTATGCCAGCGCGTTGCGCGCCAAGGTGCGCCTGATCGTGATGGACCGCGAGGCAGCCAAGCCCACGATCAAGGAAGTGAAAGAGCAAGAGGTGTACATGGGCGAGATCCCGCTCATGACCGACAAGGGCTCGTTCATCATCAACGGCACCGAACGCGTCATCGTGTCGCAATTGCACCGTTCGCCGGGTGTGTTCTTCGAGCATGACAAAGGCAAGACCCATTCGTCGGGCAAACTGCTGTTCTCGGCCCGCATCATCCCCTACCGCGGTTCCTGGCTGGACTTCGAGTTCGACCCGAAGGACATCCTCTATTTCCGCGTTGACCGTCGCCGCAAGATGCCGGTCACCATCCTGCTCAAGGCTCTGGGACTGAACAACGAGCAGATCCTGGCGCATTTCTTCAGCTTCGACCGTTTCGACCTGATGGACCAGGGCGCGATGATGGAATTCGTGCCCGAGCACTTCAAGGGCGAAGTGGCTCGCTTCGACATCGTCGACAAGTCGGGCAACGTGGTCGTAGCCAAGGACAAGCGCGTGACGGTGCGCCATTTGCGCACGCTCGAAGAAACCGGCACGCAGCGTATTTCCGTGCCGGAAGACTTCCTCGTGGGCAAGGTTCTGGCGCGCAATGCCGTGTCGGAAGACACCGGTGAGATCGTCGCCATCGCCAACGAAGAGTTGACGGACGCCGTGCTGAAAAAAATGCGCGACGCCGGCATTCGCCGCATCGAAACCTTGTACACCAACGACCTCGACCACGGCCCGTTCATCTCGCAGACCCTGCGGATCGACGAGACCACCGTGCCGCTCGCGGCCAAGGTCGCCATCTATCGCATGATGCGCCCTGGTGAGCCGCCAACCGAGGACGCGGTCGAGTCGCTGTTCAAGCGTCTGTTCTTCGATGCCGACGCGTACGACCTCTCGCGCGTGGGCCGCATGAAATTCAACCGCCGCCTCGGCCGCGAAGAAATCGAAGGCGAGATGGTGCTGTCGCATGACGACATCATGGCCGTCATCAAAATGCTGGTGGAGTTGCGCAATGGCCGTGGCGAAGTGGACGACATCGACCACCTCGGCAACCGTCGCGTGCGTTGCGTCGGTGAACTGGCGGAGAACCAGTTCCGCGCCGGGTTGTCGCGCATCGAGCGCGCGGTGAAGGAGCGTCTCGGCCAGGCCGAGACCGAAAACCTGATGCCGCACGACTTCATCAATTCCAAGCCCATTTCGGCGGCCATCAAGGAGTTCTTCGGTTCCTCGCAACTGTCGCAGTTCATGGACCAGACCAACCCGCTGTCGGAAATCACCCACAAGCGGCGTGTCTCGGCCCTGGGCCCGGGAGGCCTGACACGCGAGCGCGCCGGCTTCGAGGTGCGCGACGTGCACCCGACCCACTACGGCCGTGTCTGCCCGATCGAGACGCCGGAAGGCCCCAACATCGGCTTGATCAACTCGCTGGCGCTGTTCGCCCAGCTCAACGAATACGGCTTCATCGAGACGCCTTACCGCCGCGTGGCCGACAGCCAGGTGACGGACCAGATCGACTATCTCTCGGCCATCGAGGAAGGCAAGTACGTCATTGCGCAGGCCAATGCCGGTGTCGACGAGCAGGGCCGCCTGATCGACGAGTTGGTTTCGGCGCGTGAAAATGGCGAGACCATCCTGGTCTCGCCCACCCGCGTGCAATACATGGATGTGTCGCCGGCGCAGATCGTCTCGGTGGCGGCGTCGCTCGTGCCCTTCCTGGAGCATGACGATGCCAACCGCGCGTTGATGGGCGCCAACATGCAGCGCCAGGCTGTGCCGGTGTTGCGGCCCGAGAAACCCTTTGTCGGCACCGGGGTCGAGCGCGTCACCGCGGTCGACTCGGGGACGGCCGTCACCGCCTTGCGCGGTGGCGTGGTCGACTATGTCGACAGTGCCCGCATCGTGGTGCGCGTCAACGATGCCGAAACGCTCGCCGGCGAAGTTGGCGTGGACATCTACAACCTCATCAAGTACCAGCGCTCCAACCAGAACACCAACATTCACCAGCGACCCATCGTCAAACGTGGCGACATCATCGCGCGTGGCGATGTCGTGGCCGACGGCGCGTCGACCGACCTCGGTGAACTGGCCCTGGGCCAGAACATGCTCGTGGCCTTCATGCCCTGGAGCGGCTACAACTTCGAGGATTCGATCCTGCTGTCCGAGCGCGTGGTGGCCGAAGACCGCTACACCTCGATCCACATCGAGGAACTCAACGCGGTCGCGCGCGACACCAAGCTGGGCTCGGAAGAAATCACCCGCGACATTCCCAACCTGTCGGAAAGCCAACTGGCCCGGCTCGACGAGTCGGGCATCGTCTACATCGGCGCCGAAGTCGAGGCTGGCGATACCCTGGTCGGCAAGGTCACGCCCAAAGGCGAGACCCAGCTCACACCGGAAGAAAAGCTGCTGCGCGCCATCTTCGGCGAGAAGGCTTCCGACGTGAAGGACACCTCGCTGCGCGTGCCATCCGGCATGTACGGCACCGTCATCGACGTGCAGGTGTTCACCCGCGAAGGCATTCAGCGTGACAAGCGCGCCCAGCAGATCATCGACGACGAACTCAAGCGCTACCGTCTGGACCTGAACGACCAGATGCGCATCGTCGAGGCCGACACGTTCGACCGTATCGGCAAGCTGCTGATCGGCAAGCCGGCCACCGGTGGGCCGAAGAAGCTGACCAAGGGCACCGTGGTCACGGCCGAGTACCTCAAGGAAGTCGACCATTACCACTGGTTCGACATCCGACCGGCCGACGAAGCCGTGGCGCAGCAGATCGAACAGCTCAAGGATTCGCTGGAGAAGCGCCGCCATGAATTCGATCAGATGTTCGAGGAGAAGCGCCGCAAGCTCACCCAGGGCGACGAGCTGCCGTCCGGCGTGCTGAAAATGGTGAAGGTTCACCTGGCCGTGAAACGCCGCCTGCAGCCTGGCGACAAGATGGCCGGGCGTCACGGCAACAAGGGCGTGGTTTCCAAAATCCTGCCCGAGGAAGACATGCCTTACATGGCCGATGGCACGCCGATGGACATCGTGCTCAACCCGCTGGGTGTGCCTTCGCGCATGAACATCGGCCAGATCCTCGAAACCCATCTGGGCTGGGCTGCGCATGGCCTGGGCGAGCGTATTGGCGACATGCTGCGCAGCCACGTCAAAGCCAACGAGATGCGCAAGCTGCTGGGCTCGCTTTACAACTTCAGTGGCAAGCAGGAGCAACTCGATCAGTTGTCCGACGCTGAAATCCTGGAGCTTGCCGACAACCTGAAGCAGGGCATGCCGTTCGCCAGCCCGGTGTTCGACGGCGCTTCCGAGAAGGAAATCGACCAGCTGCTGCAGATGGCCTATCCCGACGAGGTGGCGCAGCGTCTCAAGCTCACCGCCTCGAAGAAGCAGGCCCTGCTGTTTGACGGCCGCACGGGCGATGCGTTTGAGCGCCCCGTCACCATCGGCTACAAGCATGTGCTCAAGCTGCACCATCTCGTGGACGACAAGATGCACGCCCGCTCCACAGGCCCGTACTCGCTGGTGACGCAGCAGCCGCTTGGCGGCAAGGCGCAGTTCGGCGGCCAGCGCTTTGGCGAGATGGAAGTGTGGGCGCTGGAAGCCTATGGCGCGTCCTACGTCTTGCAGGAAATGCTGACGGTGAAGTCCGACGACGTCAACGGCCGAACCAAGGTCTACGAAAGCATCGTCAAGGGCGAGCACTCGATCGAGGCGGGCATGCCCGAGTCGTTCAACGTGCTGATCAAGGAAATCCGCTCGTTGGGTCTGGATATCGAACTTGAACGCAACTGATCGACTCGCCTTCCGGGCCCCAGCGTGCCCGGGGTTGCATCCCAGATTTGCGCCTTACTGACACACAGGATTTGGAGGTTCGCATGAAAGCCCTACTCGATTTGTTCAAGCAGTTCCAGAAGGACGAGCATTTCGATGCCATCAGCATCGGCCTGGCATCGCCGGAAAAAATTCGCTCTTGGTCGTTCGGGGAAGTGAAGAAGCCCGAGACCATCAACTACCGCACGTTCAAGCCTGAGCGCGACGGCCTGTTCTGTGCCAAGATCTTCGGCCCGATCAAGGACTACGAGTGCCTTTGCGGCAAGTACAAACGTCTGAAGCATCGCGGCGTGATCTGCGAAAAATGCGGCGTCGAAGTCACGCAGAGCAAGGTGCGCCGCGATCGCATGGGCCACATCGAACTGGCGTCACCCGTGGCGCACATCTGGTTCCTCAAGAGCCTGCCCTCGCGTCTGGGGATGATTCTCGACATGCCGTTGCGCGACATTGAACGCGTGCTGTATTTCGAGGCCTATGTCGTCACCGACCCGGGCATGACCCCGCTGACGCGTCGCCAGGTGCTGTCGGAAGATGAATACTCCGCCAAGCGCACCGAGTTCGGTGACGAGTTCGTCGCCTTCATGGGCGCCGAGGGTATTCGCGACCTGCTGGCTCATATGGACCTGGAGCAGGAAACCGGAGAACTGCGTGGCGACCTGCAGGGCTCGGACACCAAGGTCAAGAAAAACTCCAAGCGCCTGAAGGTGCTGGACGCGTTCCGCAAGACCAATTCCAAACCCGAGTGGATGGTGCTGACCGTGCTGCCGGTGCTGCCGCCGGACCTGCGTCCGCTGGTGCCGCTGGACGGCGGCCGTTTCGCCACCTCCGACCTGAACGATCTGTACCGCCGCGTCATCAACCGCAACAACCGCCTGCGCCGCCTGCTCGAACTCAAGGCGCCGGAGATCATCGTGCGCAACGAAAAGCGCATGCTGCAGGAAGCGGTCGATTCACTGCTGGACAACGGCCGTCGCGGCAAGGCCATGGTGGGTCAGAACAAGCGCCCGCTGAAGTCGCTGGCCGACATGATCAAGGGCAAGGGTGGGCGTTTCCGCCAGAACCTGCTGGGCAAGCGCGTCGACTACTCCGGCCGCTCGGTCATCGTCGTCGGCCCCACGCTCAAGCTGCACCAGTGCGGCTTGCCGAAGCTGATGGCGCTGGAACTGTTCAAGCCCTTCATCTTCAACCGCCTGGAGGCCATGGGCGTGGCCACCACCATCAAGGCGGCGAAGAAGGAGGTCGATTCCCAGACGCCCATCGTCTGGGACATCCTGGAAGAGGTCATCCGCGAGCACCCGGTGATGCTCAACCGCGCCCCCACGCTGCACCGCCTGGGCATCCAGGCGTTCGAGCCCGTGTTGATCGAGGGCAAGGCCATCCAACTGCATCCGCTGGTCTGCGCCGCCTTCAACGCCGACTTCGACGGTGACCAGATGGCGGTGCACGTGCCGCTGTCCCTGGAAGCGCAGATGGAAGCCCGTACCCTGATGCTGGCCTCCAACAACGTGCTGTTCCCGGCCAACGGCGAACCGTCCATCGTGCCCTCGCAAGACGTGGTGCTGGGGCTGTATTACGCCACCCGCGAACGCATCAACGGCAAGGGCGAAGGCATGCTGTTTGCCGACATCGGCGAAATTCATCGCGCCCTGCAGTCCGGCGACCTTGAAATCACCGCCCGCGTCAGCGTGCGCCTGACCGAATACGAACGCGACAAGGCCACCAAAGCCCTGACGCCCAAGACCTCGGTGGTGGAAACCACAGCCGGTCGGGCGCTGCTGTCGGAAATTCTGCCCAAGGGCCTGCCGTTCAGCGTGCTGAACAAGGCGCTCAAGAAGAAGGAAATTTCCCGCCTGATCAACTCCTCGTTCCGTCGCTGCGGTTTGCGCGACACGGTGATCTTCGCCGACAAGTTGTTGCAGTCGGGCTTTGCGTTGGCTACTCGCGCGGGCATTTCCATCAGCGTGGATGACATGTTGATCCCGCAGGAAAAGCATGCCCTGATCGCCCACGCCGAGCGGGAAGTCAAGGAAATCGAGCAGCAATACGCCTCCGGTCTGGTCACCCAGGGCGAACGCTACAACAAGGTGGTGGACATCTGGGGCCGTACCGGCGACGAAGTCGGCAAGGCGCTGATGAACCGCCTGGCCACCGAACCTGTGACCGACCGCCATGGCAAACAAGGCCGCCAGGAGTCGTTCAACTCCATTTATATGATGGCGGACTCTGGTGCGCGCGGTTCTGCGGCGCAGATTCGCCAGTTGGCCGGCATGCGCGGCCTCATGGCCAAGCCGGATGGCTCCATCATCGAGACCCCCATCACGGCCAACTTCCGTGAAGGCCTCAATGTGCTGCAGTACTTCATTTCCACTCACGGCGCGCGCAAGGGCCTGGCCGACACGGCGCTGAAAACCGCCAACTCCGGCTACCTCACACGCCGTCTGGTGGACGTGACGCAAGACCTGGTCATCACCGAGCAGGACTGCGGCACCACCCATGGCGTGGCCATGCGCGCCTTGGTCGAAGGCGGCGAGGTCATCGAGTCGCTGCGCGACCGTGTGCTCGGCCGCGTTGCCGCGACCGATGTCACCAGTCCCGAGACGCAGGAAGTCATCATTCCCGCCGGCGACATGCTCGACGAAGATCTGCTCGACATGGTGGAAGCCGCCGGGATCGACGAAATCAAGGTGCGCACCCCCCTGACCTGCGAGACCCGCTACGGCATGTGCGCCAAGTGCTACGGGCGCGACCTGGGGCGTGGCGTGCTGGTGAACACCGGCGAGGCGGTTGGCGTCATCGCCGCGCAATCCATCGGCGAGCCCGGCACCCAGCTGACGATGCGCACCTTCCACATCGGTGGCGCCGCATCGCGCGCCGCCGTGGCCTCGAGCGTCGAAGCCAAGAGTGCCGGCACGGCACGCTTCACCGCCACCATGCGCTACGTCACCAACTCCAAGGGTGAACAGGTGGTCATCTCCCGCTCCGGCGAGGTGTTGATCACCGACGATTACGGCCGCGAGCGTGAGCGCCACAAGGTGCCGTACGGCGCACTGTTGTTCGTCAAGGACGGCCTGGCGATCAAGGCCGGCACGCCGCTGGCCAATTGGGATCCCCTCACCCGCCCCATCATCACCGAATACGCCGGGCGCGTGAAGTTCGAAAATATCGAAGAAGGTGTCACCGTTGCCAAGCAAGTCGACGAGGTCACCGGTCTGTCCACCCTGGTGGTGATCGATCCCAAGCGCCGCGGCTCGGCCAAAGTCATCCGGCCGCAGGTCAAACTGCTCAACGAGCAAGGCCACGAGGTCAAGATTCCCGGCACCGAGCATGCCGTTGCCGTCGGCTTCCAGGTGGGCTCGCTGATTCAAGTGCGCGACGGCCAGGATGTCGGTCCGGGCGAAGTGCTGGCGCGTATCCCGATGGAAGGCCAGAAGACCCGCGACATCACCGGCGGCCTGCCGCGTGTGGCCGAGTTGTTCGAGGCGCGCTCGCCGAAGGACGCCGGAATGCTGGCGGAGATCACCGGCACCGTGTCCTTCGGCAAGGAAACCAAGGGCAAGGTCCGACTGGTCATCACCGACCTCGACGGCCAGAGCCACGAGTTCCTCGTGCCCAAGGAAAAGACCATCCTCGTCCACGAAGGTCAGGTCATCAACAAGGGCGAATTGGTGGTCGACGGCTCGGCCGAGCCCCAAGACATTCTGCGACTGCTGGGCGTCGAGGCCCTGGCGCGCTACATCGTCGACGAGGTGCAAGACGTCTACCGCCTGCAGGGGGTGAAGATCAATGACAAACACATCGAGGTGATCGTCCGGCAGATGCTCCGGCGCGTCGAGATCAAGGATTCCGGCGAGAGCGAGTACATCACCGGCGAGCAAGTGGAGCGCTCCGAAGTGCTGCAAACCAACGCCAAGCTCACCGAGCAGGGCAAGGTCTGCGCAACCTTCAACAACATCCTGCTCGGAATCACCAAGGCCAGCTTGTCCACCGACAGCTTCATCTCCGCGGCTTCCTTCCAGGAAACCACGCGCGTGCTGACCGAAGCCGCCATCATGGGCAAGCGCGACGAACTGCGCGGCTTGAAGGAAAACGTCATCGTCGGCCGCTTGATTCCTGCAGGCTCCGGCATGGCTTTCCACCAGGCTCGCAAGGCCAAGGAAGTGCTCGACCATGCGGAGCGCACCGCCCAAGCCGCTGCCGAACTCCAGGCGCTGGAAGACAGCGGTTCTGCCCAAGCCGGAGAAGAAACCAGCCTCTGATCCCGCCCGGACAAGCGCACCCTTATCGGACAAAAAGATGCGCAAAATTCCGTTTCAGAGTAGACTTCGAAGT
>JAJZDV010000079.1 GCA_021846025.1 Pseudomonadota bacterium
GCCATCATCCTGCTGACCCTGCCGCTGTCGCTGGTGGGCGGATTCTGGTACGTCGACTGGCTGGGCTACAAGCTCTCGGTTGCGGTGGGCGTGGGCTTCATCGCCACCGCCGGGGTGGCCTCGGAGTTCGGCGTGGTCATGCTGCTCTACCTTGACGCGGCACTGGAGCGGCGCAAGATTCACGACCGCCTCAACTCCTGGGACGACCTCAAGCAGACGGTGGTCGAGGGCACCTTGCTGCGGCTGCGGCCCATGGCGATGACCCTGACCATGGTGGTCGGCGGCCTGCTGCCCATCATGTTCAGCGATGGCGCCGGCGCCGACGTGATGAAGCGCATCGCCGCGCCCATGGTGGGCGGCATGCTGACCGCCGCCTTGCTGGCCCTGCTGGTGATCCCGGCGGTTTACGCCCTGTGGCAGAGGCGGCGCCTCGGCCTGGGCGCGGGTCCCGCGACGCGGGATGTCTTGTCGAATGCAAACTGGAGTTGATCATGCAACGTCGTTCGTTTGTGACTGTGATGGCGAGTCTCGTGGGCACCGTGTCCGGCTACCTGCTCGGCCGCCGCCCGGCTCAGGCCCAGGGCGGCGGGATGATGGGCCCAGACATGGGCGGCATGATGTCGCCGGGGAATAGGAACGGGCCGATGCGCACCGGCATGGATCTGTTCGAGCGCCACAAACTCATCCGCCGCGAGGTCAAGGAATTACCCGACGGGGTGTATGACGTCACCACCTCGACCGACCCCACCACCGCGGCGCTGATCCAGGAGCATGTGGTGGACATGTATGCGCGGCTGGCGCAGGACCGCCCCTTTCCCTACCCCATGAGCAACAGCGTGCCGCAGATGTTCGCCAACCCGACCCAGTACCAGCGCAAGCTGGACATCCTGCCCGATGGCGTGGCCGTGACCGAGACCTCGTCCGACCCGGAGATGGTCGCCGTGATCAAAGCCCACTCCCGCGAACTCGACCGCTTCGCCAAGGAGGGCATGCCAGCCATGATGCGCGGGATGATGTGATGCCCGCATTGGCGGCCATGCAGAATCGGCGGCAGCGATCTGCCTGGCGATACGAAGTTTTCCATCTGGGGTTGCCACAGCAGCCAACCCCATGTCTTGGCTGTTGTGACAACGCTGCTGCACGTTAATGATCTGGAGAATCGCCATGAAAAAACTGTTGATCGTCATCACCCCCCTGCTGATGCTGGGCGCCGCCTATCCGGCGTTTGCTGCGGGCAGCAATGGGGTGCGAGCCCGGGAGGCGCAAATTCAGGCCTGCTTCCGGATGCACGATCAATTGATGGACAGGCCCGCCGTGCGCAACCCGCTGGACTGCTGGAGAACGCATGGATTCTTGATGCAGCAGTGACCAGCCATGCGGCACAAGCCAGGATGCCACTTGGGACCGACAGACTGAGTTCCGCGTCATGTCACCCACCAGGGGCCTTGCCGACGCCCATGAAAAAGCCCGCGATTGCGGGCTTTTTCATGGGCGCGTGGATGGTCCTGGGCCCTCGGCCTCACTTCATCGCCAGGCGTTTGTCGATCTCGGCCGCATCCACCGCGCCGGTGATGCGCTGGCCGTTTTCCAGGAACATGGTGGGGGTGCTTTGGACACCCAGCTTCTGGCCCAGGGCAAGGTTGGCTTGCAAGGGTGTGACGCAGCTTGCGGGCGCCTTCGGCGGCTCCTTCTGCTCGTTCATCCAGGCTTCCCAGGTTTTGCCCTTGTCGGCGGCGCACCAGATGTCGCGCGCCTTGGCGGGCGACTCGGGCCGGATGACAGGGAACAGGAACACATGCACCGTCATGTTGCTCATGGTTTCCAGGGTCTTGTCCAGCAGGTGGCAATACGGGCAGTATGGGTCTTCGAACACGGCGATCTGGCGCTTGCCGTTGCCGTAGACCACCTTGAACGCGTCTTTCAGCGGCAGCTCGCTCCACTTGATTTTCTGCAGCTCCTCGACGCGTGTCTTGGTGATGTTGACGCCGTTCCGGGTGTCGAGGATTTCCCCGGCGAAGAGAAAGGTGCCGGTGGCATCGGTGTAGAACACGCGGTCGCCGAGGTCCACTTCGTACAGGCCGGCGTAAGGCGTCTTGATGATCTGCGCCGAAGCGGGAAAATTGGGCAGGACCTTGGACAGCGCCTTGCGCAAATCCGCCGTGCCCTGCGCCTGGCTGAAACTGGCGAACACGGTGCTGGCGAGCAACAGGGTGGCAACGATCAAACGCAATGTCATGGGCATTCCAGGGCTGGGAGAAGGTCGGGGCAGCCGACCGCGGGTGGCATCGATGACCGTGGGTTCGCGCACGATGGAGCTGGCCGCAAGGCGCACCGGCCTCCGCAAAGGAGCTCCTCGGCTGGCGTTGTTTCGGGCACGCTCAGGCCATCACGGATAAGCCCGAAGCATAGCCCGCCAACCAACGCTTCAAGGGCGACAGGTGATTGGTGCCGGTCAGCCCGAAGGCGCGCAGTGGCGCCAGCCAGGCCATGCCGGGAGCGTAGAGCCGGTGCAGGGCGTCGGTCGCCAGTTCCAGTGCCAGCACCTGCTCGGCACGGGCGCGGGCATAACGCCGCAACACGCGCGCATCGCCGATTGCCTGCGCCTCGCCACGCCCGGCCAACACCGCCGCCAGCGCCTGCACGTCCTGCAAGCCGAGGTTGAGGCCATGCCCGGCCAGGGGGTGGATGACGTGGCCGGCGTCGCCAAGCAGCGCCGCGCCTGGCGCCACCAGGCTGTGGGCGCGCTGCAACACCAGGGGCCAGGCGCCCATCTCCCCGGCCGCGGCCAGAGGCGCGAGGTGGGCTGCGCCCAGGGCTTCGAGGTGGGGCTGCAAGCGCGGGACCAGACCTTCGGTGCCGGCCGCACGCAGGCTCGCGGCGAGTGCGTCGGGGGCGGACCAGACCAGGGACACCTGATGGTCGTCGCCCTGATCGGCCAGCGGCAGCAAGGCGATGACGCCGTGCTCGGTGAAGGCCTGGTAGGCGGTGCCGCCATGGGGCTGGGCGCAGCGCAGATTGCACACCAGCCCGGTCTGGCCGTATGGCTTGCTGCGCAGGTCGATGCCGGCCCAATCGCGCACCCGGCTGTGGCGCCCGTCGGCACCCAGCAGCAGGCCGGTGCGCGCCGCGCTGCCGTCGGCCAGGGTGAGCTGCCAGTGCGCTCCGTCGAACTGCGCCTGCTCGACGCCCCAGGGCACGAGCGTGGCGCCGCGTTCGAACTGCAGCGCCAGGTCGAACGCGCGCTCCACGGCATCGCTTTCGGCGATCCACGCCAGCGCCTCGACGCTTTGCGCATAGGCGTCGAACTGCAACGCTGCACCATCGGCCGCGATGTGCATGCGGGCCACCGGCTGCACCCGTGCCTGGGGCAACTGCGGCCAGACACGCAAGCGGTCAAGAAAACGGCGCGACGCAGCATTGAAGGCGTAGACACGCTGGCCGTAACCCTGCGCCGGGGCGGCCGGCGCCGGGCGCACACCGCACAGCAGCACGCGAAGGCCGGCCTGCGCCAACGCCAGGGCGGCGGCCTTGCCGACCAGCCCGCCGCCGGCGACGACCACATCTTCTGCAGGCGGCGAATGGGCGCTCCCGGGTGTGTTCGACCCGCCCGGATGGAGTCCGCTGGCGGGCTTGCTGGAGCGTAGCGTGCGTCGCGTCATGCGATCGAGACCTGTGCCTAGAATGAACGTCCCTTCATTTTGCGCCCGCCCCGGCGCGGCCGTGCACCGCCGCGCCGAACACATCTCCGATGCAAGGACACATGAACGCACCGTTCTGCGGCAGGCTGCCACCATGGGCAACAAGCTGATCAAGAGCGCCGTCGCGGCGCTGATTGCCATCGGCATCCTCGTGGTCGGCGGCGTGGGGCTGGTGCTGCTGGCGTTCGACCCGAACCAGTACAAGGCGGCACTCATCGGCGTGGTGCAGGAGCGTTATCACCGCACCCTGCAGCTTCCCGGCACCATCGAGCTGCGGCTGTTCCCGCCCTTCACCCTGAACACCGGGCCCATGCGTCTGAGCGAGCCCGGCAGCAACACGCTGTTCGCCCAGGCCGGCGACATGCGCCTGCATCTGAACCTGCTGGCGCTGCTGCAGCGCCAGATCGTGGTCGACCGCATCGTGCTGGATGCGCCGCACATCGTCGTGCAACGCAACGCGCAGGGTCAATTCAACTTCGACGACCTGCTGCCCAAGGCCGCCATCCCACCGTCTTCTGCCGCAGCCACGCCTGCCAGGCCGACCGTACCGGTGGGCATGCTGGTGCGCAGGCTCAGCATCAACGGCGGCGACATCGTCTTGAGCGATGCCAGGACCGGCGTCAGCGGCCGCCTCAGCGGCTTGAACCTTGAACTCTCCGGGCTGGGCGAACCCGCCTCGAGCCCGATGAGCCTGAGCGCCCGCGCCACGTTCACCCAACCCTTGCTGGACGCGAACTTCAGCCTGAAAGGGCAGTTGCAGGCCGCGCCGCACCAGCCGCTGCAGTTGCAGGACTTCATGCTGCGCAGCGACGGCAACATCCTGGGCATCAAGAAGCTCTTGAGCAACGTCTCGGGCAGCCTGAGCTACAGGCCTGCGCCGGTCGCAAGCCCGCTCGCCGCTGCGGCCGGCAAACCCGAACCCGCGCCGCACAGGCCCCAGCCGGGCGGGGTCGGCAGCTTGCAGCTGAAGAACCTGCAGATCAAGGCGCAAGGCCAGAATGCGAAGGGTCAACCGCTGCAATTCGAAGCCAACCTGCCACGCTTCGACTGGAGCGGCAACAGCCTGCAGTTGGGAGCCCTGCAGGCACGGGCGCTCCTGGGCGCGGCACCGCACACGCTGCGCCTGGAACTCCAGGCTCCAGCCAGTTCGGGTCCGGCGGCCAGGTTCCCCATCCCCGGTTTGCGCTTGGACCTGCTGCAAGGCCAGGGGCCGCAAGCACCGGGCCTGCAAGCCCGATTGCAGGGCGCGCTGAATCTGGATCTGCCTGGGCTGCAAGCCAGCTTCGACGACGCCCGGCTGCAAGGCAGTTGGCGAGCCGATCGCGCGCAGGCGCAGGCCCTGGCCTTCGACCTGCAAGGCCGCCTGAGTTACGGGCTGGCAGACGCCGAAGCCCGTTTCGCCCTGACCGGACAAGCCGGGCCGGCCAAGCTGCAGCTCAGCGGCAGCAGCAAGCAAGGTGCCATCACCCTGCAGGCCAACGCCGATCAACTCGACCTCGACACGTTGTTCGGCACCCACGCCACCGTTGCAGCGGCACAACCCGTTGCGAGCAAGCCGGCCCCCAAGGACGGGGTCGTCGGGGTGGTCGCTGCGGCACCCATCGACCTGGCTCCGCTCCAGGGCTTGCAACTCGATGCCCGGCTGCAACTGGGCAGCCTGCGCTTCAAGGGCCTGCAATGGGACGCGTTGACGGCGCACGTGCGCGACGACGGCAACACCCTCAGCGTCGATCCGTTTGCGCTGCAGGGCTATGGTGGCACCCTCGGCGGCACGCTGCAGGTGGACCTGAACCATGCCAGCTACGCCCTGATGCAGACCGCCCGGCACCTGCAAATCCAGCCCATCGTCCGGGCCTTGAGCGGCCATGACCTGCTGCTCGGCACGGCCGATGCCCAGCTGGCGCTGACGGCGCAGGGCGCGAGCACCGCGGCCCTGCTGGACACGCTGGACGGCACGGTGCGATTGGAGGTGCGCAACGGCGCCATCAAGGGCTTCGATCTGACGCAAAACCTGCACCAGGCCAGCAACCTGTTGCGCCTGCGGCAGGACAGGCTGGGTGCCACCAGCGGCCAGGAGCGGACCGATTTCTCGTCGCTCTCGGTGAGCTTCCAGCTCGCTCGCGGCGTGGCCTCCAGCGATGACCTCGAGGTGCAGAGTCCGCTGCTGCGGGTGGCTGGCGAGGGCCGTGTCGACCTGCCCGCACGCACGCTTAACTATGTCTTGCGCCCCACGCTCGTCGGCACCCTCGCCGGGCAGGGCGGCCCCCAGGCGGCCGCCCTCAAGGGCCTGACCGTCCCGGTGCGCATCCGCGGCGCCTTCTCGCGGCCGCAGTACGCCGTGCTCTGGTCGCAGGCCGCGGGCGGCGCCATCGACAGCGCCTTGAAAACCCGCGCCCAGCAGGAACTGCAGAAACGCCTCGGCGTGAAGGACGGGCAGCAACTGCGCGAGCCGTTGCAACACCGGCTCAGGGGTTTGCTGCGCTGACGGGCGTGGCGCTCACAAGCCGAAATAGGTCTCGCGCACGGCGTCGCTCGCTTCCAGCTCGGCGCGGGTGCCGGAGAGTTTGACCTTGCCGTGGTCGATGAGATATCCACGATCGGCCAGTTCGAGAAACGCCACGTTCTGCTCGGCAATCAACAGCGAGGTGCCGTGGCCGATGCTGGTCTTGAGCACCTCGATCACCTGCTTGACGAACACCGGCGCCAGCCCCGACGAAGGCTCGTCCATCAGCAGCAGCTTGGGCTCGGCCACCAGCACCTTGGCGATGCCCAGCATCTTGCGCTGCCCGCCCGACAGGGTGCCGGCAGCGTCACGGCGCTTGGCGGCGAGGTCGGGGAACAGCTGGAACAAGCGTTCCTTGCGCTGGCGCACCTTGGCATCGGGCATGAAGTAGCCGCCCAGGGCGATGTTCTCGTCGATGGACAAGGAGGGGAACACGCCGAGCTCGGACATGAAGGCGATGCCGCGACGGATGCGCTGGTCAGGAGCCCAGGCATCGATACGCTCACCCTCGAAGCGGATGCTGCCGTGCCAGCACGGCATCAGGCCGATGAGGGTGCGCAGCAGGGTGGACTTGCCGGCGCTGTTGGCGCCGAGCAGGAGCACGGTTTCGCCGGCACCGACATCGAGATCGACACCCCACAGCACCTGCATCGCGCCGTAGCCGGATTGCAAACCCTGGACTTCGAGCAAGGCCATGGGCTTCAACCTCCGATGAATGCGGCGACCACTTCCGGATCGCGCGAGGCAGCGTCGAGCGTGCCTTCGAACAGCATGCGGCCGGCGCCGAGCACGATGACGCGTGCGGTGATGTTGTTGAGAAACGCCATCAGATGCTCCACCACGATCAGGCTGATGCCGCGCTGGGCGAGTTTGAGCAGCAACTCGGCAATGCCGCCAAGCTCGGCCGGATTCAGCCCGGCGCCGATTTCGTCCACCAGCAGCAGCTTCGGCCCGGTGGCCAGTGCGCGGCCGAGGTCGAGCAGCTTTTGCTGGTTGACGGTCAGCGAGCCGGACAGCTTGTCGGCCTGGGCGAGCAGGTCGATGTCGCGCAGGATGGCGTCGACGTCGACCTGCTGCTGCGCATGGCCGAAGTGGGCGGCGACTTCGATGTTCTCGCGCGCGGTCATGTCGCGGAAATTCTTCGGCACCTGAAACGTGCGGTTGATGCCCAGCCGCGCCAGCTGGTGCATGGGAACCTGGTGCACGGGCTGCCCCGCGAACGTGATGCTGCCGGCATCGGCCCGGTACAGGCCGGAGATGACGTTGATGGTGGTGGTCTTGCCCGAACCGTTGGGGCCGACCAAGCCGACGATTTCACCCGGGGCGAGACTGAAGCTCACGTCGTTCAACACCACGTGGCCGCCGAAGCGCTTGTTCACGCCGGCGAGTTGCAAAATGGGCTCGGCGCCGCTGGCGGCGCCTGCGCGGGGTTCAGAAGACACGCACACCCCTCCGCGTGAACAGCGACAGAATGCCGCCGGGCAGGAACAGCACCAGCAGGACGATGAGCAAACCGTAGATGAGCTGGAAATACTGCGGCGTGGAAATGCCGATGGCGGCATACAGCGTGTACAGCACCGCCGCGCCGATGATGGGGCCGATGACCGTGCCGACACCACCGAACAGCGCGAAGACGATGGCGAACACCGAGATCTGCAAGGTGAACACCGCCTCGGGGTAGAACACCGAGAGGTTCCAGGCATAAGCCCCGCCGGCCAGGCCGGCGACGCTGGCCGAGATCAGCCAGGTGAGCAGGCGCGCGCGCACCACGTCGATGCCGGCCATGCTGGCGCTCACCGGGTCCTGCCGCATCGCCCGCAGCCCCATGCCGAAGCGCGAACTGCGAAACCATGCCGCCAGGCCGGTGGCCAGCAGCAGCACGGCCAGCATGGTGTTGTAGCTGGCGCCGGGCGAATACACCTGCTCGATTTTGAGGCCGTAAGGCCCGCCGGTGATGCCGGCGAGATTGGTGTTGGAGACGACGAAATACAGGATCTGCGACGCCGCCAGACTGGCGATGGAGAAGTACGCCCCCGACAGGCGCAGCAGCGGCCCGAGGATGAGCGCCATCAACGCGGATGCCACGCCGCCACCCAGCACGCACAGCAGCACCGGCAGGCCGCTGTGCAGCACCAGCAGCGAAGTGGTGTAGGCCCCGCAGCCAAAAAACCCGACGTAGCCGAAGGGCAGGTAGCCGGTGAAGCCGTAGAGCAGGTTCAAGCCCTGCGCCAGGACGATGAACGTCATCAGCGTGAACAGCAGCGTCTCGTTGCCGTAGAGATGCGGCAGCAGCAGAAACACCACGGCCAGCAACAGCAGCACGATCAGCCCGGGCCGCAGCCGCTGCGGCCATGCAGGCTCGGGCTTGGGGTTGGTCGGGGGGGTGGATGCGGCCATGGGAGTCGTCTCAGGCATTGCGCACCGCCTTGCCGAGCAGCCCGGTGGGACGGATGAGCACGATGATCAGCAACAGCACGTAGGGCACGAGGTTGGACCAGGAGGAGTAGTAGGTCTGCATCAGCATCGTGCCCAGGCCGAACACCAGGCCGCCGATGACCGTGCCCAGCGGGTTGCCCAGCGAGCCGATGATGACGATGGCGAACGAGGTGGTGGTGAGTTCGTTGCCCAGATCGGGCGAGACCGAACCGAGCAGATACGGCAGGAACACCCCGGCGGTGCCGGCCAGCGCCAGGCCGGCGACGAAGGCGATGACCGAGACGCGGTTGACGCTGATGCCGGTGGCCAGCGCCTCGTCGCGGTTGGCCATGATGGCGCGCGTGGCGTAGCCCAGCTTGGTGTGGGCGAAGTACAGATACAGCCCGACGATGGCGGCCAGGCTGAATGCGGCGGCCACCCACCAGCTGTCGGGAAATTGCTGGCCGAGCAGGCCGATGTTGCCGGAACCCAGCGCCTCGCCTGGCAGCGAGCGCTGGTCGGCACCGAAGGCCAGCCCGGTGAGTGCTTCGAGCATCTGGCCGATGCCGAAGAACAGGATGAAGGACAGCATCTCCGGGTCGCTGCTGCGCTGCAGGCGCGGCACCACGGCGTAATACAGCGGGTAGCCGATGACGACGGCGCAGACGATGGACAGCGGCACGCCCCACAACGGGTTGAAGCCGAAGTGGCGCGAGACGATCCAGGCAGCGTAGCCGCCGAGCACGATGAACTGCCCATGCGCCAGGTTGATGATGCGCATGACGCCGAAAATCAGATTCAGCCCGATACCGATCAGGCTGAAAAAAATGCCGTACAGGATGCCACCGATGATGGCGTATGCGAGCAGTTCCAAACACCCTCCCTGATCGATGCTTCAAGCACATGCCGACAACGCATCCGTGCCGGCCGGCTTCGGACTGCAGGCGGCTTGTTCACCGCCCGAGAAGGGGCGATGAACAAGGGTGGCGTCGAGCCGCGCGGCCCCTGGCTTACGGCTTGGGGGCCGGGTACACGGCCTTGCCGGTCGCCTTGTCCTGCGGGTAGACCACGACCACTTTCAAGTTGTCGCCCTCGGGCACCAGTTGCGCAACCGGGAGGAACTGACCAAGCTGGGCGCCGTTGGCGTTGATCTTGAACTCGCCGAGCAGCGTGGTGGTCTTGCCCGACATGTCCATCAGCGCCTGGTGGAAGTCCAGCTGGGTGAACTTGGGCGCCATGTCCAGCATGTGCTGGATGATGAGGCCGGTGTTGTAGCCCGCGGCATCGAGGAAATTGGGCGCCTTCTTCTTGGCGGCGGTGAAGGCGTCGACGAACTGCGACGTGTTCTGTCCGTAGCTCACCTTGTCGTACTTCACCAGCGGCGGCGTCGGGTAGGTGTAGGTGTAGGCCAGCCCCTTGGTGCCGACGTTCTTCGTCAGGAGGGCGAGCAACTGCCCCGGGAAGATGGTGAAGGTCATGGGGAAATGCAGCCCGCTTTGCGACAGCGCCTTGAGGAAGGCAATGTCGTTGGGCGGATAGCCGAACTCCAGCACCGCGTCGGGGTTGCTGGCGGCAATGGTGTGCAGCAGCACGGTGTAGTTGGACTCGCTGGTGGGCACGCCGTGGTCGTACACCGGGGTGACACCGCCCTTGGCCAGCTCGTCCTTCATGGTGGTGGCCTGCGAAGCGTCGAAGTCGTTGGCGTCGTAGACGATGGCGATGCGCTTGATCTTTTGCTGCAACAGGTACTTGGCCAGGGGAACCGGCCAGACCTGCGACGACGGAATGCTCACATCGGCGAGGTAGTTGGTGGGCTTGGTGAAGAAGTTGGCGCCTGAACCGGTGGGGTCGATCAGCAGCATGTGGTGCTCGGCGGCCAGCGGCACGGCCACCGAGGTGAGCACCGAGCCGAAGTCGGCCACCAGCACGTCGACCTTGTCCTGGGTGATGAGCTGGTTGTACAGCGTCGTGGCGGTGGAGGTGGAGCTTTGATCGTCGTAGGCGATGACCTTCACGGGAATCTTCTTGCCGTAGGCCTTGACGAAGATGCCACCGTCCTTGTTCACGGCGTCGACCCAGTATTGCAGCCCCTCGTACTGGCCCTGGGAGGCCACGGCGAAGGCGCCGCTGCTGGCGTACAGAGTGCCGATCTTGATCACCGAGGGCGCGGCCGCGGCGTGCGCGGCAACGGCCGCCACGCTCATTGCCATGCCTGCGGCGGCACGTTTCCATGCATTGGACATGCTGGTCATGATGTGAGTCTCCGGAGTATCCCGCCCGAGCTTTAAAGCCCTTGTACAACCCCAAAGTCAGGGCCGGGTTTGGGTTGAAATGTCGTGATTCATTCTCGGTTTGGACGCATTGGGAGTCAATGCGTCGGTGCACGCAAGTGCAACAGCATGCTTCTCGAGCTGGGCGAGCCGGGGCACGCAAGCCCGCGGACGGGCACCGTCGTGACAAGATGTGTACGGCGCCATCGGCTCCGGTTGAGCCTGGCGCGTGGCTGGAACGGCGTCAGATCGCCCGCTGGATATCGATGCAGATCATCGCACTGTGCTGACTCCAGCGCAGCGACACGACATAGGGCCGCGCTCGCTGGCGCATGGGCAGGGTGTGGCGCCCCGCCAGGCGCTCGGGGACCGAGATCTGCAGATTTGGACCAAACTCGCGGCGCAGATTGCCGGCGATGGTGTTGGCCACTTCGCCCACGGCGTCGAGCAGGTTGTCGTCGCCGAGCGCGTGCTCGCCCTGCATGAGCAGAAGCTCGCGCAGCAGGCCGCGCGGCGCCGAGAAGATGACCTGGCCCACGAACTGTCCCGCCAGGGTGATGACGCCGGTGAATTCGTGCGCGGCGATGGACTCGGCGCCGAGGAATGCCGAGGTGATCTCGGCAGGGACCGCAGCGCTCGCGGTGAAGTAGCGCTGGGCCGATTCGGCCACCACGCGCAAATCGCGCTCGTCGATTGCAGTCATGTGCAGGTTCTCGCCTCGGTGACATCCAGCAGGGCCAGCAACAGCTCATCGTCGCTGAACGGCTTGTTGAGAAATCCGTGCGCCCCCAGGCGCAGCGCCTGGATCGCGGTGGACTTGTCGCTCAGAGCGCTGACCACCAGGATGTGCAGGCCCGGGATGGCACCAAGCAGGCGCGGGATGCACTCCAGTCCATCCATCTCGGGCATGGTGAGGTCGATGGTGACCACATCGGGGCGCTGTGCCAGCGCCAGGCGCAGCGCTTCGGCGCCGTTGCGCGCCAAACCGACGATGGCGACATCGGCCAGGCGACCGCTGCCGGCGATGCGCGCAATGCGCGAGCGGATCATGCTGGAGTCGTCGACGACGAGCAGACGCATGGCAACCCCTCAGGCGCCGAACTGCACGCGGAATTCCGTGTGCCGGCCGGGCTGGGTGGACAGCATGATGCGGCCGCCGATGCGCTTGACGGCGTCGAACACCACGTCGAGCCCGACGCCTCGTCCGGCATGCGCGGTGGTCTGTGCCGCGGTGGAAAAACCGGGCTTGAACATCTGCATCACGATGTCGCGCGGCGCCATCTCGTCGAGTTGAGGAGGGCTGAACCAGCCCAGTTGCAGCAGCCGTTCGCGGATGCGCTCGACCGAGATGCCGCTGCCGTCGTCGTGGGCCTTGAGCACGTAGGCGCCCTGCGCCTCGCGTTCCAGGCTGACCCGCACCTGGCCCCGTTCGGCCTTGCCCGCGGCTTCGCGCTGCGCCGGCAGTTCGATGCCGTGAACCACGGCGTTGCGAACCAGTTGCACGCAAATCTCACGCAGGCGCTCCAGGGTTTGGGGCGACAAGTCGTGCATGGCGCCCA
>JAJZDV010000080.1 GCA_021846025.1 Pseudomonadota bacterium
CACCATGATGAAGAACACCAGCAGGAAAAACATGATGTCGATCATCGGAATGATCTCGATGCGGGCTTTCTTGACTTCGAAATACTTCATGGCAACTCAAGGAGAAATGCCGCAGCGCGCAGGGCGCCATGACGTAAGCGGACGTGGAGCGCTGCTTGCTTGCAGAAAAGTCGCGACGAGCAGCGGACGCGTTGATCCAGGGCCTGGAATGGCACCTGCCGAGGTCAGGCCAGTTGTTGCAGCGCCGGCCCCATGGCGCCGGCAGGCGCGGCGCGGTTGGGGCTGAGCGGGGCGAGGGCCGGGTGCCGCGCGGGGCCGCGCACGCCCCCCTCGCGGTAATGTGGCAGCATGCGGTTGACCAGCATGAGCTTGATGCGCTCCAACTGGTGCATCAGCAGGCGTACGCGCTGGTTCAGCGCGTTGAACGCCACCAGGCCGAGCACGGCGATGAACAATCCGGCGGCCGTGGCCACCAGCGCCTCGCCCACGCCCCCGGTCACGGCCGGTGAAGCCGCCCCCGGATGGGCCAACGCCGAGAAGGTGTTGAACATGCCGATGATGGTGCCCAGCAGGCCCAGCAAGGGGGCCAGGGTGACGATGGTGTCGAGCACCCACAGCCCGCGGTCGATGCGCGGGGCTTGATCCATCACGGCTTCTTCCAGGCGGCTGGAAAAGTGCTCGACGGCGTCGCTCAGATCGTGATGCAGCGCCACGGCCACCACCTGCGCCGCCGGTGTGTCGCCGTTGGCTTCGACAAGGCTTTTGAGCAATTTGGGGTCCACGTGCGCGTGGCCCTTCAATTCATGCACCCAGGTCTTGGCCGCGTCCAGCATGCGCGAGAGGGTCCAGAAGCGCTCCACGGTCACGGCCAGAGCCACGAAGAGCAGGACCAGCATGATGTAGAGAATGCCGCCCGAGGTCTGGGCGATGCGGGTGAGCGTGTCGAACGACATGGTGAGAGTCCGGAAATGAGGGTGGGGAGATCAACACCGGGGTGAACGTGCGTGTCGATTGCTCGAACTTTCGCCCCATGTGATTTTTCGGGGTTTGAACGGAGGCCCGGGATGGGCTGCATCCATCAAAAATCAGCCGACAGGCTGGCGAAGACCGTGCGGGGTGCTCCCGGCGTCGCCAAGACGAATTGCTGGTTCGGGTTGGTGCCCATGCCGACCCACTCGCCGTCAAAGCTGATGAACTGGTTGGCGTTGTAGTCCTTGTTCGTTGCATTCAGGACGCCAAAACCGAAGTGCAAGTCACGCAGCAGCGACCCGTGCAACGGGACCGTGCCGTTCAGGGTCAAATTCAGCAGGCCGTAGGCAGGCGCTTGTTGGGTGGTTGGCGTGTTGGTGTAGTCGCTCCACATGGACTGCGCACCGGTGTACTGGTACGACATGGCCGGAACCCAGAGCATGCCATGGCTGTAGATCTTGTAGTCGATGCCGACGTTGAGGGTGCGGCTTGGAACGTTCGAGACCGGCAGGTTGGCATAGCTCACGCCGGCGGTGGTGTAGTTGTTGAAAGCCGCCTTCTCGAAGTTCACGTTCGCGAATACTCCCAGGTTGTAGAGAAGATCGTCCGCCACGGCAATGTTGATGCCTTTGTAGCTGGAGTCACCGTTCGCGTCACCGATGTAATTGCCGTTGGCGTCGGTGAGCGGGATGTACTGGTTGCTGTAGTGCAGGTGGTAATACGCGGCCGATAAAAAGAAGTGATGCAGGTACTGGCTGTTTTCAACATGGATTTTGAAGCCGACGTTGTAATCCTGGCTTTTTTCCAGGTTGTAGATGGGCGGGGTTGACTGGTACAGACCGCCGCCGCCGCCAACTTGCGGCTCCTTGTAGGCCACCGCATAGTTGGCGAAGGTCGCCAGCCACGGCAAGGGTCGGAAGTTGACGCTGATCGAGGGTTCGACATCACGGTGCGTGACGTTTGCGCCTGGCAGCGTGCCCTGATCAGCCGTGGGGTTGAGCGCGTAAGCCTGGGCAAAGTCGGTCTGGCCAGCAGATGCATAAACCGTCTGGTCGCTGATCAACCGGATGCCGGGTGTCACATCCAGGTTCGCCAGTGGGCTGACCTTGTCCTGAGCGAAAACCGCCAAATCCGTCTGGTTGAAATAATCGCTGCGATATTTGGCGTTGGGGACGGTCTGACTGCCGTACACAGCCGTCGACGCCCCCACCAAATCGGCTGGGTTGTAGAACGCGTTGCGGGTGTTGTAAGTGCTTTTCAGGAAAAAGCCACCGACGCTGACCAGATTATGAGGAAGGCTGATGTCGGCCCAAATCTTGTCGCCGTAAACCGAAGTGCTCGGATTGTTGTGCTCGAATAAATTGGCCGGGCTGCTCAATCCATAATTGGCGTAGTGATCATGCACGCGTTCGCCGAGGCGATACCAGAGCAGGTTATGCAGCGTCAAACTGGAGTCGAGGGCAACATTGAACTTGCCGTAGATCAGGCGGGTCTTGTTGGTGTCAATCTTGTTCCAGACATTCCCGGGTACCGTGCTGTAAAAGCCCGAAGCCGGCTGGCTGTACAGCGGTGAGTTGGCCGTGCCGTTCTGGGTGACATCTGGAATGGTTGTCGTCGGCACAGCCATGGGGCGGTAACCCGTGCCGCGTGCCTGATAAAAGCCAATCGAGAAATCGCCGAGTTCGAATTGCTTACGGGTCTTCAGGAAGACCGCATAGTTCTGGCTGCGGTTGTCGAAGCCGTCGGAAGCCGTGCGAAAACTGTTGGATGAGCCTGTACCGCCCGCCAGAATCGTTGACCAACCGTCATGTTCGCCGGTGTTGAGCACGTAGTCGAGGTTGCGTGCGCCATAGCTGCCGACGCTCAGACCGATGGAGCCGCCGGCCTTGTCACGGGGTTGAAGGGGAACAAATGCAATCTGCCCCCCGATGTTGTTGTACCAACGGTCCTCGGGATCGCCCGGGCCGTAGGTGACGCCGATGCCTTGCAACAACCCGAGTTGGGGGATCTGCGGCGACGCCCACAAGCCACTCGATGGGTTGACCATGGGCACCCCGTCGAAGGTGACGGAAATCGAGCCGTTGTCGATCTGGGCGCCGCTGAAACCCCCCCAACCCTGCTTGATTCCGTTGATGCTGATGGAGTTCTTGGTTGCGCCGGTCGAACCATAACCCGAGACCCCGACGCCGGGAACCAGTGCGAGCGCCTGGGCGCTGCCACCGAACGGCCCCGCTGCCTTCAACTCCGCCTTCGTGATGACTTTGGTTGCTTGTCCTGACTTGAACACTTGAGCCGCCTCGAGTTTTTTTTGCTCGCTGCTTTTCTTGACGACGGCCCCTTGCGAGCCCGCCTGGACGCTGCCGAGGTCGGTCGGCACGTTTTGGGCCTGTGCAGCGGCGGGTGCGGCCAGCAGTGCGGCGAACAGCGCCTGCGCAAGCAGGCTGGGTTTGAACGCGGGTTGCGCGGTGGGCGTGATCGGGTGTTGCATGCAATCCTCCGGGGTGGGCGGGTTCGGCTTGTCCTCGAGGCCTTCTGGCTCACGGGTACAGAGGGGTATTGCAGCCAGGGCGTGTGACGCGCCGGTTGCATCAACCTGACGAAGACCTGACCGTCGGCGTCAAACTTGTACATAAACGTTGACGTTGCGAACGCCTATCGACATCGGGCGCAGGTTCGGCTGGCGCCGACGAACGCGTCCGGGTACGTTGAATGCGTCGACAAAGGCCGGGCGATTCAGCTCTGCCCATGCGCGCTGTTGCCAGCGCCCGGCATCGCTTGTCCTGTAGACACGGTTCTGTGCCAGCGGTAGCCCACCCCATGCACCGTCTGCACGTGGTTGTGCAACCCGAGGGGGCGCAGCGCGCGTCGCAAACGACCCACAGCGGTGTGCACCGTGTCAGCCTGGGCACGGGCGGGAATGTCCATCGCCAGGCGCAGCGCCTGAGGGTGAAACACACGCCCGGACTGCACCGCAAGGGTCCAGAGCAGGCGGAAGAGTTGCGGCGGCAGCGCCAGCGTCTGCGTGCTCTCAACACGAGGCAGAGCCGCCTCGCCGCGTCCTTGATCCCCTCGGGGGGAGTCCGCTTGCGGACTGCCGGGGGCGTTCCGGTAAAGGCGTCGGGACTGCCCATCCAGCGCCAGGCCGTCATCCAGTTGCAGCCAACCGTCGGGCTGCGGCGCCACGCGCTCGCGCAGCCGGCCGAGTTGTGCGCGGATCAAGGCGGCCGTGCTGCCCTGGAGCAGCACGGCATCGGCACCCGCGCGCAGTGCCGCCAGGGCGCCGGGGTCGGCCACGTCGGGCAGCAGCGCAAGCGCGCCTGGCAGACGCCCGCCGCGCTGGTGGCGCAGGAGCATGAGCCAGTCGGTCAACTCGCGCACGTCGTGGCCGCTGCTGAGCAGCGCTGCCCAGGCGTCGCCCTCGCGCAGACGCCACAAAGCCTCGTCAGGCGCGAGGGGTTGGGAATGGGTATCGTCGCAATCCGTCGCGGCCGAGGCGAAGCGCACGCGAAGGACAGCGTGTTTGACCGTGTGATTCATGGGGTGCGCAGGGCGCAGGATGGAGGCGTGGCACTGTCCGAGTGTCGGTGATTCATGTGTCAGACCGATGACCGGCGGATGACGGCCCGAGGCTTGCGGCCTCGCGTCTGCCTTGACGCGGTCATCGCGTCGCTGACGTCAGGCATGAGCCGGTTCCGGCGCACCACCGCGCCAGGGCTCTGCCGGCTTCCGGCTTCCGGGTGACGGGCGACGGGCGACGGGCGACGGGTTACATCGGGTCGTGAGCGCGTGCAAGGCGCTGTCATGCGCGCACGCCTGTCCTGCGTTGAAGAGAAATGCCACCCAATCCCGGGTTCTCGCCCAAGCCGACAACCATGCATGCGCTTGCACACCTCATCCGTCGTCCCGGCCGCTTGCCATGGAGCGTGCACCGAGCTTTGCCCTGCCTGTTCGCGCTGGCAGTCGCCGGTCTGGCACCGCTCGCGCATGCCGCGGAGCCGCCCGCACTGGTCGGCCGCATCGCCGCGTTTCAGGGCGAGGTGAGCCTGCTGCCGGCGAGCGCCAGCAGCTGGATCGCGGCCAGCCTGAACCGCCCCATCACCATCGGTGACCGGCTGTGGGTGCCGCCAGGCGGACGCGCCGACATCGTCGCCGGGCCGGATGCGATCCGGCTGGGCCCGGACACCGATCTCACGGTGCTCGATCTTCGCGAGCAGGATGTGCAGTTGTCGCTGGCGCAAGGCACGGCGCAATTGCAGGTGCGCGCCTTCGGGCCGGATCAGCGGGTGGAGGTGGACACTCCCAATCTTGCCTTTCGGTTGTCAAGCGCCGGGGACCTGCGCCTGGACGTGAGTCCGGCTGCCGACACCACCACGGCCACGCTGCGCGCCGGCCAGGGCGTGGCGTATGGCGAGAGCGCCGCGCCGTATGCGGTCGAGGCCGGGCAGAGGGTGCGTTTTGCCGGGCAGGATCTCGCCGTGGTCGCTGCCGAAGACTCTCCGCCGGCCGACGCATTCGACCAATGGGTCATGCAGTTGAACGCACGCGATGACGCCTCGATCTCTGCGCGCTACGTTTCGCCCTGGGTCACCGGCTACCAGGGGCTCGACGCCTGGGGCGAGTGGACCCAGAGCCCGCAATACGGGCCCATCTGGTACCCGCGCGTCGCCCCCGGCTGGGTGCCCTACCGCAACGGCCACTGGGCCTGGGTGCCGCCCTGGGGCTGGACCTGGATTGCCGCCGAGCCCTGGGGCTTCGCGCCCTTCCACTACGGCCGCTGGGCCTGGGTCGGCTCCGCCTGGGCCTGGGTGCCCGGCCCGGCGGTGGTGCGCCCGGTGTATGCCCCGGCGCTCGTGGCTTTCGTCGGCGCCGCGCCTGGCGTCACGTTTGCCTTCGGCATGGCCGGTGGCGCTCCGGCCGTGGGCTGGTTCCCGCTCGGCCCGGGGCAGATCTACCGCCCGTCCTACGCCTACACCCCGGCTTATCTCGTGGCGGTGAACCGCTGCACTCCCATCAGCGACCGCGAACACGACGGGATCAACGTGCGCCGTGAATTCGACCCGCGCCACCTGCCGCCTCGTGCCCTCACCCTGGTGCCGCGCACCACCTTCGTTCAGGGCTTGCCGGTGCAGGATCATGTGCATCACCTGCCCGCCTTGCAGGCGCGCATCCTGCCGCTGGCCACGGCGCCCGACGCGCACCCGCTGGCCGCCAGCGTCATCGCCGGGGCGCGGCCGATGCCCTGGCCTGCGGGATTCAGGTCGCGCCCGGTGCTGGCCACGCGCGAGCCCGGGCCTCTGCCGCAACGCTTCAGCGTGCCCGAGGCCGGGGGGCTGCAGCCCCCCGGGGGATACAGGGACCACCGCCCGAACGGCGCCGTGCCCGAGCGGGTTCCGCTGCGCATCGTGTCCATCCCGGCGCAGCGCCCGTTCCCGCGCCAAACCGCCATGCCGCAAGCGGTGCGTCCCGGCCAGCCCCCGGTAGCCGAGCCGTCACCCGGGCCACGGCTCGGCCCGCATCGGCCACCGGGAGAGTCCGGGCGGCCCGCGGCGCCGTACGGGGTCGTTCCGCAGCCGCAAACTCCACGGCCGCCGCAACAAGGCCTGGAGCCGGGGCAGCCGCAGCGCAGGTTTTCGCGCCCCGTCCCTGGCGTTCCGGAACACCCTGCGCAACGGCTTGGCCCGCATCCCAGCCAACGCCCCGAACCGCGCCTGGAGACGCCGGGCTTCGCCCCGCCGCCATCTGGCTTGGCCGTTCCCGAGCGGGGTGCGGGGCCGTCGCTGCCGGTCGTGCGCCAGGGGATCGGGCCGCAGCGCTTCGAACGGCCGGCCCCGGAAGGGCAGCGCAGGCTGCCGCCTGAGGGCCAGCCGTCGTTCCGTGGCCCCATGCCTGGCTACGAACCCGGCTCACCGGGCGAAGCCGGGCGTGGCTTCGAGGGCAACGCCCCGCGCGGCGTGCCCGGCCCGCTGCAGCGCGCCGGCATGGCGCCACCCTGAGCGCCAGCCTGGCGGGGCTGTGTCCAGCCCGGTGAAGGGCTGGCGCCGAGCTCGCCCGGACCACCTCGGGAAGCTCGACGGCGCGCCACCACGCGGAATTCCGGCTCAGTATTCGAGGTGCAGCCGGACCCCGAGCACCGTGGCCGGGGGGCCGTTGCCACCGGCATTCCAGATGCGCTGCACGTCCGGCTGCACATACACGCCGCGGACCACTTTGTAGGCGTAGTTCACTTCCAGCACGCTTTCCGGGTGCAGCGCGCGCAGGCTGGCCCGGGCCAGGCCGATGCTGAGACTGTCATCCGGTCGGCTGGCGAAGGGCCGCTGCACGCGCAGGCCGAGGCCCAGGTAATAGGGCAGCGCGTTCACCCGGCCGTTGCTCGCCGCCAACTGCACGAAGGCGCCGTAGTGCGGCCCATCGGTCATGTCCCAGCGGGTTTCGCCGATGCCGTAGACCCCGCCGGTGGACGGACCGAGCAGCGGGTCGTTCTGCCGCATATGCCACAGCCCGAGTTTGAACACCTGGCGCGGCTGGCCGTCCGCCAGGGTGCCGATGCTCTTGCTCGCCTCCACCAGTGCCAGCGCGCCCGATTGCAGCACGCCGCTGAATTCGGGCGGGTTGGCCTGCCAGGCACCGGCCTGCAGCGCGTAGCCATCGCCCAGGTCGGCGCCGCCCATCAAGCCCAGGCCGGGGTTGGGAAAGGTGGCGATGTCGGCGTTGTTGGTCAGCGTGGGCACAGGGCCGAACGAGGCGTTGAGCAACTGCCCGGCCAGCCCGACCGTGGCGAAGTAATAGTTGACGTCCATGATGCCGGCGCGCACGAAGCCCGCACCCAGGTCTTGCTGGTAGCTGAACTGGTACAGCCGCAGGAAATTGGGCGCCCAGTCGTTGCTGGTGGTCTGCACCGAGCCGGTCTGCGCCGGCAAATTGCCGTTGGTCTTCACGCCCATGAGGCTGAAGTCCAGCTTGCCTCCGGCCCACAAGCCGGCTCTGGCCGTATCGAGGCTGCCGCCGAACTGCAGCAGGGTGTCGCTCGCCAGCTGGCGATGCCGTCCGCCAGCGGCCACACCAACCGCTTCGCTGTCGAGATGGCCCGAGAATGACAAGCCGTTCTTCAGCGTTTTGTAAGGCGGCAGCGCCGGGGCGTTGTAGGGCGCGATCTGGAACTCGCCGCCCTGCGGCGCCGGGTCCGGCGGGGTTTGCGCCAGCCCCTTGCCGGCGGCTCCGAGTGTGCCGAGCAGCGCGAGGCTGACGGCGAGCAAGCGTGGTGCGGATGGCGATGTGGCAGGCGGCATGCCGAGTCGAGCGGGAGTGGATGCGTCGGGCGCGATCAGCCGCCCGCGTCCGCATCCGTTGCCGCGCCGGGCCCGGGCTCGGGCCAGCCCTGCCACTGCGGTGCCAGGTCGTGGGCGATGCCGAACTGCTCCAGGACCCGGCCCAGGGTGTGGTCCACCATCTGTTCCAGGCTCTGTGGCCGCTGGTAGAACGCAGGCACGGGCGGGAAGAGGGTGCCGCCCATTTCGGCCACGGCCGTCATGTTGCGCAGGTGGGCCAGATTCAGCGGCGCCTCGCGCACCATCAGCAGCAGTCGGCGGCGTTCTTTCAGGCACACATCCGCGGCGCGCGTCAGCAGGTTGTCGGACATGCCGTGGGCGATGGCCGCGAGCGATTTCATCGAGCACGGCGCCACAACCATGCCGGCGGTGGCGAACGAGCCGCTGGCGATGCTGGCGGCCACGTCGCCAATCGGATGCGTGACGTCGGCCAGCGCCTCCACCTCGCGCCGTCCCAGGCCCAGCTCGGCCTTCACGCTCAGCCAGCCGGCGCTGCTGACCACCAGGTGCGAGTGCACTCCGCCCAGCCGGCGCAGGTGCTGCAGCAGCCGCACGCCATAGATGGCGCCGGTGGCGCCGGTGATGCCGACGATCAGGCGCACGCGGCAGCCCGGATGTGCCGCCGCGCTCAGGGCTGCGTGAGCAGTTGCTGCAACTCGCCGCTCTCGTACATCTCCATCATGATGTCCGAGCCGCCCACGAATTCGCCCTTCACATACAGCTGCGGGATGGTCGGCCAGTTGGCGTATTGCTTGATGCTCTCGCGCACCTCCTGGTCTTCCAGCACGTTGACGCTGGCGTACTGGCTCACGCCGCAAGCCTTCAGAATCTGCGCCGCGCGCCCGGAAAAGCCGCATTGCGGAAACTGCGGCGTTCCTTTCATGAACAGCACCACCTCGTTGGACTTGACGAGCTGGTCAATGCGTTGAATCACGTCGGACATGGGAGCCTCTGAAAATCGGTGAGCGCGGCCTTGACCGCATGCTGGAATTGTAGGTTTTGGCCCGGACGAGCGCGGCAAAGGGGTCTACCTGCTGTTCACTCCAAGGGGTGCGCCGCGCCGCGCTTCGGGCGGATGCAGGCCCTGGCAGGCCAGGGCCGGGGCCTGCCCGACCGTCAGGCGTGCTATTCCGGCGAGGTCGGGCAGGGTCTGCACCGCCACCAGACCCGCCGAGCGCAGCAGCGCCTGCACCGCGGCGGCCTGATCGTGGCCATGCTCCAGGGCCAGCCAGCCGCCGGCGGCCAGATGCGCGGGCGCCGTGGCGACGATGCGGCGGATGTCGGCCAGACCGTCGGCGCTGGCGCGGCCCACCAGGGCGAGTTGCGGCTCGTGCGCCAGTGCGGCGAGGTGCGGATCGCCTGCAGCGACGTAAGGCGGGTTGCCGAGGATGAGGTCGAAGCGTGGTGCAGCCGCTGGCAGCGCGGCGAACCAGTCGCCGGCCAGCAGGCGCAATGCGCCGCCAGGGCGGGGTTGCGGCAACAACGCATGGGCGTTGGCGGCGGCCACCCTCAGCGCGTCGGCGCTGGCATCGACCGCCCACACTTCGGCTTGCGGCCGCGCATGCGCCACCGCCACGGCGATGGCGCCGCTGCCGGTTCCCAGGTCAAGCGCCGCGGCGTGGCCGTGATGCGGCATGCGCGCCAGGGCGAAGTCCACCAGCATCTCGGTTTCGGGACGCGGCACCAGCACGGCCGGGCTCACGGCGAAGCGCAAGCCATAGAACTCGCGCCAGCCCAGCACGTAAGCCAGCGGCTCGCCGGCCTGCAGACGCGCGGCGGCGGCCTGCAGGGGCCCGATGGCCGCGGCGTCGAGCTGGGCTTCGGGATGCGCGAGCAAGGCGGCATGGCCGATGCCGGCCAGCTCGCGCAGCAGCACCAGCGCGTCGATGCGCGCCAGGCCGGCCTCGCGCATCCAGGCTTCGAGGGTCATGGGCATGGATGTCGCCACGGTGCGTGATGGGCTGCGGCGCGGCGCAGGTGGCGATCGGCAGGGGCCGTCACAACGCGGCGGCTCATGCCGCGCCCAGCGCCATCAGCAACTCGGCCTGATGTTCGGCGTGCAGGGCGTCGAGCAGTTCGTCGAGATCGCCGTTCAGGATGGCGTCGATCTTGTACAGCGTGAGGTTGATGCGGTGATCGGTGATGCGCCCTTGCGGCACGTTGTAGGTGCGGATGCGATCGGAGCGGTCGCCGCTGCCGACCAGGCTTTTGCGCTGCGCGGCCTCTTCCGCCTGCGCCTGCTGCCGCTGGCGCTGCTCCAAGCGCGCGGCCAGCACCGCCAGCGCCTGCGCCTTGTTGCGGTGCTGCGAGCGGTCGTCCTGGCATTCCACCACCAGGCCGGTGGGCAGGTGGGTGACGCGCACGGCCGAGTCGGTCTTGTTGATGTGCTGGCCGCCGGCGCCGGAGGCGCGGAAGGTGTCGATGCGCAACTCGGCCGGGTTGATCTGCACTGCGGCCTGAGCGTCGGGCTCGGGCATCACCGCCACGGTTGCGGCGCTGGTGTGGATGCGTCCTTGCGCCTCGGTGGCGGGCACGCGCTGCACGCGGTGGCCGCCACTCTCGAACTTGAGCCGGCCGTAGACGCCCTCGCCGCTGATGCGCACCACGGCCTCTTTCACGCCGCCGAGGTCGCTGTCGGCATGGCTGACGACGTCGCAGCGCCAGCCGCAGCGCTCGGCATAGCGGGTGTACATGCGCAGCAGGTCGGCGGCGAACAGCGCCGACTCGTCGCCTCCGGTTCCGGCGCGCACCTCGAGGAATGCGGGCTTGCGGTCGTCCGGGTCGCGTGGCAGCAGGGCGGTTTGCAGCGTGGTCTCGAGTGCGGCCATGCGCTGCTGTGTGGAGGCGATTTCGTCCTGCGCCAGGGCGCGCATCTCGGGCTCGGCCAGCAGCGCCTGGGCGTCGGCGTGCTCGGCTTCGGCCTGCAGCAGCTCGGCGTAGAGCGCGGCCACAGGCGCCAGCTCGGCGCGCTCGCTGCCCAGGGCGCGCAGGCGAGACGGGTCGGTGGCGCTGTCGGGTGCGCCGAGCAGGGCGTCGATCTCGTCCATGCGGCGCAGCATGGCGGCGAGCTTGTCGCGCAGGGAGGGTTTCATGGAGGGCGTGTGGAGGTGCGCAGCGCAGGCGCGAACTCGGGCAGCGTGCGGCGCAGGCTTGCGGCCCGGCACGCGCTGCCGGTTCAGCTAGGTGTTGTTGACGTCGCTGCCGTGGCCATCGCCGCTGTCGGCATGGCTGCCGCAGCCGCGGTGCGGCGTGAGAAACAGGCGCTGCACGGCGCGCGCGACTTGATCGCGATGGGCGGGGTCGCTGTGGTGCATGGCGGCGTAGGCGTTATGCATGAATTTTTGCGACAGATTGCGCGCCAGCATGTCGAGCACCGCCTCGGTGTCTTCGCCACGCGCCAGTTGCCTGCGCGCGCGATCGAGTTCGGCGGCCTGCCACTGGCGGCTGACGTCTTGCAATTGCAGGATCAGCGGCACCTGCTCGCGGCTGTCCATCCACTGCAGGAAGCCCTGCACCCGGGTCTCGATGATGGCCTCGGCCTGCTGCACCGCGGCCTGGCGTTTTTCACTGTTGGTGCGGACCAGCTCGGCGAGGTCGTCCACGGTGTAGAGGTAGACGTCAGGCAACTCGCCGACCTCGGCCTCGATGTCGCGCGGCACGGCCAGATCGACCATCACCACCGGCTTGTGGCGGCGCTGCTTGACCATGCGTTCGGCCGCGCCCAGGCCGATGATGGGCAGGGTGCTGGCCGTGGACGTGATGACCACGTCGAACTCGGGCAGCCGCTGCGGCACATCCGCCAGGCGCATGGCCTCGGCGCCGAATTGCGCCGCCAGCTTGGAGCCGCGCTCCTGCGTGCGGTTGGCAATGGCCATGTAGCGCGGCTTGCGCGCCGAGAAATGGGTGGCGACGAGCTCGATCATGTCGCCGGCGCCGATGAACAGCACGCGGCAGTCGGCCAGGTCCTCGAACACGGTTTCCGCCAGTTTCACGCTGGCGGCAGCCATGCTCACCGA
>JAJZDV010000081.1 GCA_021846025.1 Pseudomonadota bacterium
GACTCGCCGAGTTCGATGCGGTTGCGCCCCGCGCGCTTGGCGCGGTAGAGGGCCTTGTCGCTGCGGGACAGCGAAGCGGCGATGTCGGCGTCGTCCGCCAGCATGGTGGCGATGCCGATGCTCACGGTCAGGGCGATGCGCGTGTCGCCCTCGATCCAGGGCGTATCCAGGGTTCGCTTTTGCACGCGGCCGGCGAAGAGCAGGGCTTGCGCCGGGCTCGCTCCGGACAGCACCACGGCGAATTCCTCGCCACCGACACGACCCACGCCATCGTCCTTGCGCAGCTGACTGCGCAGGATGGCGGCAAAGTGCTGCAGCACCCGATCGCCCCTGACGTGGCCGTAGCGGTCGTTGATGCGCTTGAAATGGTCGAGGTCGCACATCAGCACCGTCGCCCGGGCCTGGGCGGAGTCGCGCAGGCGCGCCAGCTCCTGCTCCATGCGCGCCATGAAGCTGCGTTGGTTGGGCAGTTGCGTCAGATCATCGAGCGAAGCGAGCTGGAGCAACTGCCGCTCGGTTTCCTTGCGCTCGGTGATGTCGGTGACGAAACCATGCCAGACGGTGCTGCCGTCCTGCAGGCGGCTGGGGCGCGCATCCGCCAGACGCCAACGCACGCCCTGGGCGGGCAGTTGCACGCGGTACTCGCGATGCCAGGGCGTCAGCCGCTCGGCCGACTCGGCGAGCGAGGCGCGGTAGCCCGCCCGATCGCTCGGATGGATGGCGCGCTCGATCAACGACGGATCCTGCGCCACCTGCTCGGGGGTGAGTTCATAGATCTCGCGGATGCCGGCGCTGGCATAGGTCACCGCCGCCAGCCCCTGTGGCGACAGGCGGTACTGGACCACCAGCCCCGGCACCTGGTCGGTCAGGTGCGTGATGAGTTCGACATGCTGCTGCAGTTGCGCCGAGAGCACGCGCAGGGCGGAAATGTCGGTGGTGGTGCCCACCATGCGCAGCGCCTGGCCCTGGGCATCGCGGCGCACGACCTTGCCGCGGCTGGCAATCCATTTGTAGCTGCCGTCCTTGCAGCGGATGCGGTGCTCCACGGTGTAGTCGGGCGTGCGTTGTTCGAAATGCGCCTGCATCGCGGCACGAACCTTGGGCAGGTCGTCGGGATGGATGCGCCCGTAGCTGTCCTCGATCCGCGTCGAGAGTTCGTCGGCGTCAAACCCCAGAATGGCAGCCCAGCCTGGGGAATAGCGGATGGTTCCAGCCTGGACGTCGCGATCCCAGATGCCGGTGCCGCTGCCCCCGATGGCCAGGTCCAGGATGTGAACATGTTCGCTGCGCTCCTGCTCGAGCCGGGCTGCATAGTCGGCAATGCGCGCGCTCTGCGCCGCAAGCGCCGCGAGCGTGTCCGGGTCGCGCTGCTGCAGGGCTTCGAGCAGGCAGGCCATGACCTCGGCCAGGGACGCGCCCCGGTCCATGCAGGCGAGAACATCGGCGGGTCTGGGGCGCGGCATGGGGGGCATCGAGGCGCTCCGGGACGGCGGTGGATGCACTGGCGGTGCTTGTCGCCTACTGCCGGCGCGCCTTGTTGCGCTTGAGTCCGCCGGCAAGCGTGGAGGCATCGAGCGTCGGGTGCATCGCCGCCGTGACTTGCGACAGCGTGGAGAGCTTGCTGGAGGTCGAGCGCAGGCGCTCGGCCAGGCGCGAAGCGATGCCCAGCGCGAGCTTGGCGGCCACCGGCGGAAACTCGCTGACCAGGCGCTCCAGCGCCTCGCGCGTGAGCAGCGCCAGCACCACGTCGGTGTAGGCCACGCAGCTGGCCGAGCGCGGCGCGTCGTTCAGAATGCCCATTTCGCCCAACAGCGCGCCGGGCTGAGCGATCGACACGACCAGGCTGTCGGCCTGCTGGTTGGCGCTTTTCTCCACACTGACCTCGCCGTCCAGCAGCAGCATCATGCCGTCGGCGTGGGTGGGGTCGTCCTGACGGATGAAGACGATGCCCGCCGGCACGAACTGGATGTCCATGTACCCGGCGAGGATGCGCGCTTCGGTCCTGCTCAGACGCAGCCAGGACGGCATGCGCAGCAGCACATCGACGATGCGTGGCGTCCAGTCGCGCAAGGTGGGCGAGGCGCGTGACGCGGGTGGGCGGCGAAACAAGGGCATGGAGCGTTGCCTAGAATCTTCTGGTTTTGAAAATCGCTTTACATTCTCGCACCGCGTCAAGCAACGCGGGTTGCCCCAGACACCTGACCCATGACCGCGCCCGCTGACATCGCCGCCTCCGACTCCGCCATGCCTCCACCGCTGCTGCTGTCGGGCCTGGAGCCGCTGGTCGTCGGGCCGGGTTCGCTGTTCGTCAACATCGGCGAGCGCACCAACGTCACCGGCTCCAAGGTCTTTGCCCGGATGATTCTGGCCGGCGAGTTCGACCGTGCCCTGGCCGTGGCGCGGCAGCAGGTGGAAAACGGCGCGCAGGTGGTGGACGTGAACATGGACGAGGCCATGCTCGACAGCCAGGCGGCGATGGTGCGGTTTCTCAACCTGATGGCGTCCGAGCCGGACATCGCCCGCGTGCCGGTGATGATCGACAGCTCGAAGTGGAGCGTGATCGAGGCCGGCTTGCGTTGCGTGCAGGGCAAGGCCATCGTCAACTCCATCTCGATGAAAGAGGGGGAGGCGGAATTCCGCCGCCAGGCGCGGCTGGTGCGGCGTTACGGCGCCGCCGCCGTGGTCATGGCGTTCGACGAGCAGGGGCAGGCCGACACCTTCCGGCGCAAGATCCAGATCTGCGAGCGGGCTTACCGCATCCTGGTGGACGAGGTGGGTTTCCCGCCCGAGGACATCATCTTCGACCCCAACATCTTCGCCATCGCCACCGGCATCGAGGACCACAACCATTACGCCGTGGACTTCATCGAAGCCACGGCCTGGATCAAGCAACATCTACCCGGCGCGAAGGTCTCGGGCGGCGTGAGCAATGTGTCGTTCAGCTTTCGCGGCAACGACGGCGTGCGCGAGGCCATTCATACCGTGTTCCTGTATCACGCCATCAAGGCCGGCATGGACATGGGCATCGTCAACGCCGGACAGATGGGCGTGTACGACGAGCTCGACCCTGCGCTGCGCACGGCGGTGGAGGACGTGGTGCTGGACCGCCGCCCCGACGCCGGCGAGCGCCTGGTGGACATGGCCGAGTCGGTCAAGGGCAAGGCCCGGGACGAGAGCGAGAAAAACGCCTGGCGTGCGCATGCGGTGGAGCAGCGCCTGAGCCATGCGCTGGTGCATGGCATCACCGACTTCATCACCGAAGACACCGAGGAGCTGCGCGCCCGCTTTGCCGCCGAGGGCAGGCGCCCGCTGGCGGTGATCGAAGGCCCGCTGATGGACGGCATGAACATCGTCGGCGACCTGTTCGGCCAGGGCAAGATGTTCCTGCCGCAGGTGGTCAAGAGCGCCAGGGTGATGAAGCAGGCGGTGGCGCATCTGCTGCCTTACATCGAGGAGGAAAAACGCCTGATCGAGGCGGCTGGCGGCGATGTGAAGTCGCGCGGCAAGATCGTCATCGCCACGGTCAAGGGGGATGTGCACGACATCGGCAAGAACATCGTCACCGTTGTGCTCCAGTGCAACAACTTCGACGTCGTGAACATGGGCGTGATGGTGCCGTGCCAGGACATCCTGGCACGCGCCAAGGTGGAAGGGGCCGACGTCATCGGCCTCTCCGGCCTCATCACGCCCAGTCTGGAAGAGATGCAATACGTGGCCGCCGAGATGCAGCGCGACGCTTATTTCCGCATGAAGAAAATCCCGCTGCTCATCGGCGGCGCCACCACCAGCCGGGTGCACACCGCGGTGAAGATCGCGCCACATTACGACGGCCCGGTGGTCTACGTGCCCGACGCTTCGCGCAGCGTGGGCATCACGCAGAGCCTGCTGTCGGATCAAGCCGGGCGTTTCGTCGCCGAGACTCTGGCCGATTACGACCGCATCCGCACCCAGCATGCCGGCAAGAAGCAAACCCCGCTGGTGACGCTGGCCGCAGCCCGCGCCAACAAGCTCAAGCTGGACTGGTCGCAGGGCTTGCCGCCAGCGCCCAAGTTCATCGGCCGGCGGGTGTTTCGCAATGTCGATCTGCACGACGTCGCGACCTTCATCGACTGGGGGCCGTACTTCCAGACCTGGGATCTGGCCGGCCCTTACCCCGCCATCCTGGAGGACGCCGTGGTCGGCGAGCAGGCGCGCAAGGTGTTCGCCGATGCCCAGGCCATGCTCAAGCGCATCGTCGACGGCCGCTGGCTGCAGGCCCATGCCGTCATCGGCCTCTACCCCGCCAACAGCGTCGGCGACGACGACATCGTGCTCTACGCCGACGCCAGCCGCACGACCGAGCTGATGACCTGGCATGGCCTGCGCCAGCAGACCGAGCGTCCGGTGGTCGACGGTGTGTTGCGACCGAATCTGGCGCTGGCCGATTTCATCGCGCCAAGGGGGGCCGGCGAGGACCACATCGGCCTCTTTGCGGTCACTTCAGGGCTAGGGGTGGAGGCGAAGGTGGAGGCCTTCATGGCCGCTTTCGACGACTACAACGCCATCCTGCTCAAGGCCCTGGCCGACCGCCTGGCCGAGGCCATGGCGGAATGGATGCACCTGCGCGTGCGGACCGATTTCTGGGGCTACGCGGCGGACGAGCAGCTCAGCAACGCCCAGCTCATCGCCGAGCAATACCGCGGCATCCGCCCCGCCCCCGGCTACCCTGCCTGCCCGGAGCATTCGGTGAAGGAAGCCATGTTCCGCGTGCTCGCCGCGGGTGACATCGGCATGCGTCTGACGCAGAACTGGGCCATGCTGCCGGCCGCCAGCGTCAGCGGGTTCTACCTCGCCCACCCGCAGGCGCGCTACTTCCATGTCGGTCCGGTGGACGAAGATCAGGCTGCCGACTGGGAACGCCGCAGCGCACGCAAGCTGCAGGCGGTGCAAAGAGCGGCCGACCGGCTGGTCTGAACGCCGCGCCCCGCTTGTCCCGAGGGCGCGGCGAGCCTCGCCTCGCCTCGGCCCTCCTCACCTCTCCGCAGCGGTGGGTCAACAGGCGCCACACCGGCGCAGCAGCAAGACCAGCGCGGCGGCATCGGCCGCCACCGGCTGCTGCCAGCCCGGTTCTCCGGTTCCTAGCTGCCCTGCGTTGCGGCGGGAGGACCCGCGTCGCTCGTTGCCTGACCGGCCTCGGCGTCGCGCAAGGCTTGGGCGCGGGCTTCATGGCTGTGATCGGCGCCCAGCATCATGTACATCGCCGGCACCACGAACAGGGTGAACACCGTGCCGATGGACAGGCCGGTGGCGATCACCAGGCCCATGTTGAAGCGGCTGACGGCTCCGGCACCCGTGGCGGTGATGAGCGGCACGACGCCGAGCACCATGGCTGCGGTGGTCATGAGGATGGGTCGCAGGCGCATGCCGGCGGCGTGCTCGATGGCCTCACGCTTGGTTCGGCCTTCGCGCTGCAGGTTGTTGGCGAATTCCACGATCAGGATGCCGTGCTTGGAGATCAGGCCGATGAGCGTGACCAGGCCGACTTCGGTGTAGATGTTGAGGGACGCCCCCCCGATGCCGAGGTTGATGAACAGTAACGCGCCGGAGATGGCCATGGGCACCGACACCAGGATGATGATGGGGTCGCGGAAGCTCTCGAACTGCGCCGCCAGCGCCAGGAAGATGATGACCAGGGCGAAGGCGAAGGTCAGCACCAGGCCGCCGGATTCCTGCTCGAACTGGCGCGAAGGCCCGGCATAGTCGAAGCTGTAGCCGGCCGGCAACGTGCGCTGCGCCAGTTGCTTGAGGTCACTGAGCGCCTGGCCCTGCGCCACGAAGGGCATGGACACGCCCTGGATGGTGGCCGAATTGAGCTGCTGGAAATGGTTGATGGTCTCGGGCTGGACCGTGGTTTTCAGTTGCACCACGGTGGACAGCGGCACCATCGCGCCGCTGCTGCTGCGGGCGTAGTAATGCTGCAGCTGATCGGGGTTGAGGCGAAAGCGCTGCTCGACTTGCGGGATGACCTTGTACGAGCGCCCGTCCAGCTCGAAGAAATTGACATAGCCGCCGCCCAGCATGGCCGAGAGCGACGAACCGATGTCCTGCATGGTCAAGCCGAGCTGGGCCGCCATGTTGCGGTTGATCTCGATGCGCGTCTGCGGCAGGTCGATGCGCAGGTCCGACTGCAGGAAGATGAACTTGCCGCTCTTGAGCGCCTGCTGCAGAAACTGCTGCGAGACCGCGTAGAGCTTGTCGAACGGCTCGGTGGTGGTGATGACGAACTGCACCGGCAGGCCGCGCGCACCCGGCAGCGAAGGTGGCTGGAACACCGCGATCTGCGAGCCGGCAATGTGATTGAGCTTTTGCTGCAGCACCGGCTGCAGCTGGTTGGTGGTTTTCGACCGCTGATCCCAGGGCTTGAGCACCATGCCGGCAATCACCTGGCTGGGCGTGTTGAACTGGAAGACATGGTCGTTCTCGGGGAAGGACTTGAAGACGTCGTAGACCGGCTTGGAATACAGCTCGCGTTGCGCCAGCGTGGCCGTGGGATTGTTGAAGGCGATGGAGATGAGCACACCCTGGTCTTCCTGCGGCGCCAACTCGGACTTGGAGGTGCTGTAGAGAAAATAGATGGAGCCGAGGATGATGATGGCCATCACCGCCGTCACCGGCAGGAAGTTCAGCGAGCCGTGCAGGGTGCGCTCGTAGCGCTTGTGCAGGCGCTCGAAACTGTGGTCGAGGAACAGCACCAGGCGGTCCTGCCAGCTGCGGCTTTGCGGGTCGGGCGCCTTCAGCAGCCGCGAGCACATCATCGGCGACAAGGTCAGGGCGATGATGGCCGACATGACCACCGTGCCGACCAGGGAGAAGGCAAACTCGGTGAACAGCGCTCCGGTCAAGCCCCCCATGAAGCCGATGGGCACGTACACCGCCACCAGCACGATGGTCATGGCGATGATGGGATTGGCCAGCTCGCGCGCCGCGCGCACCGAGGCGTCGAATCGCGTCATGCCCTCCTCGAGGTGGCGGCTGACGTTCTCCACCACGATGATGGCGTCATCCACCACCAGTCCGATCGCCAGCACGATGGCCAAGAGCGTGAGCAGGTTGATGGAATACCCCAAGGCCAGCATCACCGTGAAGGTGCCGATGATGGACAACGGAATGGCGATCAGCGGAATGATGACCGAACGCAGCGAGCCGAGGAAGATGAACACCACCGCGGTGACGATGAGGATGGCCTCGAACAGCGTTTTCACCACCTCGTCGATCGACGAGGTGACGAATTTGGTCGAGTCGTAGACGATCTGCCCTTGCAATCCGGCCGGCAGTTGCGACTGGATATCGGGGAAGGCCTTGCGCACGCGCGCCACCACGCTGAGCAGGTTGGCCCCGGGGGCGACCTGGATGCCGATGAACACCGACGACTTGCCATCGAACGCCACCGACGTGTTGTAGTCATCCGAGCCCAGGGTGACGTTGGCCACATCGTCCAGCCGCACCACCTGGCCGTTCACACTTTTGACCACCATGTTGCGAAAGCCGGCGAGCGACTTCAGATCGGTGTTGGCCGAGAGGTTGATCTGCACCATCTGGCCCTTGGCGTTGCCCGTCGCGGCCAGGTAATTGTTGGCCGACAGCGCCGTGTAGACATCGGCCGCCGTGAGTCCATAGGCGGCCAGCTTCTGCGGATTGAGCCAGGCGCGCAGGGCGAAATTCTTCGCCCCGAGCAGCTCGGCGGTCTGCACCCCCTCGATGGCCTGCAACTTCGGTTGCACCGTGCGCACGAGATAGTCGGTGATCTGGTTCGGCTTGAGCACCTTGCTGTAAAAGCCCATGTACATCGCATCGATGGTCTGGCCGATGCTCACGGTCAGCACGGGCTTTTGCGCCGCCGGCGGCAACTGGTTGAGCACCGAGTTGACCTTGGTGTTGATCTCGGTGAGGGCCTTGTCCGGGTCGTAGTTCAGGCGCAGGTTCGCGGTGATGGTGCTCACGCCCTGCACACTGCTCGACGTCATGTAGTCGATGCCGTTGGCCTGGGCGACGGCGTTTTCCAGCGGCGTGGTGATGAAGCTGGCCACCAGATTGGCGTCGGCGCCGGGGTAGGCGGTGGTGATGGTGACGACGGCGTTCTGCGTGTAGGGGTACTGCAACACCGGCAGCAAGCCGACCGAGCGCAGGCCCAGCACCAGAATCACCAGGCTGACCACGGTGGCCAGCACCGGGCGCGCGATGAAAATGTCGGTGAATTTCTTGTTCATGTGCGATGCCGCGTGGTGTTCGGATTGGACGTTCGGGCTCGATGCCCCGTTTCGACGCTCGGAGGTTCAGGCGGGTTCAGGAGTTCGGCACTTGCGGGTTCGCGCTGCTGGCCGGTTGCACACTGTTGTTCACCAGAATGGGCGAGCCGTTGCGCAGCTTGAGCTGACCGGCCGTCACCACGGTCTCGCCGGCCTTCACCCCCTTCAGAACCGCCACCTGGTCGCCGCGCGTCGGGCCGGTGGTGATGAAGCGCTGCTCGGCAATCAACTTGGGTTTGCCGTCCGGGCCCTTGCCGTCGTCTTTGACGATGAACACCGTGGCGCCGTAGGGGTTGTAGGCCACGGCGGCATTGGGCAGCGTGACGTACTCCTGCGGCTTGCCCTGGGTGATGTGCACCGTGGCAAACACCCCGGGCAGCAATTCCCCCCGAGGGTTGGGCACGCGGGCACGCACCGTGAGGTTGCGGGTGGTGGTGTTGACCTGGGGCTCGACCGCCGTGACCTCGGCCTCGAAGGTCTTGCCGGGTACGGCGCTGGTCTGGACCTCGGCGCGCATGCCCACATGCACCAGATCGATCTGGTTCTGCGGCACGGTGAAATCGACCTCCATCGGGTCGAGTTTCTGCAGCGTGACCACGGCCGTGCCGGGCGCCAGATACTGGCCCAGATTGACTTGGCGGATGCCCAGCTGGCCACTGAACGGGGCGGCGATGGTCTTCTGCGCAATCAGCGCCTGCTGCGCCGCAACCTGGGCCTGCGCACTTTTCAGCGTGGCGGCGTCGGTATCGACCACGGCCTGGCTGATGGCCTGCACCTTGAGCTGCGCGGTGTCGCGCTTGAGGTTGAGCTCGGCCAGCGCCGCCTGCGCCTGCAGTTGAGCGAGCTGGGCTTTCAGCGGCGACGGGTTGAGCTCCACCAGCGCCTTGCCGGCGCGAACCTTCTCGCCCGAATCGAAATGAATCGCCGTCACCAGGCCGCCGACTTCGGCGCTCAGACTGGCCTGCTGGCTGGCGCTCAGGTTACCCAGCGCCTCCACCGTGGGCTGCCAGCTCGACTCCCGCGCCACCATCGTGGACACGGTCTGGGGCGGATTGGACATGCCCTTGATCGCCTTGCCGATCATGGTGGTCTTGAACTGCTGAAACCACACCAGGCCGCCTACCACCACGGCGGCGATGATGAGCATGATGATCATGCGTTTGGTGGTGCCTTTGGTCATCGATGACTCCGTTTTGCTGTCTTGTTTGTGCAAGGATTTGAAGGCCGGGCCTCAGGGCGCCACGGCCGGTCCGGCCGTGGTGACCACGCCGCCGCCCATGGCCTGGTCGAGGGCTGCACTGTCGGCCAGACGCGCTGCCTGCGCGGCGATCAGGCCGATGCGGGTCTGCTGCGCCTGCTGTTGTGCGGTGAGCAATTGCAGGTAACTGGCCGCGCCGAGCTTGTATTGCTGCTCGACGAGCTTGAGCGATTCCTGCGCCGAGGCGTCGGCCGCGGCCTGTGCCTGCAAGGTCTGGGCGTCGTTGTCGAGCTGGCGCAGGGCATCGGCCACATTGCGCAGCGCCTGCAGCACGGTCTGCTGGTAGTTCGCCCCGGCGGCTTGCAGGCTGGCTTCGGCGGCATTCGCTCCAGCCTTCAGCCCGGCGTTGAACAGCGGCTGCGCCAACGAACCGGCCAGGCTCCAGATCATGGAGCCCGGCCCGAACAGCGCGCCGGTGGTGAGCGCCTGCGTACCCAGGCTGGCGCTGAGGTTGAGCTGCGGGTAGAGGTTGGACACCGCCACCCCATACTGCGCCGTGGCCGCGTGCAGCAGCGCGGTGGAGGCCTGGATGTCAGGACGTTGCCGCACGAGCTCGGAGGGCACGACCAGAGGCAGGGTCGCGGGCAACTGGAAGTCGGCCAGATTGAAGCGCGGCACGTCGGCGCTGCCCGGCGCCTGGCCGATCAGTATGGCCAACAGATGGTCGGCCTGCTCCAGCTTGTTGCGCAGCGGCGGCAAGGTGGCACGGGTTTGCTCCACCTGGGTTTGCAGGGTCAGCACATCGGCCCTGGCGGCGGCGCCGAGTTCGAAGCGCTTGTGGGCAATAGCGAGCTGGCTTTGCTGCGCCTTCAGGATGGCTTCGGTGGCCTCGATCTGCGCCGCCACCTGAGCCTGGCCGAATGCGGTGGTGACCACATTGCCAGCCAGGGACAGTCGGGCGCCGGCCAGCTGGTAGGCCTGGTAATCGGCCTGCGCCGCCAGGGCTTCGAGCGCGCGGCGGTTGCCCCCGAACAAGTCGAGGTTGTAGCCCACGGCGATGCCGGCACTGTAAAGGTTGTAGATGTTTTGGCCGCCTCCATTCTGGCCGAAGCTCGATGCATTGGAGGCATTGCGGCTGGCGCCGAGCTTGGCGTTGACCGTGGGATACAGCGTGGAGCCGGCTTGTGCCGCATAGGTTTGCTGCGCCTGGCGCAAGGTGGCTTCGGCCGCAGCCAAGGTTGGGCTGTTCTGCAGCGCCTGGGCCACCAGCGCATCGAGCTGCGCCGAACCAAAGCTGCTCCACCACTCGGCGGCAACCGCAGGGGTCGCGGCCACGTTCTGCGCCCCGCCCAGGGATCCCGGTGCCGATGCGGTGGCAGCCGGCAATGCTGCGCGCGTGTAGCCAGCCACCGTGGGTGCCGCCGGGGTCTTGAAGTTCGGCCCGACCGTGGTGCAGCCCGCCAGCAGCGCGGTGCCCAGGGCCATCCATAAGGCGCGCCGGGGCGCGGTCAATCGGTGCATAGCCATCGAGTCCTGTTTGCAGTGCGGCGTGGTGACGACGAGCGCGCCGGCGGAGCATCGGCACGGGGTGAGCCCTCGCGCCGACTTGCGCGGGTCGCACCGGCAATGAGAGCCGATTCTAGGGATAGACCCCAATTCCTGCCGGAGCCCAAACCGAGCAGCCCGCGCATCTTAGAGGGACAAATCCTGGCGTAGTCGCTTTACTATGCCAACTTGTATCGCAAACCAGCCAAACCAGAATCATGGGACTGCCTTGTGACATCCAGCAGATCATCGACAGCGGCGGCGGTGCCGAACTCATTGCCGTGAGCGTGCGCAACGAGCTGGCCTTCGACCCGACCCCGCACGTGCACGCGCGCGGCACCCTGTTCCTGCTGACCGAGGGCTTGGTCACGGTCGAGACCGCACGCGGACGCTTCCTTGCGCCGCCACGCGGCATCGGCTGGATGCCGCCCGGCGTGCCGCACGCGGTGCAGTCCTACGGCCCCACGGCGGGTTTCGGCGCGTTCCTGGCCGCCGCGTTCTGCGGCGACCTGCCGGCCGATCCCACCAATTTCCAGGCCAGCCCGCTGGCCGTGATGGTGATGCAGCGGGCCGTGGCCTGGGCGCCCGACAAGCCCTTGGGCCCGGCGCAAATGCGCCTGCTGCTGGTGCTGCTGGACGAAATCCGCCAGACACCGACCGAGCCGCTGCAATTGCCGTGGCCCACGGATGCGCGCCTGCTGGCCATTGCCCGCGCCCTGCTGGCCGATGTCGCCAACCCCCGGCGTCTCGAGCAGTGGGCGCACTGGGCGGACATCAGCCCGCGCAGCCTGAGCCGCAAATTCGTGCAGGAAACCGGCATGACTTTCGCGCAATGGCGGCAATGGGCCCGCTTGACGCAGGCGCTGGAATGGCTGGCCACGGGGCAGGCCGTCAAGCATGTGGCGCTGTCGCTGGGGTATGACAGCGTCAGCGCCTTCATCAAGGTGTTTCGCCAAGCCCTGGGAACCACCCCGGCAGCCTATTTCCAGAGCCGGAGCGCGCTGCGCGACGCCAGCACCGTCTCGGTTCCGCAAGGACAGGCTCGGGCGGAACCCGATGGCGCCCTGTCCTTGGCTTGAGACCGACCGGATCGGCCGAGGGCGTGGGGAGTGCATCGGCGGCGTGCCGGATGGCGCGCAGGTGCCGCGCCGGCACGGCGTT
>JAJZDV010000082.1 GCA_021846025.1 Pseudomonadota bacterium
GGCGCGTGCCCGGGGCCAGGCGGTGGCGGTGTGGGTGGCTCGCAGCCGTCTGCCCAGCTTCTTGCGCTCCGGCCTGGCCTTCGGCCTCCAGCGCCTGAACTTCCGCGATAGCGTGGTGTTCTACAGCCCCAGGCAAGTCAACTCGACGGCGCCGCTTCCGGAAAATCCGGGTCGCATGCCTTGAATTCGGACGGCTTGCCCCCAACTCATGGCAGATTTGTCGTTTTCCGCTTCACGCCCAACCCAACTGCCCCATGTCCATGCCGTCCGCCGAACAGCCCACCGCACCCCAGCCCAACGATCTCCAGGCCACAAACTCGCCGCAAGACGAAGCACCCGATGCACTGGAGCAAGCCCTGAAAATCGCCCAGGATGAGCTCGACACGCTCAAAGACCAGTTCCTGCGTGCCAAGGCCGAAGCCGAAAACACACGGCGCCGTGCCGAAGAGGAAACCGCCAAGGCGCGCAAATTCGCCGTCGAAGCCATGGCTCAGGAGCTACTGCCGGTGAAAGACAGTCTGGAGGCTGCGCTGGCCGACACAAGCGGCAGTATCGAGGCGCTGAAGAGGGGCGTGGAACTGACCCTCAGCCAGTTGCGTGGTGCTTTCGAACGCAGCCGCATCCAGGAAGTGATTCCGGCCACAGGCGAGCGCTTCGACCCCAGTCGGCATCAGGCCATCGCCTCGGTGCCCGCGCAACAAGCGGCCAACACCGTGGTGAGCGTGTTGCAAAAGGGCTACGCCCTGGCCGAGCGCACCTTGCGGCCAGCGATGGTGACGGTCGCGGCGGCCGCAGAGCCGGCCGCCGGCATGAACGACCAGCCGGGCGCTTGAATCCGAAGGAAACGGCAGCATTTGATGCACATGAGCGCCGGGCGGCGGCCAATCTTCACCACTCGCCCCCACGGCCAGCAAAATACCAACGACATAGACGGAGTTCGACATGGCAAAAATCATCGGCATCGACCTTGGCACCACCAATTCCTGCGTCGCAGTGATGGAGGGCGGTGCCCCCAAGGTCATTGAGAACAGCGAAGGCGCGCGCACCACGCCGTCCATCGTCGCTTACATGGAGGACGGTGAAATCCTGGTCGGCGCTCCGGCCAAGCGCCAGGCGGTGACCAATCCGCGCAACACGCTGTACGCGGTGAAGCGCCTGATCGGTCGCAAGTTCGAGGAAAAGGAAGTGCAGAAGGACATCGGCATGATGCCCTACAGCATCGTGCGCGCCGATAACGGCGATGCCTGGGTCGACGTGCGCAGCAAGAAACTGGCGCCGCCGCAGATCTCGGCCGAAGTGCTGCGCAAAATGAAGAAGACCGCCGAAGACTACCTCGGCGAGGACGTGACCGAAGCCGTGATCACCGTGCCAGCCTATTTCAACGACAGCCAGCGCCAGGCCACCAAGGATGCCGGGCGTATTGCCGGGTTGGATGTGAAGCGCATCATCAACGAGCCGACCGCTGCGGCGCTGGCTTTCGGCCTGGACAAGGTCGGTAAAGGCGACCGCAAGATTGCGGTGTACGACTTGGGTGGAGGCACCTTCGACATCTCCATCATCGAAATTGCCGATGTCGACGGTGAAAAGCAGTTCGAAGTGCTGTCCACCAATGGCGACACCTTCCTCGGCGGCGAGGACTTCGACCAGCGCATCATGGATTACATCGTTGCCGAGTTCAAGAAGGAATCGGGCGTCGATCTGTCCAAGGACGTGCTTGCGCTGCAGCGCCTGAAAGACGCAGCCGAGAAGGCCAAGATCGAGTTGTCCAGCAGCCAGCAGACCGAAATCAACCTGCCCTACATCACCGCCGATGCCAGCGGCCCCAAGCACCTGAGCCTGAAGCTCACACGCGCCAAACTCGAAGCCTTGGTGGAAGAGCTGATCGAACGCACCATTGAACCCTGCCGCAAGGCCATCAAGGACGCGGGTGTGAAGATCGGCGACATCTCCGACGTCATCCTGGTGGGTGGCATGACGCGCATGCCCAAGGTGCAGGACAAGGTCAAGGAGTTCTTCGGCAAGGACCCGCGCAAGGACGTGAATCCGGACGAAGCCGTGGCCGTGGGCGCCGCCATCCAGGGCTCGGTGCTGGCCGGTGACCGCAAGGATGTGCTGCTGCTGGACGTCTCTCCACTCACCCTGGGGATCGAAACCCTGGGTGGCGTGATGACGCCCATGATCAAGCGCAACACCACGATCCCGACCAAGCACACCCAGGTGTATTCCACGGCCGACGACAACCAGCCGGCCGTGACCATCAAAGTGTTCCAGGGGGAGCGCGAGCTGGCTTCGGGCAACAAGCTGCTGGGTGAGTTCAACCTCGAAGGCATTCCGCCGGCTGCTCGCGGCACGCCGCAGATCGAGGTGACGTTCGACATCGACGCCAACGGCATCTTGCACGTCTCGGCCAAGGACAAGGGCACCGGCAAGGAAAACAAGATCACCATCAAGGCCAACTCCGGTCTGAGCGAGGATGAGGTGCAGCGCATGGTGCGCGATGCCGAAGTGAATGCCGCTGAAGACCACAAGAAGCGTGAGCTGGTGGATGCCCGCAACCAGGCCGAGGCTGCCTCGCATGGCGTGCGCAAGTCGCTGGCCGAGCATGGCGACAAGCTGGATGCTGGCGAAAAATCCGCGATCGAAACCGCCTTGAAAGCCGTGGACGACGCCATCCAAGGGGACGACAAGGCGGCCATCGAATCGAAGACAGAAGCCCTCATGAGCGCCAGCCAGAAATTGGGCGAGAAAATGTACGCCCAGGATCCTGCCGCGGCGGCGGCCGCTGCAGGGGCCGCCTCAGCCGGTGGCAACTCCGGACATGCCGACGATGAGACGGTGGTCGACGCCGAGTTCAAGGAAGTGAAAGACGGCAAGGCCTGAAGACCGCCGTGCTGGAGCACACGGGCATGCCGTTCGCATGCTGATTGCGGGGAGGGTGTTGACACCCTCCCTTTTTGCGTTTTCATACGGGATCGTTTCAAGCATGGCCAAACGTGATTTTTACGAGGTTCTGGGCGTCTCCCGCGACGCGGACGCAGACACCTTGAAGAAGGCCTACCGCAAGCTGGCCATGAAATTCCACCCGGACCGCAACCAGGGTGACAAGGCCGCCGAAGAACAGTTCAAGGAAGCCAAGCAAGCCTACGAAACCTTGACCGATCCGCAAAAGCGCGCCGCTTACGATCGCTTTGGCCATGCCGGGGTCGACCCTTCCGCCGGTGGCATGGGCGGTGGCGCTGCTGGCGGTTTTGGCGACTTCGGCAGCATTTTTGAGGAGATTTTCGGCGGTGCCGGCGGTCGACAACGCGGCGGCGGGCAGCAGGTGTATCGCGGCTCCGACCTCAGCTACTCGCTCAGCCTGTCACTGGAAGAAGCCGCACTCGGGGTGAACAAATCGTTGCGCATCCCCTCGTGGGATACCTGTGACGCCTGCGACGGCAGTGGCGCCAAGCCCGGCACCAAGCCCAAGGCCTGCCCGACCTGCAAGGGCAGTGGCGCCACCACACAGCGCATGGGCCCGTTCGCCATGCAGCACACCTGCTCCACCTGCGGCGGCACCGGCAAGATCATCCCGGAGCCCTGCGCCACCTGCCACGGCCAGGGGCGCGTGCAGCGGCAGAAAACCCTGGAGGTGCAAATTCCCGCTGGCATCGACACCGGCATGCGCATCCGCTCGAGCGGCAACGGTGAGCCGGGTGTGAATGGCGGACCTTCGGGCGATCTCTACGTGGAAATCCAGATCAAGCCGCACAGCATTTTCGAGCGCGACGGCGACGACCTGCACTGCAAGATTCCAGTCAGCATGACCGCTGCCGCGCTGGGTTCTCGCATCGAGGTACCCACCCTTTCCGGTCCGGCCGAGATTGACTTGCCCGAAGGCACGCAGTCAGGCAAGACCCTGCGCCTGCGCGGCAAGGGAATCAAGGGCATCCATGCCGGCCACCCCGGCGACCTGTATTGCCACATCCAGGTGGAAACGCCGGTGAAACTGAGCGAGGAGCAGCGCCGCATGCTGGAGCAACTCGACGAGTCGTTCAAACGCGGAGGCGACCGCCATTCGCCTGGAGGCAAGACCTGGGGCGACAAGGTCCGGGACTTTTTCAAATAAGTCCGCGCTGTCCTGGTGCGACAATTCGCGCCTTCCCATTCAACGTCGAACAAGCCATCATGGAAGCCGAACAACTCAACGCCCTCTCCGCTCAACTGCGCGACCTCTTCGAGCGAACCCGCTCGCTTCGGGGGTATCTTTGACTACGATGCCAAGTCGGCTCGCCTGAGGGAGGTCAGCGCCGCGCTGGAAGACCCCAAGGTGTGGGACGACCCCAAGCGCGCGCAGGAACTGGGCAAGGAAAACCGCGGTCTCGAAGCCGTGGTGCTGGAGATCGAGCGCATCGAGCGTGAACTGGCGGACGAGCAGGAACTGTTCGAGATGTCGCGCGACGAGGGCGACAACGCGACCCTGCTGTCGATCGAGGCCGATGTGCAAGCCACAGCCAGGCGCGTGGAGGACATGGAGTTCCGCCGCATGTTCTCCAACCCGATGGACCCCGGTAACTGCTTCATCGATATTCAGGCCGGCGCCGGCGGCACCGAAGCCTGCGACTGGGCCTCGATGCTGCTGCGCCAATACCTGCGCTACAGCGAGCGCCAGGGTTTCAAGGTCGAGGTGCTGGAGGAATCCGCCGGCGACGTTGCCGGGGTGAAGAGCGCTTCCATCAAGGTCGAAGGCGATTACGCCTACGGCAAGTTGCGCACCGAAACCGGCGTGCACCGGCTGGTGCGCAAAAGCCCGTTCGACTCGTCCGGCGGACGTCACACCAGCTTTGCCAGCGTGTTCATCTATCCCGAGGTGGATGATTCGATCGAGATCGACATCAACCCGGCCGATGTCCGCATCGACACCTTCCGCGCCAGCGGCGCGGGCGGCCAGCACATCAACAAGACCGATTCGGCGGTGCGCATCACCCACATTCCCACGGGCATCGTCGTGCAATGTCAAAACGACCGCTCGCAACACAAGAACCGTGCCGAAGCCTGGGCCATGCTGCGCTCGCGCCTGTTCGAGCACGAGCTGCGCAAGCGCCAGGCCGAACAGCAAAAACTGGAAGACAGCAAGAGCGATGTCGGCTGGGGCCACCAGATTCGCAGCTATGTGCTGGACCAGAGCCGGATCAAGGACCTGCGCACCGGGGTGGAAATGTCCAACACCCAGAAGGTGCTCGACGGCGACCTCGACGACTTCATCTCCGCAAGTCTGAAACAAGGGCTTTGAGCACGCCGCGCCGCTTTCTGCCGCCATCTCCCCAGCCGCCTGAAGCATCAACCGGATGACCGCCATGCGCACCGACCAAGCCCCCGTGATCTCCCGTCTGCACTACACCAAGCCTGCCTATGCAATCGACCAGGTCACGCTCGCGTTCGATCTCGACCCTGATCGCACACGGGTGAAAAGCTGCATGCAAGTGCGCCGTCTGCCCGACGCTGCGGGCGACGCCCCGCTGCTGCTGGACGGTGAGGATCTGACGTTGCAGTCACTCACCCTGGACGGCAAGGCCTGGGTCTACGCCGCCACCGACGGTGGCATCCGGCTCGACAAGTTGCCCGACACCTTTCAACTCGACATCGTCACCGCCTGCTCACCTCGGGCCAATACACGCCTGTCGGGCCTGTACCTGTCGGGCGATGCCTTCTTCACCCAATGCGAAGCCGAGGGCTTTCGCCGCATCACCTACTGGCCCGACCGTCCGGACGTGATGAGCCGCTTCACCGTGGTGCTGCGCGCCGACAAGGCCAAGTACCCGGTGCTGCTGTCCAACGGCAACCTCAAAAGCCAGCGACCGCTCGACGATGGCCGCATGGAGGCGGTGTGGGAAGACCCCTTCCCCAAGCCCAGCTATCTGTTCGCCCTGGTGGCCGGGCGTTTGGTGGGCCGCGAGCAGCGTATCCGGGCGGCCGATGGCCGCGAACACCTGCTGCAGGTCTATGTGCGCGAGGGCGATCTGGACAAGACCGAGCACGCCATGCAGTCCCTGGTGCACTCGGTGGCCTGGGACGAACAGCGCTTCGGCTTGAGCCTGGACCTCGACCGCTTCATGATCGTGGCCGTCTCCGACTTCAACATGGGCGCGATGGAGAACAAGGGCCTCAACGTCTTCAACACCAAATACGTGCTGGCCAACCCGGCCACCGCCACCGATGGCGATTACATGAATATCGAGTCGGTGGTCGGTCACGAGTATTTCCACAACTGGACCGGCAACCGCATCACCTGCCGAGACTGGTTTCAGCTCAGCCTGAAGGAAGGTCTGACGGTGTTCCGCGATCAGGAGTTCACCCAGGATCTGGCAGCGCAAACTGGCGGTGAATCGGCCCGCGCGGTCAAGCGTATCGAGGACGTGCGCAGCCTGCGCTCGGTGCAGTTCCCCGAGGATGCCGGCCCCATGGCCCACCCGGTGCGTCCTGACAGCTATGTCGCCATTGATAATTTCTACACCCCCACGGTCTACGAAAAAGGGGCCGAGGTCGTACGCATGATGCAAACGCTCGTGGGCCGTGCCGGTTTCGCTGCCGGCATGAAGCTCTACTTCGCCCGCCACGACGGCCAGGCCGTGACCTGCGACGACTTCCTCGCCGCCATGGCCGACGCCAACTCCGGTTCGGCGCTGGACGCGCACCGATCCCAGTTCGGCCTGTGGTACGCGCAGGCTGGAACACCCCGCTTGCGCGCTACCGGCCACTATGACGCCACTGCCCGCAGCTACACCCTCGGCTTGACGCAAGCCTGCTCCGCCACGCCCGGCCAGCCCGACAAGCACGCGCAGATCATCCCCGTGCGCCTGGGCCTGTTGGCCCGTGACGGCGAGGCGCTGAGCTTCCGCATGGAAGCCGGCACGCGCGGCACCGAAGCCCTGCTCGTGCTCAACCAGCCGCAGCAGAGCTTCGTGCTGCACGAGGTGGATGCTGAGCCCATCCCTTCGTTGCTGCGCGGCTTCTCCGCCCCCGTGCTGCTGGACGATGGACTGAGCGATGCGGACCTTCTGGTGCTCCTGGCCCACGACACCGATCCTTTCAACCGCTGGGAAGCGGCACAGCGCCTGGCCCTGGCCCGCCTGCTGCCGGCCGTGCGGGACCACGACCTCAGCCTTGACGCTGCCTACCTCGACACTCTGCGGGCCGTGCTGCATGACACCGCACTCGACCCGGCGTTCAAGGAACTCGTGCTCACGTTACCCAGCGAGGGCTATATCGCCGAGCAGCTCAGCCCAATCGATCCGGCCCGCATCTATCAAACCCGCCAGACCATGCGCCTGGCCCTGGCACAACAACTGCAAACCGACTGGGAGCAAACGTGGCATGGCCTTGCACCCACCAGCGGCTACACCCCCGACTTCGCCGGCGCCGGCCGGCGCGGTTTGCGCAACCTCGCGTTGTCCTACCTCTGCCTCACGGGTGATGCGGCGTGGCAAGGGCGCGCCTACCGGTTGGTGAAGGATGCCGACAACATGACCGACCGCTTCGACGCCCTCGCTGCCCTGGTGGGCAGCAGCGCTCAGTTGGCCCAGGCTGCGTTGGATCGCTTTGCCGCACAGTTCGCCCGCGAGCCGCTGGTCTTGGACAAATGGTTTGCATTGCAGGCCAGCGCACCCGGGGTCGGGATCGGTTCCATTCGTGCCCTGATGCAGCGTCCCGATTTCAGCATGCGCAACCCCAATCGCGCGCGCAGCGTCATTTCCACGTTCTGCCAAGGCAACCCCGGGGCCTTCCATCGCCTCGACGGATCCGGTTACGGCTTCTGGGCCGAGCAGGTGCGCGCGCTCGACGCCATCAACCCCCAAGTCGCCGCCCGTCTCACCCGCGCACTCGAGCGCTGGCGCAAACTCGCGCCCCCCTACGCTCAGGTGGTCGAGCCCATCATGCGTGAGCTCGCAGCCCACCCAGGGCTGTCGGCGGATACCCGCGAAATCCTGGGCAAGGCCCTGGCCTGATCCGCTGCCGGCCAGATCCACACCGCACCCGCTGCCCTCACTCCAACATTCAGGAAATCCCGATGTCCGACACCACCATCAGCCTGTCGCGCTGGCTCATCGAGCAAGAACGCACTCACGGCCATATCCCCGGCTCGCTGCGCCTGCTCATTGAGCAAGTGGCACGCGCCTGCAAGCGCATCAGCCACGCCGTGAGCAAAGGTGCCAGTGCCGGCATCATGGGCAGCGCCGGCAGCGAGAATATTCAGGGCGAGGTGCAGAAAAAGCTCGACGTCATCGCCAACGACGTGCTGCTCGAAGCCAACGAATGGGGCGGACACCTAGCCGCCATGGCGTCGGAAGAATTGGAGCGCATCCACGTCATCCCCCACCGCTATCCACGCGGCGAATACCTGCTGATGTTCGACCCGCTCGACGGCTCCAGCAACATCGAAGTCAACGTCACCATCGGCACCATTTTCTCGGTGCTGCATCTGGCCGATGGCGTCAGCGAAGTCGGTCCCGAGCATTTCCTGCAGCCTGGACGGCAGCAAGTGGCTGCTGGCTACTGCACTTACGGCCCGCAGACCACGCTGGTGCTCACGCTCGGCCACGGTGTGGCCGTGTTCACGCTCGATAGCGAGCAGGGCAGTTTTGTGCTGACGCAGGAAGGCCTGCGCGTGCCCGAGTCCACAGGCGAGTTCTCCATCAACATGTCGAACCTGCGCCACTGGGCTCCGCCTGTGCAGCGCTACATCGACGAATGCCTGCAAGGCATGGATGGCCCGCGCGGCAAGGACTTCAATATGCGCTGGGTCGGCAGCATGGTGGCCGATGTGCATCGCGTGCTCAGCCGTGGAGGCGTCTTCCTCTACCCCTGGGATCGGCGCGAACCAGACCGCGCCGGCAAGCTGCGCCTGCTCTACGAAGCCAATCCCATGGCCCTGCTGTCGGAACAAGCCGGTGGCATGGCCATGGCGGGCACCGTGCGTATTCTCGACATCCAACCGACCAGCCTGCACCAGCGTGCCGCCGTCATGCTGGGCAGCAGTGAAGAGGTTGCCCTTCTGCAACGCTATCACCAGGAATCGCCGTCGTTGGGCTGACCAGACGCAGCCCTTTGGCAGTCGGTGGGTCCGTTTCACGCGCCGGATCAGTTACTATCTGAGGCTTTGTCGCCGGTGTAGCTCAGTTGGTAGAGCAGCGCATTCGTAATGCGAAGGTCGGGGGTTCGACTCCTCTCTCCGGCACCACTTGACACAAAAAGGCCACCCCTCGCCGGGTGGCCTTTTTGCGTTCCGGAACTCCTCCAGCACACCGTCGTTTCAACCGACAACGACCGCGTGCGGGACGACGTGCCTGCATCGAACGTTGGTCGATGTGCGCCGGATCGGCGTGCGGAACTTCAGGCCATCGCAGGCGATGCGTCGGGGAGCACGCCGTCGCGAACACGTTCCTTGACAGGGGTGAATGCGCCCGCTGCATGGCCTTCTCGCGGATGTTCGAGAAGAGGCACTCGTCTTGGATGAGCATGGAGTTGCTTGCCGGAATGCGGTGCAGGCGACAAGGCGGATGGCGCCACGACGCCATCGAAAGTCTTGAATGCATCCAGAACGTTCTGCACCCGCAGGGCACGGCATGAGCATCGCCCTCCTGGGTTCACCTGCATCGAAGCCCGTGGGGCGGAACAGTATTTTTCCCGGATGACAGGCTTCCATTTCGCCATCTAAAATGCCGCCATGAAGCCGTCATTCTCCACCGTTCATCGCGAGCAGCCCACCATTCAGGTCATCGAGCGCATGTTCGCCATTCTGGATGTGCTGGCCGCGCACTCGGAGCCGATGCCGCTGAAAACAATAGCCGAGCGTACCGGACTGCATCCCTCGACCGCCCACCGGATTCTGAACGACATGGCCATGGGGCATCTGATCGAGCGATGCGAACCCGGAATCTATCGACTCGGCATGCGGCTGCTGGAATTGGGCAACTTGGTGAAAGCGCGCTTGAGTGTGCGCGACGTGGCCCTGGGCCCCATGCGGGAGTTGCACCGGCTGACGCATCAGCCAGTGAACCTGAGCATGCGGCAGGGCGACGAGATCGTCTACGTCGAACGAACTTACAGCGAGCGCTCAGGCATGCAGGTGGTGCGTACCGTGGGGGGGCATGCACCCTTGCACCTCACCTCCGTCGGCAAGCTCTTCCTGGCGTCCGATGATGCGCTGCGCGTCAAGGCTTATGCCTTGCGAACGGGTCTGGTTGGCCACACCCGTAACAGCATCACCAACGCCGCGCAACTCGAAGGCGAGCTGGCACGCGTGCGGCAGTCGGGCCATGCGCGTGACAACGAAGAGCTGGAGCTTGGCGTGCGTTGCATGGCAGCCGGCATCTATGACGACTCCGGGCAGTTAGTCGCGGGCCTGTCGCTGTCAGCACCGGCAGACCGGCTGCAGGAGGATTGGCTTGAAAAGGTCATGGACACGGCGGCCAACATTTCTGCTGCGCTCGGCTACAAACCCAAGCATGGTGGCACCGCCGTTCGACGCATTTAGAGCGCCGTTGCGCAAGGCCACGCGTGCCTCGATTTCCGCACCGGTGCATGGTTCAACGGTGCGGCGGCAACCGATCCAGTGCCGCTCCCTGGACGCATCAAAGCCCTACTCGTTGACCGAGGTTCGGATCAGTCGCACGGAAGAATCCGTCGGCAACGGGTCAGTCCGCGTCAGCACCGTACGCCCTGAAGTTTCCATCCAGTTGCGAATGCGCTCGGCGTCGCCGAAATGGGAGTACTTGCCCCAGGCATCGAGCAGGACCACGATGACCTTGCGCCCCTGCACCACAGCATTGAGCACCAGGCAATGACCCGCCTCGTTGATGTAGCCGGTTTTTTGCAGCAGGATGTCCCAACCGCGATTGAAAATGAGGTGATCGGTGTTGCGGTATTGAAGCTCGCGATGCCCCACGTCAACAGTGCTTTTTTCGTGAGTGGAGAACTCCCGGATCAAGGGGTAGGCGTAGACGGCCTTGACCAACAGCGCAAGATCGTGCGCGCTGGATTCATTCTGCGGTGACAGCCCGGTCGGGTCGATGTAGCGCGTTTGAGTCATGCCCAGCAACTGCGCCTTGCGGTTCATGGCCAGCATGAAAGCGTCGATGCCGCCTGGATACGTACGCGCCAGCGCATGGGCGGCGCGGTTCTCGGACGACATCAGGGCCAGCTTGAGCAACTCTTCACGGCTCAGCTTCATGCCGGGACGCAAACGCGAGCTGCTCCACTTCAGCGTGTCGATGTCAGCATCCGTGATTTCGATGACCTGATCCATGGGCAGATGCGCGTCGAGGATCACAGCAGCCGTCATCAACTTGGTGAGCGAGGCGATGGGGCGCACATCCATCGCGTTCTTGCTCAACAACACCTGATTGGTTTGCGCATCGATCACCAGGGCAGATCCGGAGCGCAAGGCAATCGGGTCATCCGACGTCGCCAGCTCAGCCCTCGACATGGGTCCATCGGCGACAACGCGCCGCGCCACGACTGGCAGGCGCCGCGCCGCACTCGCTCCCGCCTCACGCTTGCTGCGACGCGACGGCAGGACGGCATGCACACGACGGCGTTCGGCCAGTTTGATCGGCGCCACAGCCCGCTGCTTCACCAGCCGCTTCTTTGTGGCAGCGCGATGCGACATCACCTTGCCGCGTTCGCCGGCTGTTGAGACCGCTCCGTCTCGATCGGCCGCCAACACAGTGCTCGCACCCGTCACAGACAAGATGAGCACGAGCATGATGGACAACAACCCCCATTTTGGACGTTTAGAGCAGAAATGGGGGCGCATGGCGTGAATGACTGAAGTTAGCCCGCAGCGTAACAAAGGCCAAAAATAGATGCAAGATCAAAAGTTTGCATCTTGGACTTGAGGTGAATCCAGAATTGAACGGAGCGCTTCGATCTGCAATGTCTACACGATCCGAACCGCTCACACCGTCTGCCCAGGGCGAGCGAGTATTAGCGTTGTGAAAATCAGCAGCGTACGCAGGTAGGTATTGCCACGCCTGCAGATGCCCAAGTGCAGCCCATTGCTTGCCGTGTGCCGAGGCTATTGATTGTGATCGTCAATTGGCGGAAAGGGTG
>JAJZDV010000083.1 GCA_021846025.1 Pseudomonadota bacterium
CAGCATCGCCACTTCCGCGCTTGCCGAGTGGCGAGCCAGCCATGTGGCCCGCCACCATCCAGGACGATCTGCGCAGCCAACTGCAGGCATTGCGCGCGCTCTTGAGCTTGGAGTGATCTGTTATAGTCTTTGGCTTGGTCGACGGGGCGTAGCGCAGCCTGGTAGCGCACCTGCATGGGGTGCAGGGGGTCGGAGGTTCGAATCCTCTCGCCCCGACCAATCTTCACGAGCCGGTTGTGCCTATTCTGCACAACCGGCTTTTTCATCGGCCTTCGCCGGCATGTGAGAGGCCGGTGGCGGGTTGGGTAAACGGCAAGCGTATCGAGAATGACAGCGAAAGCGCGGATCAACTGCAGGTCAAGTGCGTCAGTTGGTCTTGGGTTCGCTGCTGCCTGCCAACAAGGCGACAACGGTATGCGGGTTGTGCCGCGTGATCCAAGCCATGCACCATGATGTCGCCGTGATCGGAGCTGGGGCTGCTGGCATGATGTGCGCCGCCGTGGCGGGGCAACGGGGTCGGCGGGTGGCACTCATCGAGCACGCAGCGCGCGTGGGCGAGAAGATCCGCATCTCGGGTGGCGGCCGCTGCAACTTCACCAATGTGCTGGCGGGCCCGCAGCACTTCATCTCCCGCCAACTTGGTTTTACCCGCGAGGTTCTGTCTCGCTACACCCCGCGCGACTTCACGGCCCTCGTGCGCCGGTACCGCATTGCCTATCACGAAAAGCACAAAGGCCAGTTGTTCTGCGATGGCAGCAGCCAACAGATCATCGACATGCTGCGTGCGGAATGTGAACTCGGACGCGTGCAATGGCTGCAACCGTGTGTTGTGCACGGCGTGTCGCGCGAGGGCTCGGGCTTTCGACTGGAGACCGATCGAGGCGCGTTGCAGGCACGGCGGGTGGTTGTGGCCACGGGCGGCTTGCCGGTGCCCAAGATTGGCGCCAGCGATTACGGTCTGCGGCTGGCCCGGCAAATGGATTTGTTGGTGGTGGCGCCTCGACCCGCGCTGGTTCCCCTGACCTTCGCCGCGGAACCGTGGAAGCCGTTTGCCGGGCTGGCTGGCGTGGCGCTCGAGGTCAGGGTGGCGTGCGGCGCACAGCATTTCGACGAGGACTTGCTGTTCACGCATCGCGGTCTGTCCGGTCCTGCCATCCTCCAGATTTCCAGTTTCTGGGACTCTGGCGACCCATTGCGACTCGACCTGTCGCCGGCCCACGATCTGGGCGAGGCCCTGCGCGTGGCCAAGGTTCAATCGCGTCAATCGCTGCTCAACGTGCTGGGGCAATTTCTGCCACGCCGTCTGGCTCAGACCTGGGTGGAGATGCAGCAACTCCCTGCCGACCGGCGCATCGCCGAACTGGCGGATGCCAAACTCAAGGCACTTGGCGCTTCGCTTGGTGCATGGTCGCTCCAGCCAACGGGTACCGAAGGGTGGCGCAAGGCCGAGGTCATGCGGGGTGGGGTCGACACGGCGGAACTGCATCCCGCCACGCTTGAAGCCCACAAGGTTCCTGGGCTGCATTTCATCGGTGAAGTGGTTGATGTCACCGGCTGGCTGGGCGGCTACAACTTTCAGTGGGCCTGGGCCAGCGGCCACGCCGTGGGCATGTCGGTTTGATGCAAGGCGGCAGTCGTGGCAGCCGATGCGGCGGCGCTTTATGCTGCCTTGGATCCACTCGCGTTTCAAGGCTGCAGCTCCGCTGATTCACGATCATGACCCAACCCACACATCTCACTCCCCCCAGCCCTAGCCCCGTGATGCAGGAGTTGTTGCATCGCATTGCCCGTGCTGCGCGACCTCCCCTGTGGAGCCTCAGTGCCCAGCAGGCGAGGGCGGCGTACGAGGCCGCCTCCGGAGTGCTCGACATCGCCCCACCGCCGCTCGCCGAGGTGATGGACCTGGATTGTCCCGCCCGTGATGGAACTCGCTTGCGGGTGCGGCGCTACCGCCCCAAACAAGGAGATACCTCAGCTGACCTCGGCACCCCGCCGGGAGCGCTGCTCTACCTGCACGGCGGTGGTTTCGTCATCGGCAGTGTGGCGACACACGACATCCTGTGCCGGCAACTGGCACTGCATTCCGGCTGCGCCGTCTTTTCATGCGACTATCGTCTGGCGCCGGAGCATGCCTTCCCGACAGCCTTGAACGACGCCTGGGACGCACTCGCATGGCTGCGCGAAAACGCCGCCATGCTGGGTGTGGATGCAGACCGCATCGCCATTGCCGGCGACAGCGCGGGCGGCACCCTGGCCACCGTCTGTGCCATCCTGGCACGCGATGCCGCCTGGCCATTGGCGCTGCAACTCCTGTTCTATCCGGGCACGGCGGGTTGGGCGCAGACCGCATCGGCCGCGCATTTCGCCCATGGCTTCCTGCTCGAGGCCGAATCCATCGACTGGTTCTTCAACCAATACCTGCCGCGGCCCGAAGACCGTCACGACTGGCGCTTCGCTCCGCTGCTGGCACCCGATCTGCATGGCCTCGCACCAGCCTGGATCGGCCTTGCTGGCTGCGACCCTCTGCACGATGAGGGTGTGCTGTATGCCGAGCGCCTGCGTCAGGCTGGCGTGCCCGTGGTGCTGCGCGAATGGCCGGGCGTCACGCACGACTTCATACGCATGGGCCGTGCCTTGCCACAGGCTGGACAGGCCATACAAGAGGCTGCTGCAGCGCTGCGTCATGCCTGCCAGCCGCGCGTCTGAAAACCAAGTCCTTCAACCATGCTGTCTTTCCGAAGCTTCCCCCGGCCATGCACCCACCGCCTTCAGGCATGACTCCCATGCAACGCGAAACCTACCGTTTCTTCCACCGCCTGCAAGTGCGCTGGGCCGAGGTGGACATGCAGCAAGTGGTGTTCAACGGCCATTACCTGTTGTACTTCGATACCGCCATGAGCGCCTTCTGGAAGGCCCTCGGTCTGCCGTACGTCCAGAGCTTGCAGACCCTGGGCGGTGATCTCTACGTGAAAAAAGCCAGCCTCACCTATCACCGTCCGGCGCGACTCGACGACTGGATCGACGTCGGAATCGGCCTGACCCGTCTGGGCCACAGCAGCTTCACCTTGCACACCGCCATGTTCGTGCAAGACCGGTTGCTGGTCAGCGGCGACATGGTTTATGTCTTCACCACTGCGGGCGTGCAGGCCAAGTCGCAGACCTTGCCGCCAGCGCTGCGCGACCTGCTCGAAGCCCATGCGCGCGGCGAGCCCATGCTGCGCGTGCAACTCGGCAGTTGGACCGAGCTCGGTGAAGCCGCCGGCGGTGTGCGCACTGCCGTGTTCGTGCACGAGCAAGGCATTCCCGCTGAGATGGAATGGGACGAACACGACGCCACGTGTCGCCACGCGGTGGCGTTCAACCGTCTGGACATGCCCGTGGCTTGCGGGCGTTTGTTGCCGGACGGGCACATCGGTCGTGTGGCCGTGGTGCAGTCCATGCGCGGTGGCCAGGCCGGCAAGCTGGTGATGCACGCCCTCATGCAAGCAGCCCATGCGGCTGGCCACAGCCATGCAGACATCTCGGCGCAACTGGCAGTGGCGGACTTTTACCGTCGCCTGGGTTTCAACAGCCTGGGTGAACCCTATGCCGAAGCTGGCATTGCCCATATTCGCATGCGGGTCGCCCTGGGTTGAACGGGGATTTCCAACGCGGCCTTGCCCCGGGTGGTGCCGCGGTGTGGCTCGCGGCCTAAGGTGCCGTACGCCAGTTCCAGGCAAAGTCCGGCGGACTGGGGGCGCCGGGTTGGTGCTGCACCTCGCGCACCAGCGCGCCGCCGTCGGCATCCATCCGCAGCAGGGTCGAGCAGCGCGTGCCGTAGCCCGGCATGCGGATGAAGGCGGCCGATAGCGCACGCTCCCAGTCCAGACTGATGCCGGTTTGCGGCAAAGCGTCATCGGGAGCGATCTGCTCAAGCTGCAAGGCCTGGATCAGGACGTCGAACGACACCGGCGTTTCAGCATCGGTCAGTTTCACACGCTCGGCCAGCGCAGCCTTCAAGTCCCGGACCTTGGGCCAGGGCGTGTCCAGGGCCGCGTTCGAAAGACCGTGAAAACCCGGCGTCACGCTGCAGTTCTGCAGTGGGTGATTCGACAGCCAGCGCATCGCACCCGAGCGCAGATCACCCAGCAGCAGATTGAACCCGGCGTAGGCCTGCGCACAGGATTGAACGGCCTGGGCGAAGGCGGCCGGGGAACAGTCGGCCATGGTGCTGCCATCCAGCGGATGCAGGCCGAGCAAATAACGCAAGGGCAGGAGTCCGCGCGAGGGGGCTTGGGCACGCTCCAGCGCCGGATCGCGAACGTTGGTGACGGCGGCGAAACGCCCACGACGTGTCAGCCCCAGCCAGATGCCGCCGCTGCGCAGGTCCTGGCCACTCAGCACTTCGGTCGAAGGTGCGGTGTCGGGATGCCACCAGCGCATCGGCAGGGTCGGGCGATCCAGCCATTCATCGCGGTTGGCGGCCAGCAGCAGGGTGCGCGGCTGCCCGGGTTGCCACGACCAGGCGATCAAACACATCGCAGCCGCTCGCTCAATCCTGCGGGGGGAGGGTATAGGGCAGCGTCGCGAGGCGAAGGGCTGGGCCATCCACCGTGCGAGCGTGCAAGCTGCCGGCCTCGGTCGTCGCGGTGATTTTCAGCTCCGCCAAGGCTTCCCAACCGGTCTCGGCCGGCGCGGCGTTCACCACCAAGCCGCAAGGCTGGGTGGGATCTGCACTCTGGATGATTTCGTCCCCCGGCGCCAGAGCCACCGGGCTGAGCAACCGGTACGTACGTCGCTTGATGGTGCCACGGTACTGCGTCCGCGCGACGATCTCCTGCCCTGGGTAACAACCCTTCTTGAAATCGACCGCGCCCAGGGCCTCGTAGTTCAGCATTTGCGGCACGAACTGCTGTGCTGTTGCGGCCGTGACATGGCCGATGCCGGCGCGAATCTCGCTGAGCGACCAAGCCTCCGTCGAACCGGAGGCCATTGTGGCGATCCACTGCGCGGCGGCGGTTCGTGCTTCCGGCGATTCGGCCACCAGGAGCAAACGCTGCAAGCCGGGAGCGTCGGCCAGGCGCACCACGCACCGGTCCGCCTCACGCAGCAGCGACCAGGGAGCAGCAGGACAATGCAGCCCGGCGGGCAACGTCTCGCCATGGGGCAGCAGCAGGCCGAACAGCGCACGCTCAGGGGTCACATCGTCCACCTTGCATTGCAGGCGCAAGATGTACATGCGCAGGCGCTTGAGCGTGGCCTCGGCCAGGGTCGCGTCGAGCAACATGGCCATCCCGCCGTCGTCTTCCCTCCACAGCAAAAAATCAGCCAGCATGCGGCCCTGGGGCGTGCACATTGCAGCCATGCGTGCCGTATCCTCGGGCCAGTTTTGCACGCTCTGGGTGAGTTGGGCTTGCAGCAGATCGGCAGCTTGCGGGCCATGGGCTCGCAGGATGGCCAGATGGGGCAGGGGGGTGATGGTGGATGGCATTCGGGGACCGTCGGGTTGTGGGCGCAAAGCCAAGGTGGCAGTGACGAAGCCAGGCATGCACGGAGTCGGTCACGCAGCAGTCTGGCGCCGCACCGTGCATCGTTTCTACAGGCACTTTCAGCCAGGTGCTGGGCTAGTATAGAAAGCTGTCCACCTTGCGCTTGCCCCAGGGTTTCATGCTGTCCGGCTGCTGGCTCCCACCAGCGTGCAAGGCTGGAGCGGCGTTTCCATGTGTTCATGAGTGAGCCCGTCGTTGAAGACCCGCTGGCCTGTTCGCCTGTTTCTGCTCTGCCTGACAGCAGGCCTCCTGGCTCTTGCCGTGTTCGTGTACTGGGCGCTGGCACCGATGCGGCTGAGCGCAACGCCGCTGGATTTCTCCGTCAAGCCCGGCAGCACGGCGCGTGCAGCAGCCGCGCAAATTCGTACCCAGGGTGCCGATCTCTCCCCGCGCCTGTTCTACTGGCTGGCGCGGCTGAGTGGACAGGGCACGCAGCTCAAGGCCGGCAGCTACGAAATCGAGCAGGGCACGAGCCCGTGGCAACTGCTGCAGAAAATGGCGCGTGGCGACCAATCCCTGCTGGCCGTGACCGCGCCCGAAGGCTGGACCTTCAACCAATTTCTGCAGGCGCTCAACCGGGCCCCGGGGCTCGATCACGATGCCACCGGACTGAGCGATGCGCAAATCATGCAACGCATCGGCGCTCCGCCGAATATGCCGCCCGAAGGCTGGTTTTTCCCCGATACCTATTTGTACGCTCGCAATTCTTCAGAACTCGCTGTTCTCAAGCGCGCCTACCACGCCATGCAGCGCCAATTGACCAGCGCGTGGGATGCGCGCGAACCCGGCTTGCCGCTGCAAACCCCCTACCAGGCACTGATCCTGGCTTCGGTCGTGGAGAAGGAGACCGCAAGCCCGAGTGACCGCAGCAAAATTGCCGGTGTCTTCATCAATCGCCTGCGCAATGGCATGCCGTTGCAAAGCGATCCCACCGTGATTTATGCCCTGGGGGCGCGCTATACCGGGGCGTTGACGCGGAAAAATCTGCAAATGGCGTCGCCGTTCAACACCTATGTGCACGCCGGCCTTCCGCCCACCCCCATCGCGCTGCCCGGGGACGCTGCGCTGCAGGCCGTGCTGCATCCGGCTGCCACCAGGGCCTTGTATTTCGTCGCGCGTGGCGATGGCAGCAGCGCGTTTTCCGATACCCTGGCCGGACACAATGCGGCGGTCGACCGTTACATCCTCAAGAGAACTCCGTGAGCCCAACAACTTCGCACCAAGGTCTGTTCATCACACTGGAGGGCATCGACGGCGCCGGCAAGACCACCCAGTTCGAAGCCGTTGTCGCCACCTTGCGTGCTGCAGGCCGACGCGTGACGGCCACACGCGAGCCGGGCGGCACGCCTCTGGGCGAGCGCATCCGCGAGATTTTGCTGGCCGAGCCCATGACCACCACCACCGAAGCCCTGTTGATGTTCGCGGCACGCCAGGAACATGTGCTGCGGGTGATCGAGCCGGCCCTGCTGCAAGGGCACGATGTCGTCTGTGACCGATTCACCGATGCCACGCTGGCGTACCAGGGCGCCGGCAAGGGCATCCCGCAGGATCGCTTGCTCACCCTGGCGCGCTGGGTTCACCCCGGTTTGAAGCCTGGCTTCACCTTGCTGATCGATGTGCCCGCCGAGGTGGCTTTGCACCGCCTGCAAAAACAGCAGCGCCAGCAGGACCGCTTCGAGCGGGAATCGTTGGAGTTTTTCGCGCGTGTGCGCCAGCAGTATCTCCGGCTTGCCGCGTCGGAATCCGCACGCTGGATCGTGATCGACGGCACACAAGACCTGGAGCAGGTACGCCATAACGTCATCCAGAACGTTAGAAAAATGTTGCAACTCCATGATTAAAAATCAATACTTCCAAGCAATATTGTTGCATGGAGCCACGGGCCTCGGTGTTTGGGAGACGCTCGACAACGCAGCCGCAACCCTGCTGTGCGAAAGCCCGATTCCGGCAATGACCAGCGGCCCCATTCCGTTGCCGGGCTCGGCGCAACACGCCTGCGGCCAATGTCCCGCTTGCCGTTTGCGCCAGGCAGGTAACCATCCGGACCTCAAGCGACTCTTGCCCGAAGCCCTGGCGCTGGAACTGGGCATGGCGCAAGCGGTTGATCCGCAAGATGCAACTCGCACCGAAAAGCGCGGCCCCGGCAAGGACATCCCTATTGACGCCGTACGCGGTTTGATCGACTGGTCCCACACCACCAACCACCGTGGCGGCCTCAAGGTCGCCATGATCTACCCACTCGAAACCTTGGGCATACCCGCAGCAAATTCACTTCTTAAAGTACTTGAAGAACCTCCTCCAAATCTCTATTTTTTAACAGGAACACACCGACTGGACCGAGTTCTTCCCACCTTGCGCAGCCGTTGCCGGCTCGAGACCATGTCCAGGCCGAGCGCTGCAGAGGCCTTGCGCGCATTGCAGCTGCGAGAGATTGAGCAACCCGAGCTGGTCGCCCATTGGTGCCATCATGCCGTGCATGAGCCAGATCCCGCGGGTGGAATGCACTGGGCACGCAGCTTGCTGCAGGCAGCGATCGCAGGGCTGGGGAGCCGTTCGGCCAGCACGGCAACCCCCACGCCGCTGATGCCAGTCGCCGTGGCCGCACTGCAAAAACTCTGCATCGACATGATGCGCACCCAATGCCGTCAACAGCCCCTGTATTTGCCGCTTGACCAACCTGCGCTCGGACGATTGGCGAGCATCGCCTCGGTGCCTCGTCTTCTGGACTTCTGGCGGCGACTCGGCGATTACAGTCGCACGGCGAGCTTTCCGCTCCATGCCAATCTCACAACGGAAGCCTTGGTCCTAGAATTCAGACAACTGTTCACTCGGAGCGCGCACTGATATGGCCACACCCAATGGAGCCACTTCACCTGGAGCATCCACCGCCCGCCCCAGTGTGATTCAGCTTGCGATCAAGGAAAAGCCCGCGCTCTACGCCGCTTTCATTCCGTTCTTGACGGAAGGCGGTATTTTCATTCCGACGACGCGAGACTATCGCTTGGGTGATGACGTTTATCTGCTGCTGACCATCATGGATAACCCACAGCGCTTCCCCGTGGCGGGGAAAGTCGCTTGGATCACCCCGGCGAATGCGGCGGGCAACAAGACCCAGGGAATCGGCGTGCGTTTTCCGGCCGACGAAAAAGCCCGGCAACTGCGCCTCGTGATCGAAGAAATTCTCGGTCCCACGGCTGAAATCGCAAGCCGCGCGACCCACACCCTGTAATGCTGCGACCGCTCGACCAGGATCTGCGAGCATCCCAATGGCCCTGACCGATTCTCACTGCCACCTCAACTTTCCTGATTTGCGCGAACAGTTGGATAGCGTGCTTGCCGCCATGCGCGACAACGGCGTGACGCGAGCCATGAATATCTGCACCCAGATCGAAGAATTCGATGATGTCTTGGGTTGCGCCTTGGAGCATCCCCACATCTGGGCTACCGTCGGCGTGCACCCGGACCAAGAGGCGATGACCGAACCCTCGGCCGCACAACTTGCCTTGTTGGCCGAACATCCTCGCGTGCTCGCCTTGGGCGAAACCGGACTCGACTACTACCGCCTGGAAGGTCGCAGCGTGGCCGATATGGAGTGGCAGCGCGACCGCTTCCGCGCTCATATTGACGCTGCTCGCCAAGTGCAAAAGCCGCTGGTCATCCATACCCGGGCCTCGGCAGACGACACCCTGGCGATTCTGAAAGAGCAGGGCGCCGGGGATGTCGGCGGTGTGTTTCACTGTTTCACCGAGAGTTGGGACATCGCCCGTCAGGCGCTCGACTTGGGTTTCTATATTTCGCTCTCCGGCATCTTGACATTCAAGAATGCCAAGGAGTTGCAAGAGATAGCGAAGAAATTACCTGAAGATCGTATTCTGGTGGAAACGGATAGTCCCTATCTTGCCCCCACGCCTTACCGAGGCAAAACCAATCAACCGGCTTACACCCGCTTCGTTGCGCGTTGCCTTGCGGAGTTGCGCCAGTGCACTGAACACGAGGTTGAAGATTTCACCGAGCAGAATTTCAACCAGCTCTTCATGCCGCAAATCACCCTCGAAATGACTCATGTCTAACTTGAAGAAAAATATTTATGCCATTGTTTTGACAGCATTTTTAAGTATTTTTCTGGACTTGGCGCATGCGGGTTCGTTCACCGATTTTTTTCGTGCCGTTGATGTCGATGACGTTGGTGCCGTTCAGTCCCTGCTGGCTGAGGGTTTCGACCCCAACGCGGTCAATGCCAAAGGCGATTCAGCGCTGTACCTGGCACTGCGTGACAAGTCCTTGAAGGTTGCCCAACGACTGATCGAGCAACCGACCATCAAGCTGAACCAACTCAATCCCAGCGGTGAAAGTGCCTTGATGATCGCCTGCCTGCTCGGCGATGGAAGTCTTGTCCGGCTCATGGTCGAGCGCGGTGCGGACGTCAACACGTCGGGCTGGACGCCGCTGGCTTACGCGGCGACGAACGGGCATAGACGGATCGTCCAGTACCTCGTCGACCATTCAGCCTCGATCAACGCGGCAGCGCCCAACGGCACTACACCCCTGATGATGGCTGCATATTTCGGCCATTCGGCCACCGCCAAGCTGCTGCTCGAGCGTGGCGCCGACCCCAGCTTGAAGAACCAGATGGGCTTTACCGCCCAGAATCTAGCCCGGCAGCGCGGCCACAAAGACACAGCGAAGCTGATTGCCAGCTACCAGCTTCGGGCGTCCCAAGACACGAAATAATCTGTCTTCCATGTGGGTGGCCGCGGCGTGCACCCAAGCCACGCACTCCGGCCAGGTGACGGCGATCTCGCCGAAATGTCCAGGAAGGGCTTCGCCCACTCGGCGTGGTCGGACTACGGAGCAAAGTTACGGAGCATATTGGCAAAGTGGATTTTCACGCGCATATAAATGTTTCGTAAAACCCGTTTTTTGCGGTTTTCGGTGCATTTGCGTGATTATCAGCACCCTGGTTATCTTCGCCCGACATTTACTCTTTGTTGCAGACGCTTTCCACTGGTCGCGTCCCCACAAGCCGACCCCGAGTAATCGCAGGGGGGAGCGCGCAGCGCGCAGGCGCAGGTTCCAGAGGCCGCGCGGCCTCCTGTTGCACCCTCCCTTGGGTCGGTGCCTGTTGAGCGCACCGGCGAGCACCTGGCGTGTGCTGGGGCATCCCACCGGCCGACCGGCTGCGCCGCCTGCGCAGGTTGTCACCGGCCGCAGCCCGAGGGGCAGGGCGCGGCGTCAAGGTGGCCGCCTGTCCGGGTTGACCCTGCCTTCTGGGCGGATGCTGGCCAGCTTTTCGGGGCCGGGCCCACGCCGTAGGCGGGGGTCGGCCCCTGGGCTTGTCCATTTACAACAAGTCGCCCGCCACAACAGGTCTTTTTGCCACATCTTGACGCCAAGGCGACAAAGTGTCGCCACAAGGTGCTAGATTGTCACCATGAACGCGAAACCTTCTCCGACTGCTCAAGCCTCTGACCGTACCCGCCTGTCCCTGGATGTGCCCCCGGGCGTGTTGCTCCTGCTCGATCACTGCGCCGAGGTGACCGGCCAGTCCCGCACCCAGCTTGTCCTGGCTGCGCTGGTCGATCAGCTTCCCGCTGCCGTCGAGCGTGCCGACGCCTTGCGCAAGCGGGTGCGCGAACTGGAACAGGCCAGCCAGCAGGGCCGCCCGGGCGGCGGCAAGCGCTAGACCGTCAGACGCTACAAGTCGGCGCGATGGTCTCGGCTTGCCAGGATGGCGTCCAGGGTGCCGTTCGCCTTGGCCCATCGGACCTTGCCGACCACATCCCATTGCCGCACGTAGCTGTGCAGGCTCCTGTTGCTGTGTGCCATGTGTGGGGCGACGGCATGCACCCACGCCACGATCTCCGGCCAGGTCACTGGGATTTCCCCGAAAAGATCGACCCGGCTGTCTCGGCCAGGCTCTTTCGGAGCATATTTGCATTATGTTAAATAACATCGTTGGAGAGGTGGTCGGCGTCACTTCCAGCTGGTCATGCGTGAACGGCATTCAGTCCGCCTGAGCGACTTAGGTGCGACGTACCAGGAATGCTTCACATTCGGCAGCTGGCAGCGGCTTGCTGTAGTAATAACCCTGCGCTTCATTGCATCCTTGCTCGCTGAGGAATGCAAGCTGCTCCGACATCTCGACGCCCTCCGCAATGGTCAACAGACCGAGACTCTTGGACATGCTGATGATCGCCGCCACGATGGCCCGATCCTCCGCGCGGGAGTCGAGTTCCCGTATGAAAGATTGATCGATCTTGATCTTGTACACCTTGAACTTCTTCAGGTAGTTCAGTGAGGAATAGCCGGTGCCGAAATCGTCGATCGACATGC
>JAJZDV010000084.1:0-3432 GCA_021846025.1 Pseudomonadota bacterium
TCGGTCTTCACCCACTTGCCGGTTTCGAGATCCTTGTAGTGGTTGAAGAAATGCTCGACCTGCCGGAGCAGTTCCGGCGCCAGGTCTTCGGGCTCGCGGATGTTGCGGTACATGGGCAGCAGCTTGTCCACCGGCACGGCGATGAGCTTGGCGTCGGGGCCGGCCTCGTCGGTCATCTTCAGCATGCCCACGGGGCGGCAGCGCACCACGCAGCCGTGCACCAGGGGAATCGGAGTGACCACCAGCACATCCACCGGGTCGCCGTCTTCCGACAGGGTTTGCGGGATGTAGCCGTAGTTGCACGGGTAGTGCATGGCGGTCGCCATGAAGCGGTCGACGAACAGCGCGCCGCTGGCCTTGTCGACCTCGTACTTCACCGGGGAGGCGCCGGCCGGAATCTCGATGACCACGTTGAAATCGTCGGGCAGGCTCTTGCCTGCGGGAACGTGAAGCAAGCTCATGGGAAGTTCACCTGGGTGGAAGAAAAAAACGGCCGCGTGCGCCACACGCACGCGGCCCTGCTCAGGGCTTTGCCGCGGTCGTGGGCGGATTGCCGGGAGGCGTGACCGGGGTTTGCGAGGTGTTCTTGTAGATGCCCTGCAGTTGCTGCGGCGTGATGATGTTGAACAGGGTCACCACCTTCTTCACGCCCGACACCGCACTGGCCACGGCGCTGGCCTGATCGGCCTCGGCCTGGGTGACGATGCCCTGCAGGTACACCACACGCGCCGAGGTCGTGATCTTGAAGGCCTGCGAGTACAACTGCTTGTCGTCGATGAACGAGGCGCGGACCTTCGAGGTGATGAAGGTGTCTTCGGCCTGTTCGCTCAGGGTGGAATTGGGTCCGACCACGACCTCGTCGAGCACGGCCTTGACGTTGGGGATGTTGGCGACGATCTGCTGCACCTGCTGCTTGTAGGCCTCGGTCGGCACCTGGCCGGTGATCAGCACCTGCTGGTTGTAGCAATTGACGCTGACGTTGCCATTGCCGCGCAGGGCGTTGCTGATCTGCGATGCGGCCTTGACCTGGATGGTCTGGTCCTCGAGCTGGGCTCCAGCGGTGCGGCGGTCGGTCGCCACCAGTGCAGCGCCACCCACGGCGGCGGCTCCCAGAACGAAGCAGCCCTGCAACTGGGTGGCGGCAAGGGCGCCCATGAGCACCAGGCCGGCGCGGGACCAGGGCATCCTGCGAGAGACGCGGCCCGCATCGCGGCGTGCGGCGTTGAACCATGGAATCAAGCGGAAAGTCGTGCGGTCAGTCATTGGAATCCTCCGGGTCGCCCATCAAGGTCCAGTCTACGCCGTCACAAATGCAGTGCAGCATGAGCAGGTGCACTTCCTGGATGCGCGCGGTGCGATCGTGCGGCACGCACAGGTGCACATCCTGCTCGCGCAGCATCGCGGTCAACTGGCCGCCACCCTTGCCGCTCAGCCCCACCACCAGCAGGTCACGGTCCTGCGCGGCACGCACGGCTTCCAGCACGCTGGGCGAATTGCCGCTGGTGGAAATGGCCACCAGCACATCGCCCGGCTGTCCCAGGGCGCGCACCTGGCGCGAGAACACCTGGTTGAAGCCGAAGTCGTTCGCCAGGGCGGTCAGCACGGACGTGTCGGTGGTCAGCGCAATGGCCGCAAGCTCCATGCGCTCGCGCTCGAAGCGGCCGACCAGTTCAGCGGCGAAGTGCTGCGAGTCAGCGGCTGAACCCCCGTTGCCGCACACCAGCACCTTGCCGCCGTTGCTCACCGCATTGGCGATGCAGGCCACGGCCTGCGCCACAGGCCCGGCCATCAGGGTGGCTGCCTGCTGCTTGAGTTCTGCGCTTTCGTGAAACTGCTGCTGGATGCGTTGTTCAAGCATGGTTCGAGTACCGGAAACAATTGGCAAAGGCCTCCATTATTCCCCGGGGCCGGATGACCGGGGTGGATGCGAGCCCTGTCCCGGCGTCGCCCTGCCGGGCAGATGGTCGCTGGCGCTGCCGGCGCGAACGTCCTCGTGGATGCGAGCCCCGGCCCCGGCGTCGCCCTGCCGGGGCCGGGCGCACTCGCTGGCGGTTCAGGCCGGCCGACTGGCCAGCCATCGGCCATCAGCCATCGGCATCGAAGGCGTCGCGGATCCAATGCAGCTGTCCGCGCTCGATGGCGATGACGTCGAAGCGGCAGGCGATCTCGGCGGGCAGGCGCATGAGGTAGTGCCGCGCAGCCAGCAGGATGCGGGCGCGCTTGCGGGCGTCCACGCTGGCCGCGGCACCGCCGAAGGCTGCGCTGGCGCGTGCGCGCACCTCGATGAACACCAGCACGCCTCGGGGATCGCGGGCGATGATGTCGATCTCGCCGCCACGCATCCGATAATTGCGCTCCACCAATTGCAGCCCCTGCCGCTGCAGGTAATTCCAGGCCGCATCTTCCGCCAGGGCGCCCACCTGTCCTGGCGCGCGGGTGACGGGCTTTGCCGGGTCTTGCCTCATGTCTCCCACATCCTCCATGCCCCATTCCCCATCGCCAGCGGACCACGGCGCACCTGCGGCACTGGCCGCGGCGCGGCAATTATGCGCGGGCCAGTCGCTGCCGCCGGGCTGCCTGCTGGTGGTGGCCACTCCCATCGGCAACCTGGCTGACATCAGCCTGCGCGCCCTGGCCATGCTCGACCGTTGCGACCTGGTGGCCGCGGAAGACACGCGCATGGCCCAGCGCCTGCTGCAAGCCCATGGCCTGGCCAAACCCCTGCTGCGGGCCGACCGCCACCGCGAGCAGGCGGCTGCCGCCGAAATGTTGCCGCTGCTGGCCGCCGGGCAGCGCCTGGCCTATGTGAGCGACGCCGGCACACCCGGCATCAACGACCCCGGCGCGGTGCTGGTGCGTGCTGCACGCGCGGCCGGCCATGCGGTGATGGCGTTGCCCGGCGCCAGCAGCGTGACGACGGCACTGAGCGCCTCGGGCCTGGATCTGGACACCGGCTACACCTTCGCCGGCTATGTGCCGGCGACGCAGCAACAACGGGCGGCCTTTTACCGCGAGGCGCTGGCATCGCCACGCGCCTGGGTGTGCTTCGAGGCGCCGCATCGCCTGGTTCAAAGCCTGGAGGAACTGCGGCAACTGGCAGCCGCCCTGCCCAGGCCGCCGAACCTGATCCTGGCGAAGGAATTGACCAAACAGTTCGAGTCCATCGTGCAGGGCAGCCCGGCCGTGTTGCTGGACTGGCTGGCGGCCGATGCGCGGCGCGTGCAGGGCGAGTTCGTGCTGGTGCTGCAAGCCACCGCCGACGCCGAACCGATGGACGCGCTGGCGCAGCGCTGGCTGTTGCGGCTGGCGCGTGAGTTGCCGGCATCACGCGCCGCCGCCGTGGTGGCCGAGATGCTGGGCGCCGACCGCAAGACCCTGTACCGCTGGCTGCAGACGCAGACCGGGCACAACCTGCCCGAGGACTGAATCGGC
>JAJZDV010000084.1:3532-11713 GCA_021846025.1 Pseudomonadota bacterium
CGCCTCGGAGCTTGCCGGCTTGCATGCCGGCAGACCGTTCGTGCGTCACACGACCGTGCTTCGGCACGGTCGTGTGTACGCACTCACCGCATCGTGATGACGCGGTTGCGGCCTTGGCGCTTGGCTTCGTAGAGGCTGTCGTCGGCTTCGGTGAGCACGCGCACGACTTCGTCCTGCGGGCCCTGCAAACCGCCGATGCCGATGCTCAGGGTGATGTGCAGGCTGCGCTCGGACACCAGGAAAGGGCGCTGCGCGACGCGTTGGCGCAGCACATCCATCGCGGCGCTGGCGGTCTGGGTGTCCAGGCCCGGCAGCATGATGAGAAATTCTTCGCCCCCCCAGCGCGCAACCCAGCCGCCGCGTGGCACGCCCTGGCGCAGGGTGCTGGCCATCTGGCGCAGCACGGCGTCGCCGGCGGCGTGACCGTATTCGTCGTTCACCAGCTTGAAGTGGTCAAGGTCGCACAGCGCCAGGCTGAACGACGGGCCACCCCGGCGCATGGCCTGCAGCGCTTCGTCCAGCCGCAACTGCGCGGCACGGCGGTTGAGCAGGCCGGTGAGACCATCGGTATACGCCTGCGCCAGCAGGGTGTCGCGCTGGTTGCGGTCGTGCAGGACACGGGCGAACCAGGCCGCCAGCAGCTCGGCGTATTGGCGGTCGGCCGGATCGAACGCATCCCCCTGCGGGGCATCGCCCAGAAGCAGCAGGCAGCCCAGGGTTTGGTGCGCCTGCACCAGGGGCAAACGGATCACGGAGCGCACGCCGGCCGTCGCCGCGAGGCCCGGATGCAGGCTGGTGTCGGCGATCCACAAGGCGCCGTTCTCATGGTCGTCGCAGGCGCACAGTGGATGGTTGGACGACAGGGTCTGGCCCTGGCGGAAGCGTCCGTGCAGGTCCTGCACATACAACATGTGGCATTCGTCGCCCAGGCGCAGGCAGATGATGGCCGCCTGCATGTCAAGGGCGTCGCGCCCCTGCGCCAGCATGTACGAGATGGCGTCGCCGGCATCGCTGCCCTGCTCGTCCACGCTCGAGCCCGTGGCCAGCTCCCACAGGGTTTGCAGACGCTGCGATTGACGCTCGACCGCGCGCAACAGGTTCTCGCGTTCGCTCACGTCGATGGCCAAACCGTGGATCACCTTTTGTCCCTGTGCCGTGGTTTCGGCATGCTCGGCCAGGGACAACCAGATGGTTTCACCCTGTGCGCCGCGGCTCCAGACCAGACGCCGGTCGCCGCGATTCTGGGTCTTGGCGCGGTCCGTGGCACCACCCGCCGGCGTCTCGTCCACGGTGTTGAACAACTCATCCCATTCGCGCCCGATGAGGCGGCGCACCGGACGTTGCAGCATGCGGGCGAAACTGGAGTCGACCGCCACCAGCACGCCTTCATAGAAAGAGCGGGTGTAGGTCCCGGCCTGTGCCGCCTCGAGCAGGGTTTTTTCGCGGTTGCGGGCAAAGCGGCGCATGTGCTCGCGGTTGCGTACGAGCTGGCGCAACAAGGCGTCGATTTCGGCGACGCCGCTGCTGGGCAGTTCCTCGGCCCGCACAAAATCCATTTGTCGGCGGATGCGAACCATGCGCCGCACGAAGTTGCGCAACAGCAAGGTGTAGGCCGCAATCAGCAGGACGAGCATGCCGCCCAGGGCGAACAGCGGGGCACGCACATCGGCCCACCACATCTGCAGCACCTCATCGTGCGTGTAGGACAGGAACGCGACGATCGGGAAATCGTGCAGCCGCGCCCACGCTCCCTCGCGCAGCTCGCCGTCGGCAGTCTTGCCGATGTAGATACCCCGCGGCGCACCGCCAGCGCGCTGCAACGCTCGAACCAACGCCCCTTTGGCGGGTTGGCGGTAGATGGAAACGAGACTGGCTTGATCGGGATAACGGCTGATCAGCCAGCCATCGGTGCGCAGCAGGCCCATGGCCACGCCGGGCTGCATCGGCAAACCGCGCCACAGGGCCTGCTGACGCTCCAGCAACAGGCTGGTTTGCACGACGAAGCGCACCTGGCCGTCGCTGCCGCGCACGGCGTAGCGCAGCGGAATGAACCACTGCTTGAGCAGCAGCCCGTACTGGGGTCGACCAATGCTCAGCCCGTGCGAGGCCAAGGCCAGCTTGAAATCGTCGTGATAGGCGGCGTAGGCCGGCTCCTGCAACACATTGGGCAGGCTGCTCGCCTGAGCGCGGGCCGTGCTGGCGAGCATTTGCCCGTCGGGGCTGAACACGGTGGCGCCGCCCAACTCGGGATGGCGTGCCTTGAACGTATCCAGGGTGATGAACATTCCCACCGCATCGTGCAGCGCGCCGCGGTTTTGCAGGGTGTCGCCCAGTTGCTGCAGATCGTCCTGAATGCGCAGAAACGTGGTCTGGGCATTCACCGCCAGCAACGTCGCCGTCAATTCGCTGCGCTGCTCCAGGTCGTGCCGGGTGTTTTCCCACGACGACCACAGCCACAGCCCCACCAGCATGGCGAACAGGCCAGCGGCCGACGCCAGCAGCCGCCAGCCCAGGCGCGCCAGGGTCGGCGCGGAGGGCTTGCGGATCGCGGCTGCACGGGCATCCGCCCGGGAGGCGGTTGGCTGCAGCGGCAGGGTGGCGGGGTCGTCCATGAATCTCGGTGATGGTGCCGTCAGCTCTCGCGGCAGGATGCGGCGAGAGCACAGCTTCAGTGGTTTCCATTATGGGGACGATCCAACGGCGAATCAGCCCGTTCATCGAAGGAAATGCAGAGCTGTGTGAACTGGTTCACGAAAGTCACGGTTTGTTAAGCAACGGCCTCGGGCTGTGCGATCATGGCCCTGCAGCCGCCCGATTTCTTACCCTCTGTGCCCTTCGCGCGGGCCGCGTCGCGGCGACGGATGCTCGCCCGTGTCCAGAGATTCCTGCAAACCCCGGGCCGAATCAGCCCGCAACCATCGCCCATGTCCGCCCAGCCCCCCGCGCCACCTCTCCCCGTTCATCCCGCCGCGCCGATGCCGGCTCCAGCCAGCGCCGGCTGGGTCTCCAGCCTCGAGCTGCGCTACAGCGCCGCGCTCGGGCGCTGCAGCGGCCACGCGCGGCACCGTGGCGCGGTGCGGGTGCTGGCGGCGCTCTACCCCGAAGGGCCGGGAGTTTGCCATCATGTGCTGGTGCATCCGCCCGGAGGCCTCGTGGGTGGCGACCGCATCGACATCGATCTCAGCGTGCAAGCGCAGGCGCATGCACTGGTCACCACGCCGGGAGCCACCCGCTTCTACCGCAGCCTGGGCCAGCCGGCGGTGCAGCATGTGCAGGCGCGCGTGTGCGCCGGCGGGCGGCTGGAGTGGCTGCCGCTGGAAACCCTGGCCTTCGACGCCTGCCTGGCGGAAAACCGCGCCGTGTTCACACTGGACGCGGGGGCCGAGATGTTCGGCTGGGACATGCTGGCGCTGGGCCTGCCCGCCGCCGGAAAACCTTTCCGGCAAGGGCAGATGGTGCAACACCTGGAACTGCCGGACGTGTGGCTGGAGCGCGGGCGCATCACCGCGGCCGATGCGCCCTTGCGGCGAGGCCCGGGCGGTTTGAACGGGAGCACAGCCCTGGGCACCTTGTTCTTCGCCACCGGCAGCCCGATCGCTGCGCAGCGCCGCGACGCCCTGCTGGACGCCGCGCGCCAGCTCACACACGCGCTGCCGGCTGCGCAACCCGCCGGTGCGACCGCGCCGCATGCGCAAGTGGTGGTGGTGCGCGTCCTGGCCGACCGTATCGAACCCGTGGTGACGCTGTTGCGCGCTGTGTGGGCGGCGTGGCGCCACGTCGCCTGGGGGCTGCCGCCCTGCCCGCCTCGGGTGTGGGCAACGTGAAGCCGGCCCGTCGTTGTGCCGCGAACGACCGCGAAGGTCGTGCCCGGACCGCCAGCCACGGCACCACGGATGCAGGACGAGCGGCGACGGCCCCGGGCGCCGAGCCTGCGAGTTGCCCAAAACCAACAACCTGGGACGACGCGCAAGCGCAAGATTTTGAAGAAAACGTGCGGTTTCGCACGAAGCTGTTTTGCTTCTTGGCGGCAGCCCGTGGCGTGGCGATCCAGCCTTTTTATCATCGTCACCGCAGCTCGGAAAACCGATTTGAGCGACGGAGAAGCGATGCGTGTGACCAGGCCCCTGGGGTTCACCCTGATCGAGTTGATGCTGGCCATGGCGCTGCTGGGCGTGCTGGCGGCCATCGCCCTGCCCATGTACGGCAACTACAGGGCCAAGGTCAATGACTACCAGGCGACCCAGGATCTGATGGCCATCGCCGCGGCCATACAAAACTACGCGCAGTTCAACCGCAGCGATCCAACCTCGCTGGCCGCCATTGGCATGAGTGGCAAGACCGATCCGTGGGGGCACCCCTACGTGTACTACAACATCCAGATCAACGGCAAAGGCCATGCCCGCAAGGACCATGCCCTGAACCCGATCAACACCGATTACGACCTCTACAGCATGGGCCCGGACGGGCAGACCAAGCTGCAGATCACGCAAAAGGTCAGTCTCGACGACATCATTCGCGCCAACAATGGCGCCTACTTCGGCGTGGCCGCCAACTATTAGTGTGCTGCATGGGACATGCGTGGAGACAATGCACCGGGCAACCGCGCCAAGCCGCGTCGGGATCCTGGCCCGGTGCCCCCGCTGGCTGCGCTGCGCCCTGTGTGCCGGCGCTTTCGGCGCATGTCCACCATGGGCCCTGTCGCTCAACCAACCCGCAACTCGGGACACGAGGGCCTCGTCACGTGACGGATGCACCTGCGGGCGGGCGCTGCGACCCTGCGCCGCACGCGGCACGCCTTTCGACAAATCATCCACCAGCGCCAGCGGTGCCGGCATTCGCGCATGCGACACCCTGCTGATCGGCCGGCACACACACCGATGCCATCCTCGGCAGGGGACTGGCGCTTTCTCGGCAGTCGGCTCGCGCATCGCCTGTTCGCGCTGTTCGTGCTGGCCGCGCTGGTGCCGCTTGGGCTGTCCGACTGGTTGTCCAGCACGGCGGTCAACCAGCTTGCTGAAACCCTGAATCTGCAGAGCCGCGCGCGCGTCACGCGCCAGGTGAGCCGCCAGGTGTTCGATCGCCTGCTCACGGCCAAGACCTTGCTGCGGGCCTTGCCACCTTCCGCACCCCCGCCGGGCGCCAGGCTGCCCGGCGTGGGACAGGTCTTTCACCATCTGACCCTGATGGACGCTGACGGCCGCGTCGTCTGGAGCACAGCCGCGGCGTCCGATCTGGCGCGCACATGGGCCGCGGCCTCGCAGCGTGCAGTCGACCGTTCTGCCGGCAGCTCTGCCGCGATGCCGCAGGCCGGCGCCGGCCGCACCGTGGAGCTGCGCGCATTCGCGCTGCCGGGACCGTCGGCAGCGATCCTCCTGAGCATTGCCGAGGACGGTGGAGCACGCTGGATTGCCACTATGAATCCAGCGTTTCTCTGGGCTCCCGTCGCCGACGCCCTGGACGACACCGCCTGGCGCGTGCTGAACACGCAGGGGCAGACCCTCTTCAGCACGAACGCAGACGCCATGCCGCGCGCTGCTGCGCACCAGGCAGCCGGCGCCTCCCCTGCCGATCCCGCCGATTTCCGCTTCCGCCTGTTCCTGCGCGGCGAGTTTGGTACGCCCGATTGGGTCTTCGTCCAGAGCACGCCGCCACGTCGGGTCGTCTGGCAAGGCTGGCCGCTGCCGCTGTGGCTGGGGCTGGTGGCGGCCGCCACGCTGTTGCTCATCGCCTTGCTGGCGCAATGGCAGATCCGGCGCATGCTGGGTCCGCTGGAGCAATTGACCCAGGGCACACGCAAACTCGCCGCCGGCGACATCGGCACCCGGGTGAATGTGGGCAGCGCCGACGAGATCGGCATGCTTGCCGAGGCTTTCAACGACATGGCGGCGCGCATCGGCGCACAGTTCAACGCACTGGAAGGCCTGGCCGCCATCGACCGCGACATTCTCACGGGCGCTGCCATGGAGCGCCTCGCCGGGCGGCTGCTGGACCAGCTCCGCGCCTTGTATCCCGCGGCGTACGCCAGCATCGTCTGGCAGCACGACAGGCGCACCCTGCGGTTGGCCTTGCTGCCCGGGTACGGTCAGGCTGACCCGGCGACGGCGCTGCAGACACGCGATACCGTGCTCGACGAGCAAACGGCCATGGCCTGGGAGCAACTGCAGCACGACACGCAATGCACCGCGCGCAACGTGGCCGGCACCGGCGATCTGGCCCGCAGACCCTGGCTGCACGCGGCGCTGGAGTCGGGCCTGGAGTGGCTGGCGATCTTGCCATTGCGCGAACGCGAGCGTGTGCGGGCGCTCATCGCCATCGCCCTGCCCGCCCCCCTGGCACCGGAGCAATTGCAGCCGGCACACGAGTTGCGCGATCGCCTCGCCGTGGCCTTCGCGGCCCGCGCACGCGAACAGGAACTCGTGCATCAGGCCACGCACGACAGCCTCACGGGCCTGGTCAACCGCCATGGGCTGCACGATCGGCTCGATGCCCTGCTCAGTGCCCTGCCCCCGCCGGCCACCTTGGCTGTGCTTTACATCGACCTCGACCATTTCAAGGACGTGAACGACAGCCGCGGGCACGAGGCTGGTGACGTCCTGCTGTGCCAGGCCGGGACGCGACTGCGCGGCTGCGTGCCTGCGGACGCGATCGTCGCCCGGCAAGGTGGTGACGAATTCACCATCGTCCTGCCCCACGCCGACGCGGCAGCAGCACGCGCTGTGGCCGATGCTGCGGTCGAACGACTCGCGCAGCCCTTTGCATTGCTCGGCAGCGAACATCGGGTGGGCGCCAGCGTGGGCATCGCGCTCAGCCCGCCACACGGCGTGACGCGCGACGAGTTGATGCGCTGCGCCGACGTGGCGCTGTATGCCGCCAAAGCCGCCGGGCGAAGCCGCGCCACGTTCTTCGACCCCGCGATCGACGCGCAGGTGCGCGAACATGCCGCGCTGACCGTGGACTTGCACCACGCCATCGAGCACGGCGAGTTCGTGGTGTTCTACCAACCGCGCGTGCGCGCCAGCGACGGAGCCATGTTCTCGGCCGAGGCCTTGATCCGCTGGAGGCATCCGCGACGCGGATTGCTCGGACCCGATTGCTTCATCGCCCTGGCGGAATCGTCCGGCTTGATCGGCATCATCGGCGCGTGGATGCTGGACGCGGCTTGCCGCCAGATCGCCACCTGGCGCCTGCAAGGGCTCGGCCTCCGGCGCTTGTCGGTGAACGTCTCGCCACAGCAACTCACGCAGGGAGACCTGCTCGAACAGGTGCGTGCGGTGCTGCAGCGTCACAACGTTCCCGCCACGGCGCTTGAGCTCGAAATCACCGAGAGCCTCCTGGTGGGTGACAACGCGCATGCGTTCACGCAGCTCGCCGCATTGCGCAACATGGGCGTGAGCATTGCGCTCGACGACTTCGGCACCGGCTACGCGTCGATGGCGGCGCTGCGCAAAATGCCCCTCGACGTCTTGAAGGTCGACCGCTCCTTCGTCACCGATCTGGAGACCGATTCCGCCGCATTGCCCGTCATCCGCGCCATCATCGCGCTCGGCAAGGCCGGTCACCTGCATCTCGTGGCCGAAGGCGTGGAAACCGAGCAGCAAGCCAAGCTGCTGCGCGACCTGGGTTGCGACGAACTGCAGGGCTTTCTGTACTGCGAACCGGTGCCTCCGGAAAAATTCAGCCGCCTTCCGGGGCTCGGGCGCGGTTGACGGGCGGCTGCCCCTCCGAGGGCACGCCCGGCGCACGGCAAACGCGCGGCCGCACCAGGCTGAGCACAGGCTGAATTCGCGACCGATCGAACCGGTCGCTCCCGTCGGTCGGCGGAAGGGGGCAGGTCACGAGAGCCCTGAGGTCGAGTTCGTGGTCGATCAGGTGATCGAGCGCAAATTCAAAGCTGCCGGGCTGGATCTGCTCGCTCAGCACCACCGGCAGGAGCCGGGGATTGCGGTCGATCTGTTTGTATCTCGCCATGTCCTGCTCTCCTGCATTGAGCGTTTCGACATCGACTCTCTGGCGTGCAGCTTGTTCCAGGTCGGCGGGTGTTTTTGCACAGCCTCAACGTTTGAGCTCACCTGCGGGCGCCGGACGGCGAAGCCGGCTGGCGAACGTCAGGTGGAGCGAAGGGTTAGACGGCACCGCGTGCGTCCGTGCCAGAAGGAACAGCCTTTGCCATAAGGATACTGA
>JAJZDV010000085.1 GCA_021846025.1 Pseudomonadota bacterium
CGGCGAAGCTCGCCTGCCCCTGCACGCGGCGGATTGCGGTGTGGCGCGCGACCACGTTGCCGTATTTGGCGGCCCGCAGTGCGTCCACCCGCGCCTGCTGTTGCGCCAGCAGCGCGGCGCGGTCGACGGCCGGCGCGCAGGGGGCGATGCCGGCGTCGAACGGGCTGGTCTTGCGGGTGTGCGCGACCTGCGCGGCGCGGATGAAAATCTTGGACGGCACGCAACCCACGTTGACGCAGGTGCCGCCCAGCGTGCCGCGCTCGATCATCGTGACGCGGGCGCCCGCCTCGGCCAGGCGGGTGGCCGCGGCCATGGCCGCCGAGCCGCTGCCGATCACGGCCACATGCAAGCCGCTTGCCGCCTGTGCGGGCTGCCCGTGATCCGGAGCCGCAACAGCCGGCGCCTTGCCGGGGATCGGACCGGACTCGGCGGCGCAGCAGCCCTGCAGCGCCGAGCCAAGCTTCTCCGGCGCGTTCATCAGCGCTCGACCTTGACCAGCTTGCTCGGGTAGCCAGCGTCGGCCACCGCCTTGAGCAGGTCCGCGACCTGGGTCTTGTTGCCGTCGAACTGCACCTGCGCCGTCCTGGCGGGGAAATCGACGCTCACATGGCTCACGCCGGGCACGCCGTCGAGCGCTTTTTTCACCGTGATCGGGCACACCGGACAGGTCATGCCGGGCACCGCGAGCTGGGCGGTCTCGGTCGCGGCCCACGCCGGCAGCGCCACGACACAGAGGGAAAGGGCAAACAGGATGTTGCGCATGGAAGACTCCTCGGGATCAGTAAAAGAAGGGGGCGGCATACGGAAAAGCGAAGGCGATGGCGATCAGCACCACCACCACCCCGAACACGACCTTGTAGGTCGCACGCACCCCCGGCAGGGCGCAAACCTCGCCGGGCCTGCATGCAGCGGCGGGCCGGAACATGCGCCGGTAAGCCAACGCCAGCGCGACCAGCGCGGCGCCCAGGAAGTACGGCCGGTACGGTTCGAGCAGCGTGAGGTCGCCGATCCAGGCACCACTGACGCCCAGCGACACCAGAATCAACGGCCCGAGGCAGCAACTCGACGCCAGAATGGCCGCCAGGCCACTGGCCAGCAGCGCCGCCTTGCCCTGAGGGGCTTGCGGGTCGGGGTTCGCCACGTGCGTGTTCACCATCGGTCTCCTTGTCGGGCTGCATCGGGAGTGGTAGTGTCACGCCGTAGTTCAGTACGGACGCAAGCGATGACGCAAACTGTTACACCCGAATCAGGCTTGAGCATTGGCCAACTGGCCGCCGCCGGCGCGGTGAATGTGGAAACCGTGCGCTTTTACCAGCGCCGTGGACTGCTCGGCACGCCGGACAAGCGCTACGGCAGCATGCGCCGCTACAGCAACCAGGATCTGGTGCGCCTGCGCTTCATCAAGAGTGCGCAGCGCCTGGGCTTTTCGCTCGACCAGGTGGCCGATCTGCTGCGTCTGCAAGACGGCACGCACTGCGACGACGCCCGCCACCTGGCCGAAGCCAAGCTTGCCGATGTGCGCGACAAGCTCGCCGACCTGCAGCGCATCGAGTCGGCGCTCGGCACGCTGGTGGCACGCTGCGCCAACCACGGCGGCAGCATCACCTGTCCGCTGATCGAGTCCTTGCAAGCCGGCTGAGCCGCAGGCGCCCGGGTCCGGCCGCGCTGCGGCCTCGCCTCGCAGCTTGAAGCCGATCCGGCATCCACGGCACCTGGCGCGGCGCGGCCCGCTCGCGCCAACGCGTCGGGCCGCTACCGGATGCCGCGCGGACGCCGCGGGCCGGACCCTGCCTATGCCCCTGCCCAGGCGCGCTGGACGATAGCCGGCAGGTCCACCCCTTGCGGCAGCACACCGAAGATGCGGCCGCCACGCGCACAGCCCAGGCGGCTGGCGATGAACGCGTCGGCGACGAACGATGGGGCATGCTGGCGCAGCAGCACGGCCTGCACCAGCAGCACCAGGTCTTGCGCCAGGGCGCGGGCCAGCACCGGGTGGCGCTGCGCCTCGTGGCGCAGCGCGTCCAGCGCCGCCAGGGCACGGGCCAGCGCGGCGTCGCCCTGGCAGGCGCCGGCCAGCCAATCCAGCAGTGCCTGCGCTGCCTGCGGCTCGCGCTGCAGGGCGCGCAGCAGGTCCAGCGCCATGACATTGCCCGAGCCTTCCCAGATGGAATTGACCGGCGCCTCGCGCAGCATGCGCGCCAGCGGCTGCTCCTCCACATAGCCGTTGCCGCCCAGCACCTCCATGCACTCGCCCACGGCCTCGATGGCGCGCTTGCACACCCAGAGCTTGGCCGCCGGAGTGAGGATGCGGCGCATCGCGGCTTCGAGTTGAAGGCCCCTGCCCCCAGGCCGCTGCTCCGCCGCCAGCGCCTCCCCAGTGGCGTTTTCCTCGCGATCAAACGCCGCGGCGAGGCGCAACGCCAGTGCAGTGGCGGCTTCGGTCTCCAGCGCCAGGTCGGCCAGCACGGCCTGCATCAAGGGCTGCTCGGCCAGGTGTTTGCCGAAGGCGCTGCGCTGGCGGGCGTGGTGCATGGCCTGCACCAGGGCGGCGCGCAGCAGCGCCGTGCTGCCCAGCACGTTGTCGAGCCGGGTGTAGGTGGCCATGTCGAGAAGGATGGGAATGCCGCGCCCGGGCTCGCCCACCAGCAGGCCCCAGGCATCCTGGAACTCGACTTCGGCGCTGGCATTGGAGCGGTTGCCCAGCTTGTCTTTCAGGCGCTGCACGCGCACCGCATTGCGCGTGGCATCGGGCCGCCAGCGCGGCACGTAATAACAACTCAGGGCGTCGCTGGCATCGCGTGCCAGCACCAGGTGCGCGTCAGACTGCGGCACCGAGAAAAACCACTTGTGGCCCACCAGGGTGTACTCCGCGCCACGCCCGCCCGCGCCCAGCGGCCGTGCCAGCGTGGTGTTGGTGCGCAGGTCGGAGCCGCCCTGCTTCTCGGTCAGTCCCATGCCGACCAGCATGCCGCGCTTGGCGGCCAGCGGCGCATCGGCGGGGTCGTAGTCGCGGCTGAACAGGTGGGGCGCGAGCTGCGCCCACAGCGCCGGCTCGCGCCGCAGGATGGGGATGCTGGCGAAGGTCATCGTCGTCGGGCACAGCGTGCCGGCCTCCACCTGGCCCTGCAGGAGATAGCCTGCGGCGCGCGCCACATGCGCCCCGGGGCGTGGCTCGGCCCAGGCGGCACTGTGGAAGCCGCGCTGGAAAATGCCGGCCATGAGGCTGTGCCAGGCGGGGTGAAAATCCACCGCGTCGATGCGCCGCCCCTGTGGGTCGAAATTGCGCAGCACCGGGGTGTTGGCGTTGGCCAGGCGCGCCTGCTCCAGCAACGCGGCGCGGCCCAAGTCGGCGCCGACGGCGAGCAGTGCGGCATCGGCCCAGGCCGCGCCTTCGCGCTGTGCGCCCTCGCGCAGCGCGGGGTCGGTGGCGTAGCGGTTGTAGTCGGCCAGCGGTTCCACCATGTTGCCGACGTCGTGCGTGCTCCAGTTCATCGTGTCTCCAGTGGGTTCATGCCTGGCCAGCCCGTGGTTTCTCCCTGCGTTATAGGCGGATTGCGTCGGCTCGTGCAAGTACCATGCAGCGTCTGCCCAACTGTCTGCAAGGACGCCCGTCTCGATGCCCGCGATGCCGCACCGCGCCCACCCGTTCCGCCCTTGGCCTCGCGCCCGGCGCGGCCAGCCATGAGCACGCGCAAATCCAGCCTGTTCGACTTGCGCGCCGGAGCGGTGGACGCGCTGCACCTGGCGCTGAAAACTGCCGACATCGCCGCGCTGCAAGCCGCCCTGCAGCAGCGCTTCGACGCCGCGCCCGAATTTTTTGCCGGCGACGCCGTGGTGCTGGACCTGCGCCGGCTCGACGACGACGCCCGCCTGGACGTGAACGCCCTGGCCGCCTGGCTCACGGGGTTGCGCCTGCGCCCCATTGGGGTGGTGGCCAACGACGCGCAGGCCGACTGGGCCGCTGCCGCCCTGCCCCGGCTGGACAGCCACGCCGCGCCCCGCAAGCCGCCCGCTGCCGAGGCCGCCGAGGCTGGCGACAGCTCGCGTGCCGCACCGCAGCCCGGCTCGGCCGCCACCGGCACCGCGCCACCCTCCGCGCAACCCGGCGCCACCGCTGGCGCAGCACAGCCGCAGGCCACGGCCGAGCCTGCCCACGCCACCCTGCTGATCGACAAGCCGCTGCGTTCGGGCCAGCGTGTGTACACCCCGGGCGACCTGATCGTGCTCGACGTGGTGAGCCACGGTGCCGAGATCATTGCCGGCGGCAACATTCATGTCTATGCCCCCCTGCGTGGCCGCGCCCTGGCAGGCGCCCATGGCGCCGAGGGCGCCCGCATTTTCAGCACCTGCTTCGAACCCGAGCTGGTGGCCATCGCCGGGGTTTACCGCACCGCCGACCAGACGCTGCCCGACAGCATCAAGGGCAAGCCGGCACATGTGCTGCTGGACGGCAACGCCTTGCGCATCGAAGCCCTCAAGCTGAAGTAATTCCATCATCCCGCCCCCATCTTCAACCCTCAACACCCAGCAACCATGGCCAGAATCATCGTCGTCACATCCGGCAAAGGCGGGGTCGGCAAGACCACCACCAGCGCCTCCTTCGCCACCGGCCTGGCCCTGCGCGGCCACAAGACCGCCGTGATCGACTTCGACGTCGGCCTGCGCAACCTCGACCTCATCATGGGCTGCGAGCGCCGCGTGGTGTACGACTTCATCAACGTCATCCAGGGCGAGGCCAACCTCAACCAGGCGCTGATCAAGGACAAGCAGTGCGACAACCTGTTCGTGCTGCCCGCCTCGCAAACCCGCGACAAGGACGCGCTGACGAAAGACGGCGTGGAGAAGGTGCTCAAGGACCTGGACGCCATGGGCTTCACCTACATCGTGTGCGACAGCCCGGCCGGCATCGAGAGTGGCGCGCTGCTGGCCATGCACTTCGCCGACGAAGCCCTGATCGTCACCAACCCGGAAGTCTCGTCGGTGCGCGACTCGGACCGCATTCTCGGCATCCTCGGCTCCAAGACCAAGCGCGCCATCGACGGCGGCGAGCCCATCCGCGAGCATCTGCTCATCACCCGCTACAACGCCAAGCGCGTGGCCGAAGGCGAGATGCTGTCGATCGAGGACATCCAGGACATCCTGCGCCTGAAGCTCATCGGCGTCGTGCCCGAGAGCGAAAGCGTGCTGCAAGCCTCCAACCAGGGCCTGCCGGCCATCCATCTGGACAACAGCGACGTGGCCAGCGCCTACCAGGACATGATCTCCCGCTTCCTCGGCGAAGAACGCCCCATGCGCTTCACCGACTACCAGAAGCCTGGTTTCATCAAGCGCCTGTTCGGCCGCTGATCGGAGACCGCGCCATGTCCATCCTGTCCTTTTTGCTCGGTGAGAAGAAGAAAACCGCCAGCATCGCCAAAGAGCGGCTGCAAATCATCCTGGCCCACGAGCGCGTCTCCGGCTCGCCTGCCGACTACCTGCCGGCGCTGCAGCGCGAGTTGGTCGCCGTCATTTCCAAATACGTGAAAATCAGCCAGGACGACATCCAGGTCAAGCTCGAACACCACGGCTCGCTGGAAGTGCTGGAAGTGAAAATCGAAATTCAGCAGGGGTGATGCGTGTGCGAACGCTCACGCTCACCAACTTGCCCGCGTCGTCGTCCCGGCACTGGCATGGGTTGCGCCTATGGCGCAACCCATGCCAGTGCGAACGCGGGCTGCGAAGCCACGCTGCTAGCCAACCTCACGGATGAGGCATCCCCATCAACTACAACCTCCTGCATGCGCGTAGCCCGTGGCGCTCTGGCCATGCTCCAGATTTCACAACATGCCTCTCAACATGCCCGAACCGATGCCAGCCCCCATGCCAGATCAGCCAACACAGCCAGCCCGCCCGCAACGTCAGGAACTTTCAACCATGCGTTTTTCTGGGTGGTTCGCCCTCGCACTAGGCCTTGTCACGCCTCTCGCCTATTTTGGTATTGCTGGCGGCATGAACACCATCCTCATTGCCATGTCGCTGGCCAGCCTCGGCATACACATCACACGTTCACTGCAAACCGCCAGGCCCGCCGACCCGCCCTTGTCCCGCGGTGACTGGGCCATGATCGTTGCGCTCGCCCTGCCCATCACAGCCGTTGCAGTCAGTGAGGCCGTGCACCAGCAGTGGCAGCCCAACTCGCTGGACTCACCCAGCCGTTTCCTCATCGCCATTCCCATCCTGCTGTGGCTGCGTCGCTATCCACAAGACATTTGGCTCGGCCTGCGCGCGGCAATCCTCTCAGGTGGTGTGGCCGCATGGCTGGTGCTGCACGTGGCCGGGCATGACTGGGGTTATGGGCGCATGGGCAGCAGTTTCCTGAACTACATCCACTACGGCGACGTTGCGGCACTTTTTGGTGTCTGTGCCATTGTGCTGGCCTTCGACAAGGGCACGCCCAACTGGCTTCGGGCGCTGTACGCAGTCAGTGCTGCAGCCGGTTTCCATGCCGCCCTGCTCACCGGCACACGCTCATCGTGGATGAGTGCCGCCGTCTTGTTGGCGCTATGGGGCATGCTGCGCCCAGGCCGGGCAGCGTATAAGTTACTTGCCGTGGCCGTGGTGGTAGGTGGAACGGTTGGCTTGTTGCTTTTCAACCCCGTTGTGCATCAGCGCGCATTGGATATTGAGCACGACATCAAAGCTTTCAGCCATGGTAATGTTGATACCGACATTGGTGTGCGCTTCCAACTCTGGCGAGCGGCCGTACACCTCATTACTGAGAAACCCATCTTCGGTTGGGGTGCACATGGGTTCAAGGAACAAATGACACCCCTGACTGCGCAAGGCATGGTCACTCCATTAGCTGCCGAGTATGGCAGAGGCGAAGTTCACAATCAACTGCTGTTTGGTGCGGTGAACTACGGCTTGTTGGGCTGGGCTGCAGGTCTGGGCCTTTATTTCATTCCCATCTTGCTTTTATGGAAGCGCTGGAAGAATCGACAACTCGTTGCCGAAACGCTCGTCGCAACGATGTGGACTGCCGGTTTTCTCCTGTTTGGGCTGACTGTCGAAACGTTTGATTTATCCATGACTGCGGCTATTTACGCATTGGCACTCATCACCATCATGCAAGCAAAAGCCAAATCCACAACGGCACACCATGTCTGAGGCGTTCGTCAATGAAGTTCTGCCGCAAGACCTGACCCAACAATCCTTCATGTAAGCCAAAATGTTCAGCATACTTATTCCAACCTGGAACAACCTTGCTTACCTGAAGCTGTGCATTCAAAGCATACGCCAACATTCGCATTACCAACATGAATTGGTGGTACATGTCAACGAAGGCTCCGACGGCACGCTGAAATGGTTGCAACAAGAGGGCATTCAGTACAGCCACTCTCACGACAACATCGGTGTTTGCCTATCGGTTAATCATCTCGCTGGTATGGCCACAAAGGAATGGCTGCTGTATATGAACGACGACATGGTTTGCAGCCCCGGCTGGGATGAAGCTTTGACGCGAAAAATTAAATCAGCGCCGGATGATCGAATTTTTCTCTCCTCATTATTAATTGAGCCAACGCCAACAAAAAACAACCTTGTCATTTTTCAAAACTACGGGCTCAGCCCTGATGATTTTGACGCGAAAAAATTTGCTTCCAACTATGCAGACATTCCACACGCAGATATGCCTGGGCGCGCCTCTCAACCCACGTTGATCGCGCGACGTTGGTGGACGATGGTCGGGGGTTATAGCCTGGAATTCAGCCCTGGCATGAGCTCGGATGATGACTTGCTCATGAAACTTTGGGTCGTCGGGTTTCGCGATTTCATCATCGTCGGCGATAGCCGGCTTTATCATTTTGCCTGCCGCAGCACCGGGCGAATTCGAAAAAATCGCGGTTCCCGCACTTTTGTATTAAAATGGGGTATTACACAAAAAGAATTCAAACAACAATATTTAAACCGCTCAAGCCGCCAAGTTGAACCTCAGGCCGCCAGTTCTTTCCCGCATGCCACCTGGCGCGGAAGAATTAAACGTGCAATTTATGGCATGTCATCAGGCTTACCCTTGCACGATGTGTTCAGTTGGAACCCCTCGCCAGGTGCGGGCATGATTACTCCCGAACTTACGGCAGGTTCCGATCCGTACGGGCTGACGTCAAACTTGCCGCGAATTGCCGAACAAAATCCCCAAGGCTAGGGCGATGGCTTGCGCATCGCTTTCGTCCAAGCGCACCTTGTAAGGCACTTGCAGGCCTGCGGTGGGAAGTTTGTTCAAAGACTGGTCAAGCGGTCACTGGGCATTCGCTGACCGCCCGCATTTTCGGACCTTGGATTCCTGGGAAGATGTCTCTTCGGCGGCGTGGAACCCGTGAGGAAGCGTCGATTCAGCGAAGAGCCGATGGTGGCCGTGCTGCGCAAGGCCGATGCCACGTCGGTGGCCGCCGCGGCCAAGAGGCACAAGGTCAGCGAGCAACCCGTTGACGTCGGGCGCCAGCATTTCGGCGAGCTCACGCTGTCTGATGTAAAAAGGTGGCGCACGCTCGAGCCCGAGAATGCGCGGCTGAAGCGCCGAATGTGATCAAGATTACCGTCCAGGCGAGACAGGCTGGCATCGGGCGGTCCAACCACCCTCTCGGCTTCACTCATATTGGTATGGCCTCGGCGAGCACCTCATCCCGGAATCTGGCTGGCAGGTCGCCGGGCGTCAGCACATCAACCAGCTTGAAGCCTGCGTCCTGGGTCAAGCCTCGACTTCCCAGTTCTCGATCTGGAGACTTTCCACGCGTGCAAACTCACGCCAATTGCGAGATACCAGAGTCAAGCCGCGGGCGCTGGCCTGGCCTGCGATCAGGATGTCATACCCGCCGATGGGTGTTCCTTGCGCCGCCAGTGCCGCCCGAATCTCTCCGGCCCGGCGCGCATCGTCCTGATCGAACGGAACCACCTCAAAACGCAAGCCATCGACGATGGCTAAATTCCTCTCGGTCCGCTGGCTCTTGAATGCACCGAAATACAACTCGTGCATCACGATGGACGGCAAACCGATGTCCACTGGCCGATACTGCCGAACACGTTGCGAGACTGGGCCAGTCGGCTGGTTCAGCAATGCAATGACGGCGTTGGAGTCGAGCAGGAAGCGCATCAGGGGAAGAGTGCCGTCAACTCTTGCCGCTCCTGCGGTCCAGGTTGCGCCACGACCGCCTGCAAGAAGTCGGCATCCAAGGTACCAGCAAGCGCATCAAGCCAAGCCCAGTCGGTCGGGACGGGCTCAAGAATCACCGCCGCGCCATGCCGCCGTATCCGCACCACGTCACCTTCGAACCGAAAGGCCTTGGGCAAACGCACCGCTTGCGACCGGCCAGACCAGAACACTTTTGCCGTTTCCATAGGGCCCCCATGCAATACATTACAAAAAGATATGCCAAAAACCGAGTGACGTCAAACTTGGTGGAGCATGCGGGGCATAGACCTTGGTCGCATCAAAACGACGCCCGCCGCATTCCTGCGCAAATCTGGCTTCCGGGCCTCTGCATTCGAGAGCGCCAGGATTGGGCTGCTTTTCGTGCTTTGGCGGTTGGGGGCTTGATCAGCGCCGTGCTGTTACTCATGTTCTTCAGCATCGCTTCCATGGCCGGTTCCTCTCAACCGTTGTTTGACACAGCCGACTCAAGCCCAGCCATGAAGCCAAACAATGTTGTACATCCGACGGCTACACGGGGTCGCTGTTCAGCATCCAGTTCAACGTGTCGTTCAACGCAAAACGCGGCTCAAAACCAGTGGTTTGCGTGAGTTTGTCGTGAGAACCGCGCAAAATCGAAATTTCATTGGTGCGTACGAATGCCGGATTCACGCGCACTGCCAGCGCGTGGCCGCTGATGCGTGATGCCAGGGCCAGCACATCGCGCAGGGCGTGGGCCTTACCGGAGCAAACGTTCACGGTCTGGCCGGTGCTCTGCGGCGCATCCAGCAAACCCAGATAAGCCGCCACTACATCGCGCACGTCGGAGAAGTCTCGCGCCACGTCCAGGTTGCCCAGTTCGATGAGCGGCGCCCGCCGCTTGAAGTGGTTGACGATCTTGGGGATGAGAAATTTCTCGTCCTGCCCCACCCCGGTGTAGTTGAACGGCCGGGCGATGACGATGGGCAGGCGCTCCATCCAGGTGCGCGCCATGTGTTCCATGGCCAGCTTGCTGCAGGCATAGTGGTTCACCGGGGCGGGGCACACGGATTCGCTGATGACCTCCACCTCCGGCGTGCCGTACACATTGGCCGAGCTGGCGATGAGCACCTTGCTCAGCGGCGCGTCCATGACACCGGGCAGATCCGCCAAGGCTTCCAGCAGGTTGAGGGTGCCGAACAGGTTCACGTCGTAGAACGCCCGCGCATCGACATGGCCGACAAAGGCCAATGCCGCCAGATGCACCACCTGGGTGGGCCGCACCAGGGCCACCGCGGCACGCACGGCTCGAGCGTCAGTCAGGTCGCAGGCGATTTCATCCGCACCCTGGGCTGAGCCTTGCACCAGCCCCACCACACGGGCGCCGCAGGCGCGCAGGGCAGTACCCAGGTAGTGGCCGGTAAAACCGCGCAGGCCGGTGATGAGGACGGTTTGAGTCAATTTTTTCTCTGGGTGGCCGCGCATGTCATGGGCGTTCATACAGAGCGGTCATACGAAGGTCCAAAGCTTCATCGCCTGGCCAGAATATTCTCCGCCAGGGCGAGGACGGTGTCGCGCAAGTGCAGATCGGCTGTCCACAAGGCAACACAGCGGCGCGCGAGCGCAGTTGCAGGGTGCAGGCCATCCATGCAAAACTTTCATCGCCATTCCAACCTGGCCAGGCCCCGCCACAATCTGGCCCCCGTGCTCATGGTGCCGCCCGCCAAGGATTCACGACCGATAGGCCATCGATCGCCTCAAAATCTCGTTCGTTTCGGGTGGCCAGCGTCATGCCGTGCGCCAGCGCGATGGCGGCAATCTGTGCATCTTCCACACTGACCGGGCGACCAAGACGGGTACGCGCCAAGACGATGGTTACGTACCGACTGGCTGCCTGCTCATCGAAAGCCAGGCAGTGGCCGGCAAAATCTTCAGCAAACATGCCCTCGGCCGCCATGCCCAGGGCAAGTTTGCGTCGTCCATCGGCCAACAGGGCAACGCCCCATTCAATTTCGGCGCGGCTGATGGCACAGACCCACACCTGTCCAGCCGCCTGCGCATCGAGCCATGCCACAACTGGAGCGGCCGGGACTGGGCGCATGCATTCCGACAGCACATGGGTGTCGAGCAAAATCATGCAGG
>JAJZDV010000086.1 GCA_021846025.1 Pseudomonadota bacterium
ACGAACTGGTGTACCAGCTCAAGCGCGAATTTCCCGAGCTCACCATCGTGCTCAACGGCGGAGTGAAGTCCGATGCCGACGTGCACCGACACCTGAACCATGTGGACGGCGTGATGATCGGCCGCGAGGCCTACCAGCGTCCCTGGTGGCTGGTCCGTTGGGATGCCGAGTATTTCGGCGCCGAGCCGACGCATCGCACCCCCGAGGCCGTGGAGGAGCGCATGCTGGCCTACGCTCGCGACATGGCAGCGCAAGGGACACCGGCATGCGTCATCACACGCCACATGCTCAATCTGTGGAAAGGCGAGCCGGGCGCGCGCTTGTGGCGCCAGGTGCTGAGCGATCCGGCCTTGCGCAAGCTGGAGCCGGAAGGTCTCTTCCGTCGCGCCGCGCTGGCACGTCAGGCTGCGATGTCAACCGTGGCGGTCTGAGGCAGAGGTTCCAGGCGCGGCGCGGCCGCACGGGCCACCTTGGAGAGCCAGCGATCGAGGTCGGAGATCAAACCTGCGCGAGGATCCGCGCGGCGAGTTGAACAAACCCAGCTGGACTGGCATCGTCCACTTGCCAAGTCGGACTTGTCATGAGATCCCGGTAATGCTGCGCCATCGATCTGCCGTAGCTCGGGTCGTAGTGCTGCGCCAGAAGTTCCTCCACCAGCGATGGAAAATCTCCCGCCTCGACCAGACCACGCCAACGCGCCACCGTCGGCTTGCCCCGCAATTCAGTCAGTGATTCAAGCCGAGACAGCAATTCGGCAGGATCTCGCGTGAGGGCTGCATAGTCGTCCAGAAGGATGCGAACCCGATGCTGCACGGTTGCCTCGAGACGCATGCAAGAGCTGGCGTGCATGCGCTCCAGCAACGCGACCGGCACCTGCAGTTTGCCGATCCGCTTGCTTTCGCTCTCGATAAACACGGGCAACCCCGGCTCAAGATTGCGCAAGACCGCCCAGAGACGTGTCTCGAAGTGCTTCTGGCTGGGTTGAGACTCATCCTGCAGAGCGCCGAGCACGGAGCCCCGATGCGCCGCCAGCATTTCCAGGTCCAGCACTTGGGCGCCTTGGGCCTGCAGCGCATGCAGCAGGCGGCTCTTGCCGCTGCCCGTGGGGCCGCAGATGACGCGGAAGGTCAACGGCGGCACCAAGGTATTGATTTGCCGCACCAGCGCAGCACGCAGCGCTTTGTAGCCGCCGGACACCAGATGGACGCGAAAGCCGATTTGCGCCAGCACGTGCGCCATCGCTCCCGAGCGGCTGCCGCCACGCCAGCAGTACACCAGCGGCGCGAACGCTTTCGGCCAGCCCTGGGCATGCTGCTCGACATGCATGGCGATGTTGCGCGCCACCAGCGCGGCACCGATGCGCCTGGCCTCGAAGGCGCCGGTCTGCACATGCAGTGTGCCCACGCGCGCGCGTTCGGCATCGTCGAGTACCGGCCAGTTCAGCGCACCGGGCATGCGGTCGAGGGCGAATTCACCCGGGCTGCGCACATCCAGCACGGCATCGAATTCGGACAGCCGCTTCAAGGCCTCGTCGGCAGTCACCTGACTCAGGCTCACGGAGTCTCACTTCACCACATGCTGCTGCACGGCGCGCAGCAAAGGCAACAAGTGGGGCCACACCGTGTTCAACATCACAGGCTGGGCGATGGCGGTGGGGTGGATGTTGTCGTTCTGGAACCAGCTTGGATGATGGACCACTCCAGCCAGAAAAAACGGCACCAGCGCCACCTGTTCCGACTGGGCCACGGCTGGAAAAATCGCCAGGAATCGCTGGGTGTAGACCTGCCCGTAGTTGGGCGGGATTTGCATGCCCAGCAGGAGCACGCGCGAACCCTCGGCCTTGGACAGTTGCACCATCGACTTCAGGTTGGCCTGGGTCGTGGCCAGCGGCAAGCCGCGCAGCGCATCGTTGCCACCCAACTCGAGGATGACAACGGCTGGGTGGTCGCGTTCGAGCAACGCCGGCAAACGGCTCAGGCCACCGGCGGTCGTGTCGCCGCTGACGCTGGCGTTCACCACGCGCCAGGCAGGAAACTGTTGCACCATGCGCCTGGCCAACAGGCTGGCCCAGCCCTTGCCCGTTTCCAGACCATAGCCGGCGGACAAACTGTCCCCCACGATGAGGACAACCGGGTGGCTGACTTTCCATGCGGCCGCCGTTTTCGTTGCCGTCATCACGGCATGGGAGATACCCATCCCGGCCAGCCAGATCAGCGCAGTTCCTAAAATGCCCCATCCGTTGCGCGCACGCTTCATATGACATCCACCAATTCGCGAACTCCCGTTGCACAAGCCGCTATTGTCGCGCAGCATTTGGGCAAGACCGTGGCAGACGCCCAAGGCTCGCTGACCTTGCTCGAGGATGTGAATCTGCAGGTCGAACACGCCACCAGTCTGGCGATCGTCGGTCCTTCCGGTTCGGGAAAATCGACCTTGCTGGGGCTTCTGGCAGGGCTGGATCTCCCGAGCTCGGGCCGGGTCTGGATCGATGGCGCCGACTTGTTTGCCCTGAGTGAAGACGGCCGCGCTGCCCTGCGCGCTCACAAGCTCGGTTTCGTGTTCCAGAATTTTCAACTCATCGGTCATCTCAACGCGTTGGAAAACGTGATGCTGGCGATGGAGATTTCCGGCCGGACGGCCGCTTTGCGATCGGATGCCCAGTCGATGCTTGAGCGCGTGGGCCTCGGCGCCCGATTGCGGCACATGCCGGCCACGCTATCCGGTGGTGAGCAGCAGCGCGTGGCCTTGGCGCGGGCTTTCGCCACGCGGCCTTCCTTGCTGCTCGCTGATGAACCGACCGGCAACCTCGATGCCGCTGGCGGCATGCGCATCATCGACCTGATGTTCAGCCTGCAGCGCGAACAGGGAACCACGCTCGTGCTCGTGACGCATGACAACGCCTTGGCGTCACGCTGCGATGCTGTGGCCGAGTTGCAGGCTGGCCGCCTGGTGGAGCAGGCAGCCACCAGCTTGATGGCTCCGACCACTTCCGAGGTGACGGCTTGAAGCTCAAGCTGCTGTATGGCTTTCACGCCGTCAGCGCGCGTTTGCGGGCCGCACCCGCCAGCATGCGTGAAATCTTGGTCGATGCCTCGCGGCATGATGCGCGCATGCAGCAATTTCTCGCGCGTGTCCATGACGCCGGACTGGCCGTCAACATGGTCGAAGGTGCCCGGCTCGATGCGATGGCTGGTACCCACAGACATCAGGGCGTGGTGGCCCGCGTCGAGTCGCTGGACAAGATGTCGACCCTGGACGCCGTGCTGGACGCGACGGCTGACATTCCCTTGTTGCTGGGACTGGATGGTGTGACCGACCCGCACAATCTTGGAGCCATCTTGCGCACGGCCGATTGCGCCGGGGTGCACGCCGTGTTCGCCCCCAAGGACCGCGCCGTCGGCCTCACGCCCAGCGTGGCGAAAGTTGCCAGTGGCGCGGCCGACACGGTGCAATACATCATGGTCACGAACATGGCACGCACCCTGGCAGCCCTGCGCGAGCGCGGAATGTGGGTGGTTGGCACGGCTGGCGGGGCGACGGATACCTTGTACGAGACCAATCTCGTCGAGCCCACTGCGCTGGTGCTGGGTGCCGAGGGCAGTGGCATGCGCCGCCTGGTGCGCGAGGGCTGTGACCAACTCGTTCACATTCCGATGCAAGGCCGTGTGGACAGCCTGAATGTTTCGGTTGCGGCTGGCGTCTGCCTGTACGAGGCCGTACGCCAACGTTGTTGTTTGACGGCGGCATCCCACAAGCTTTGAAGCGTCGACGATTGAGAAGCGCGGACGCTGGCCCTATAGTGAGCCATCCCGTGAAGTGCTACAACCTGTGACGCCGAAGGGCCGCATCTGAAACCCGGATGCGGCCGAAACCCAGATCGCCATGCTGCAATCCGACCCGTTACGCCAATGCATCAACGCCGCACTCAGCGACTCGGATGAGTTGATCCGTCGCGTCGCCCGGCAGGTGGTGGAAACCTTCCAGACCCATGCCGAATCAGCCTTGAGCAGTCGGGACAGGCAGCATTACGACGACCTGCTGATGGTCCTGCGCCAGGCCGAGGGCGACCTGGTGCGCGCTTTCGTCGGGCAGTTCAGCGCGCTGCTGCAACAGGAAATCCATGGCAAGCCCGTTGCGCCGGTCAGGTCGACCGAGTTGCGACTCGATCAACTCTCTCTGGTTGACGACGCAAGCGTTCAGGAAGACGTGGAGGTCTCGCAGATCATTCGGATGATCGAGTCGGGTGCCGAGTGGGAAATTCGTGACCTCAACGCCCGCATGGAATCGCTGCGACAGCGAGATGGCGAACGACGCAACGGCGAATCTCCAACCAATCCCCTGCGCCCCGAAGTTTTCGGCCGCTCGCTGCAACGCGCGCTCGGCAGTCTCGACGTCGACCACGAAGCACGCCTGGCATTGCTGCGAGCTTTTGGCGTGGCCATGACCAGCGCATTGAAGGAGACTTACAGCACCTACAACGGTCGCCTTGAAGCGGCCCATGTCACGCCCGCGCGGTATTCCGTGCGTACATCGGGCACTCGCAGCCCCGTGCGGTCCCAGCCGGAGCAGACATCCGGGCAGGGCGGCGGGCAAGAAGCGGCCCGGGCCGGGGGGGGTGAGGCCATGACGCCGGTGGGCGCCGACGGCATTTTGCAGCTGCGCGACCTGCAACGCTTGCTCCAGGGCTACGACGCACCATCCGGTGTGCAGGCGAGGCCAAATGGTCAGGCCACGAACTCGCCCGACGATACTGCGGGCGGGCCGCAATCCACCTTCGGGCAGGCCATGCAGACGGCCATGCTGCGCTCCGCGCTCGATCGCCTGACCCAAGCCAACCGGCTTGGGGTCGGTGAGGGTTTCACGCCTTGGTCCGATCCCGCGGCCGTTGGCGGGAGGCCGGTCAACATCATCGAGCATTACCGGGATGAACTGCAGTCAGCCACCACGCGCCCGCTCGAGCGCCTGACCATCGATGTGGTGTCGCTGATGTTCGATCACATTCTGGCCGACCCCCGGTTGTTGCCACGGGTGCGTGCCGCGCTCGGTCGGCTGCAAATTCCCATCCTGCGCCTGGCCCTCAACGATGCCGGCGTGTTCAGTTCGCGCCACCATCCGACCCGTCGCCTCATCAACCGCATCGCCAGTTTCAGCGCGGGCTATGTCCATGCCGACGCGGTCGCTGCCAGCGGCTTTCTCGACTGGCTTGACGGCATGGTCGAATCCATTGTCAACGCCGAGAGCGATGGCGAGGACGTCTACGCTCAGCAACTCCAGCGGCTGGAAGCCTGGATCGCGCAGCGCGCCGCCGAGACACAGGAGAGCGAGCGCGACGCCGTCGAAGCGCTGCGCCGGGCCGAGTTCCGCACCGTTCTCGGATCAGCCCTGAGCCGTCATGTGTCGAGTCTGCTCGCCCATCTCGACATCGACACCTATCTCAAAGATTTCATGCGCGGACCTTGGACAGCGGTTCTGGTCGAGTCGGTTTTGCGCCACGGCGAAGCTGCCGAACCCACGCGCCATTTCAAGCAAGCAGGCAGCGAGCTGCTCTGGAGCGTGCAGGCCAAGCAAGGTGAAAACCAGCGCAAGGACTTGTTGCAGCGGCTCCCCAACCTGGTGCGACAGCTGGAAGAAGGGCTCACCTTGATCAACTGGTCGCAGGACCATCGTGCCGCATTTTTCTCAGCCTTGATGCGGACCCATGCCCAGGCGATTCGCGGCGAAGGCATGGTCTCTTCGGGCCAGGCTGCCGACGCTTATCTGCTGCAAAGCGAATGGGATCGCCTGTTGCATCTGCCGATGGGCCAGGCCGTGCTCGGCACGCTCGAAGAGGTGCAGCTGCCCGAGATCGATCGCCAACGTGCCGGCTTGATCGACGACCTCGACCTTCAACTCGATCTGTCCACACTGCCCGGTCAGCCGGATGCAGGTCTGGGCGGTGATGAATCCTCCACCTTACAGGCCATCGACAATCCCAGTGCATTCATCGACTCCCTCGAGGAGGGCCATTGGGTTCACTGGCATTTGCAAGGCCAATGGACTCGTGCGCAGCTGGCTTGGCGCAGTCCCCAAGGACTGTTTTTCATGTTCACCAGCCGTGTAGGCGGCCACGCCCACTCACTCACGCGCCGTGCTTTCGAGCGTTCGCTGAAAAGCGGCCACATCCTGCCCCTGGAAGACAAAAACCTGATGGACCGGGCGGTGCAAGGGGTGTTCAGCGGACTGCGCCAGCGCGCCCTTCAGCCCGCCTGAGTGCGGTTTGCAAGGCGCGCTGATTCCAGCCGAATCGCCGGTCGTCTCAACCTCAATTGCTGTGTTCCCTATAATGCACAGGTTTTGTTGAACACAGTCGGGTGCACTTGCAACTCGCTCTGCCCGATTCCTGCAAAACAATCGCAAACTGGCCTCACCAGGTGCCCGGTGGTTCCTGCAGTCCCATGTCTTGCAAGGAAAATTCCTTGTTGATGGGATGCTTCCCTCCGGGTTCTGGCCAGATTTCAGACCCAACCTAGGACACATCATGAGTGTTTCAATGCGCGAAATGCTGGAAGCGGGGGTGCACTTCGGTCACCAAACCCGTTTCTGGAACCCCAAGATGGCCCCGTACATCTTCGGCCATCGCAACAAGATTCACATCGTCAACCTCGAAAAGACGTTGCCGATGTTTCAGGATGCCTGCAAATATGGCCGCCAGATGGCCGCACGTCGCGGCACTGTTTTGTTCGTTGGCACCAAGCGCCAGGCGGGTGAGTTGGTGCAGGCCGAGGCCACGCGTTGTGGTATGCCGTTTGTGAATGAGCGCTGGCTCGGTGGCATGCTGACCAATTTCAAGACGGTCAAGGGTTCGATCAAAAAACTCAAGGACATGCAGATCCAGGCCGCCGAGGGCGCGCTGGAGCACATGACCAAGAAAGAGCAGCTCATGTTCCAACGCGAGTTGGACAAGCTGGTGAAGTCCATCGGCGGCATTCAAGACATGGCGGCACTGCCTGACGCGCTTTTCATCATCGATGTCGGCTACCACAAGATCGCGGTGGCTGAAGCGCACATGCTGGGCATCCCGATCATCGGCGTGGTGGACACCAACCATTCGCCCATCGGTATCGACCATGTCATTCCTGGTAACGATGACTCGGGCAAGGCGGTTGCGCTGTACACCCGCGGCATGGCAGACGCCATTCTCGAAGGCAAGAACGACGCGCTGCACGAAGTCGTGCAAACGGCAGCGGACGAGTCCGGCGAATTCGTCGAAGTCCAGGAAGAGCCGCACGCTGCCTGAGCCCTTCCTTGCGTTTTTTCGATCTACCAAGGGGGCTGTTTACAGCCCCCTTTATTCAATCCAGGAGAAGAATATGGCGGCAATCACCGCATCCATGGTCGCACAGCTGCGTGCCAAAACTGACGCACCCATGATGGAATGCAAGAAGGCGCTCACCGAGGCTGAAGGCGACATGGCCCGGGCTGAGGAGTTGCTGCGAGTCAAGCTCGGCAGCAAGGCGAGCAAGGCCGCCTCTCGCGTCACCGCCGAAGGCATCATCGCGATTCACATGGCCGGCAGTACCGGGGCGATGGTCGAAATCAACTGCGAAACCGATTTCGTCGCCAAAAACGATGACTTTCTTGCTTTTGGCAAAACCCTGGCACAACTCGTCTCCGAGCATGGACCGGCTGACGTCGCCGCGTTGTCGGCACTGACGGTCGACGGCTCCAGCATCGAGGCCCGCCGCGCGGTGCTCATCGGCAAGATCGGCGAGAACATGTCGATCCGTCGCTTCAAGCGTTTTGCGGGCGATGCCCAACTCGCCAGCTATCTGCACGGCACGCGCATTGGTGTCGTGGTCGAGTATGTCGGCGACGAAGTGGCTGCCAAAGATGTGGCTATGCATGTGGCCGCGATGAAGCCGGTGGCGTTGTCAGCCGCCGACGTGCCGGCCGACCTGATCAAGGCCGAGCGCTCGATTGCCATGCAAAAGGCCGCGGAAGACGCCGAAAAAGCCAAGGCCGAGGGCAAGACGCCGCAACCGGCCGAGATTGTGGCTAAGCGAGTGGAAGGCAGCGTGCAGAAGTATTTGAAGGAAGTGTGCTTGTTCAGCCAGGCTTTTGTGAAGAACGACAAACAGACGGTTGAGCAGATGCTCAAGGCGGCGAACACCACTGTGAGCGCGTTCACGCTCTACGTGGTGGGTGAGGGGATCGAGAAAAAATCGGAAAATTTCGCTGATGAAGTCGCCGCGCAAATTGCCGCGCAGGCCGCTGCTGTCTGCTCCCATTGAGTGTCCGATCCACGTTCCTGCTAGCGAGGCATCACGCATGAGTGGCTACAAGCGGGTTTTGCTCAAACTCTCCGGCGAAGCCCTCATGGGTGACGACGCTTACGGCATCAACCGCGCCACCATTGTGAAAATGGTGGAAGACATTGCGCAGGTCACTCGAAGCGGCGTGCAGGTCGCCATCGTCATAGGTGGCGGCAACATCTTCCGCGGAGTGGCAGGCGGCGCAGTCGGCATGGACCGCGCGACTGCCGACTACATGGGCATGCTCGCAACCGTGATGAATTCGCTGGCCCTCGCCGATGCCATGCGCCATGCCGGCCTGGTGGCGCGTGTCATGTCCGCCATCAGCATCGATCAGGTGGTCGAGTCCTATGTACGGCCCAAAGCCTTGCAATATCTGGAAGAGGGCAAGTCGGTCATCTTTGCCGGCGGCACCGGCAATCCGTTTTTCACCACGGACACGGCCGCTGCGCTCAGGGCCGCCGAAATCGGCGCCGAAGTCATGCTCAAGGCCACCAAGGTCGACGGCATCTACACTGCAGATCCGGCCAAGGATCCAACGGCAACACGGTACCCCAGCATCAGCTTTGACGAGGCCATCATCAAACGTCTTCAAGTCATGGATGCAACAGCTTTTGCCCTCTGCCGGGACCAGGGCCTGCCGATCCGCGTCTTCAGTATTTTCAAGCCCGGCGCCCTGTTGCGCGTGGTGCAGGGTGAATCGGAAGGCACCCTGGTGCATGTTTGAATCTCTCACAAGTTCAGAATCATCATGACGATCGCTGACATCAAGAAAAACACCGAGCAAAAAATGCTCAAGTCCATCGATGCCCTCAAGACAGATCTGGCCAAGGTGCGCACCGGTCGTGCCCACACGGGACTGCTCGACCATGTGATGGTGGACTATTACGGCACCATGATGCCCATCAATCAAGTGGCCAATATCAATCTTCTGGACGCTCGCACCATCAGTGTGCAGCCCTGGGAGAAGAAGCTGGCTCAGGCGGTGGAAAAAGCCATCCGCGACTCGGATCTTGGCCTCAACCCCCAGAGCCAGGGAGATGTGATTCGCGTGCCGATGCCGGCGCTGACCGAAGAGCGCAGACGTGATCTGGTCAAGGTCATCAAGCACGAAGCCGAAGGCGCCAAGGTCGCCGTACGCAATTTGCGCCGCGATGCGAACCAGCAGCTCAAAGACCTGGTCAAAGCGAAAGAGGCTTCGGAGGATGACGAGCGTCGTTCTCAGGACGAAATCCAGAAAATGACCGATCGCTTTATCGTGGAAATCGACAAACTTCTCGCCCAGAAGGAAGCGGAAATCCTGGCCGTCTGACTCAGATGCGCCAGCAAGGAGCGACCGTGGCGTCGAAGCAAATCCCGAAGGAAGTTGAGCAGGCCCCACCGGGTTTACGCCATATTGCTGTGGTGATGGACGGTAACGGGCGCTGGGCACAACGCCGCTTGCTACCGCGTACGGCAGGCCATAAATATGGTGTCGATGCCCTCAAGAGCGTGGTGCGTGGTTGTATCGCGCAGGGTGTGCCATTTCTCACAGTCTTTGCCTTTTCGTCCGAGAACTGGAATCGTCCGGCCGATGAGGTTTCTGCCCTGATGGATCTTTTCGTGCAGGCTTTACGTCGCGAAACGCGTGAGTTGGCAGCGCAGGGCGTGCGTCTGCGTTTTGTCGGCGAGCGCAGCGCCTTCGACACACCGATGCGTGAGTTGATGCAACAAGCCGAAGACCTGTCCGCTGCAAACACGCGCCTCGTGCTCAACGTGGCCATCAATTACGGTGGCCGTTGGGATCTGGTTCAGGCGATGCAGTCGCTTCAGGCCAGCGGCGAGTCGATCTGCGAGGAGTCGTTGGCGCGGCATCTCTGTCTGGCCGATGTGCCGGCGCCGGACCTGCTCATCCGCACTGGCGGTGAGAGACGTCTGAGTAATTTCTTGCTTTGGCAAATTGCGTACACCGAGTTCTACTTCACCGATATTCTGTGGCCTGATTTCGACGAACAATCGCTGGCAATCGCGATTGCCGACTACGCACAACGTGAGCGGCGTTTCGGCAAGGTGCACGCGCATCCCACTGGCCTGCGCGTGGCTTGAGACGCGCCCCGACAAGCCTCCATGCTGCGCACGCGCATCATCACTGCGGTCGTCCTGCTGGCGCTGCTGCTGCCTGCGTTGTTGCTCGCCTCGCCCTCGGTCTTTGCGCTGATCATGGCTTTTTTTTCCACAGCCGGCATGTGGGAGTGGGCACGACTGGCAGGTTTCAAATCCGGGGCCGCTGCAGCATGGGCCTTGGTTTGGTTGGCAACGGCCTCGTCCCTTTTGCTGCTGATGCAAGCCGGCGCTGTCGGCTCCATTGAAAACCTTCACTGGATCCTGGCGGCAGCGGCCATCGTCTGGATCGCATTACTCGCTTTTTGTCTGCCGCGCGCGAGCCTGCCTCGCTTCCTTGCCGTGCCTGCCGCTCTTGCCGTGCTGGGTTTTATCGTGATGTTTGCCGCATGGCTGGCCCTGCTCCTGGCCCATGAGTCCGGCCCGGATTTTCTCTTATCCCTGCTCGGCATCGCCTGGGTCGCGGATATCGCCGCCTACTTCGGCGGCCGGGTCTTCGGTCGCAGCAAGCTTGCGCCGCGGATCAGTCCGGGCAAGACCTGGGCCGGGGCCTATGCCGCTTTGCTGGCGGTCCTGGTTTATGCCGTGGTGTGCAGCGCACTGCCTGGGTTGTCGGGCACGTTACCGGCGCGAATTGATCAGAGGTACGGCATGTTGACCATGCTGGTCATCACTGTTTTGCTGGTTGCTCTCAGCATCATGGGGGATTTGTTTGAGTCTCTGCTCAAGCGCCATGCAGGCGTGAAAGACAGCAGCGGCCTGCTGCCCGGCCACGGCGGTGTGCTCGACCGCGTTGATGCACTGCTGCCCCTGTTGCCCATAGCCCTGCTCTTCAT
>JAJZDV010000087.1 GCA_021846025.1 Pseudomonadota bacterium
CGGCGGGCTCATGCCCCGGCCAGGTCGTGGCGGTGGTTTGCCACTGCTCGGGCGTGAACCGGCGATGTGCGCCCGCGACCGGAGTCGTGTCTGTGGCGGCGCGGCTGCCGTCGTCGAACATGATGAAGTTCATACGGAGATCCTCAACGAAACGCGGGGTCGCCCCAATTGGTCTGGCCCCCCACGGGGGACGGCTCGGCAAGCCGACCTGGTGGACGCTCGGGCGAAAGCGGACGCCCTCCCACAGCCGTTGCTTCCGCTTCGGGGGCGGTCAACGGCGGGACGGCAGCCTGGGGGTGTTGCGCAGGGTGTTGCGCAGGATCTTGCGCCATCGCGGTTGCACGGCGCACGGCATCGGCCGCAGCCTTGAACGGCGGCGCGCCGACGCGGCGGGCGAAGGCCACGAACCGTTCGCCCGGCTGGCGCTGCCGCAGATACAAGGCGATCAAAGCCTCGACCACATCCGGCACTTCCTCGGCCGCGAACGACGGGCCGATGATCTTGCCGGGCAAGGCCGCGCCGCCAAGCTCCGATCCATCGGCGCCACCGACGGTGATCTGGTACCACTCGGCGCCGTCCTTGTCGACACCGAGGATGCCGATGTGGCCGCTGTGGTGATGGCCGCAGGAGTTGATGCAGCCGCTGATGTTGAGGTCGATGTCGCCGATGTCGAACAGCTCGTCGAGGTCGGTGTAGCGCTCGGTGATGGCGGCCGCGATGGGAATGGAGCGGGCATTCGCCAGGGAGCAGAAATCGCCGCCGGGGCAGGCGATCATGTCGGTCAGCAGGCCGATGTTGGGCGTGGCGAAACCGGTTTCCCGCGCATCCTGCCAGAGCGCATGCAGAGCGGCGGCGCTGACCCAGGGCAGCACCAGGTTCTGCTCGTGGCTCACGCGCAGCTCGCCGTGGCTGTAGCGATCGGCGAGGTCGGCGGCGGCGCGCATCTGCGGCGCCGTGGCGTCGCCCGGCGCCTGGCCCGCGCGCTTGAGCGACAGGGTCACGGCGCGCAAGCCGGGGACGCGGTGGGGGTGCACGTTGCGCTGCAGCCAGCGCAGGTACGCCGGCTCGTGCGCGGGTCCGCCGGCAAGGGCAGCCGGCGCAGCGGCGGCATCGGGCGCATCCAGCCGCACACCGTGCGGCGGCGCAAACTGCGAGGCCACGCGGTTGAATTCGTGCAGGGTGATGAGGTGAGCGTCTCCGCCCAGATCGCGCTGCAGGATGTCGGCGAACTCGCGCTCGACCGCCTCGGTGAAGCGCGCGCCTTCGGCCTTCACCAGCATCTTGATGCGCGCCTTCCAGATGTTGTCGCGCCGCCCGTAGCTGTTGTAGACGCGCAGGATGGCCTCGACGTACAGCAGCAGCTGCGGCCAGGGCAGGAAGTCGCGGATGACGGCGCCGATCATCGGCGTGCGCCCCATGCCGCCGCCCACCTGCACGCGAAAGCCGATCTGGCCGTCGTCGTCGCTCAGCGCCTGCAGGCCGATGTCGTACCAGCCGGCGGCGACGCGGTCCTCGCGCGCACCGCTCACGGCGATCTTGAACTTGCGCGGCAGGTAGGCGAACTCCGGGTGCAGGGTGCTCCACTGCCGCAGGATCTCGCAGAACGGCCGCGGATCGACGATCTCGTCCGGCGCGATGCCGGCGAACACATCGCTGCTGATGTTGCGCACGCAGTTGCCGCTGGTCTGGATGCCGTGCATGTCCACCGCGGCGAGGCGGTCCATGACGTCGGCGCTGTCGCTCAGGGCAATCCAGTTGTACTGCAGGTTCTGGCGCGTGGTGAAGTGGCCGTAGCCACGGTCGTGCTCCTCGGCGATGTCGGCCAGGGCGCGCAGTTGCCGGCTCGCCAGCGCGCCGTAGGGAATGGCCACGCGCAGCATGGGTGCATGGCGCTGGATGTACCAGCCGTTTTGCAGGCGCAGCGGCTTGAACTCCTCGTCGCCCAGGCTGCCGGCAAGATGGCGCTCGAGCTGGTCGCGGTACTGGGCGGCGCGGGCACGGATGAAGCGGCGGTCGAAATCGGTGTACTGGTACATGGCGCTCAGGCAATGATCTTGAAACCGGCGAACGCCAGCGTGGCCGAGAGCAGCATGCGGGTCATGCGCTCGGGAAGAAAACGGGTGAGTTGGGCGCCGAGCCAGATGCCGGGCACCGAGCCCAGCAGCAGCGCCAGCAGCAGCGGCCAGTCGACATGGCCCAGCGCCGCATGGCCGATGCCCGCCACCAGGGTGAGCGGCACGGCATGGGCGATGTCGGTGCCGACCAGTTGCCGTGTCGACAAACGCGGATAGAGCAGAAGGATGCACAGCGAGCCGATGGCCCCGGCACCCACCGAACTGAGCGTGACCAGCACGCCCAGCAACGCACCCAGGACGATGGTCAAGCCCGGCTTGCGCGCGGGCGGCAAGCGCGCCTCGAGCCGCAGCGCCAGCCGCTGCCAGAACCCGCGTGACATCAATGCAGCCGCGGTGAGCAGCAAGGCGATGCCGAGAGCCAGGCTGAGCACGCCGAACCAGGCCTTGCCGGCACCCGAGACCTGCATCGCCACGAGGGTGATGAGCGCCGCGGGCAGGCTGCCGGCAAGCATCAGCCCGGCAATGCGGCGATCGACATGCCCATGACGCTGGTGCGCCACGGCGCCGGAAAGCTTGGTGAGTGCGGCAAACCACAGATCGGTGCCGATCGCCACGGGCAGCTCGAGCCGGAACACGCCGAGCAGCAACGGCGTCATCAACGACCCTGCACCGACCCCCGTGGCGCCGATCAGGACGCCCGTGGCGAGGCCGAAGCAAGTGGCTTGGATCTGCATGGCAAGGTTGTGGCTAGGGTTGCAATCATCCTAGGGATGGATCCTGCCAAACCGAAGTACAGTCTTCTCATACCGTTAGATGCCGGACGGTATAAGGCCGTGACCCGAACGTCGGTTCCCCCCGGAGGACGCGCCGTCGCAGGGTTGGGCTTGAAGTGGCCCGGATGCATCGCTGCACCGCTGCGCGTTGCACACAGGGCACAAGCCAGGAGACGAGCATGGGCGATGACCACGAACTGACCGGCCCCGATTTCTCGCAAGGCGTGGAACTCGCCGCCTTGCGCGATGGCGAGCCCCTGCTCGGCCAGATGGACGGGCAGGCGGCGATGCTGGTGCGGCGCGGCGATGCGCTGCATGCGGTGGCGGCCACCTGCAGCCATTACAGCGGGCCGCTGGCCGAAGGCCTGGTGGTGGGCGAGACGGTGCGCTGCCCCTGGCACCATGCCTGCTTCTCGCTGCGCACCGGGGCCGTGCTCGGGCCGCCGGGCCTGAGCCCGCTGGCCTGCTGGGCGGTGGAGACGCTGGGTGGCAAGGCCTACGCCCGCGGCCGGCTGCAACCCGAGCCTGCGGCCGAGCCACCGCGCGGCCCGGCCTCGGTCGTCATCGTCGGCGCCGGCGCGGCGGGCGAGGCGGCGGCCAGCGCCCTGCGCGAGTTCGGCTATGCCGGGCCCATCACCGTGTTGGGGGCCGAGGCCAGCGCGCCGCTGGACCGGCCCAATTTGTCGAAGGATTACCTCGCCGGTCATGCACCGGACGACTGGCTACCCCTGCGTCCCGAGGACTATTGGCGCGAGCACCGCATCACGCTGCTCACCGGACGGCGCGTGGTCGCGCTCGACACCGCCGCGCACCGTCTGCGTTGCGCCGACGGCCGCAGCCTGAACTACGGTGCGCTGCTGCTGGCCACCGGTGCATTGCCGGTGCAACCCGCCCTGCCCGGCGCCGACCGCGCCCACGTGCACACCTTGCGCACCCTGGCCGATGTGCGTGCCATCCTTGCCGGCATCGATGCCGGGGCCCGGCGGGCCGTGGTGGTGGGCGCCAGCTTCATCGGCCTGGAAGCCGCCGCGTCGCTGCGCGCACGCGGGGTGGAGGTGCATGTCGTCGCCCCCGAGGCGCAGCCGCTGGCACGGGTGTTCGGCCCGCGGCTGGCGGACCATGTGCGCCGCGTGCACGACGCCATGGGCACGGTGTTTCACCTCGGGCGCAAGCCGGCGGCCATCCATGCCGCCTCGGTGGAACTCGACGACGGCACGCACGTGGGTGCCGATCTGGTGGTGTTCGGCATCGGCGTGCGGCCGGATGTGACGCTGGCGCAGCAGGCCGGCTTGCAAGTGGACAACGGCATCGTGGTCGATGCCTTCCTTGCCACCAGCGCGCCCGATGTGTACGCCGCCGGCGACGTCGCCAACTGGCCCGGCGCGCCCGGCGGAGGACGTTTGCGCATCGAGCACTGGGCTGTGGCGCAGGCCCAGGGGCGGCAGGCCGCGCGCAACATCCTGGGCGACGCCGAACCCTTCCGCAGCGTGCCGTTCTTCTGGAGCCAGCATGGCGACGTGGCCCTCAACTACGTGGGCCATGCGCAGCAGTGGGACCGCGTCGAGGAGGAAGGCGACCCGGCTTGCGGCAGTTACCTGTGCCGCTACTTCCAGGGCGCGCGCTTGCTGGCCGTCGCCAGCCTCGGCCGGGACCTCGACAGCTTGCGCGCCGAAGCCGCGATGCAGGTCGAGGTGCCGATCGAGGCGAACCAGCTCTGAGCCGGCGCGAAGCTCACGGGCAACCGCAGGGCCGCAGCCGTCACAACGCGCCGGGCGTCTGAACGCTTGCGCTGCGCCCGGCATCTCCCGCCGCCGGGCGCCACACCGTCCACGCGGCCAGGGCAATCAGCCCTTGCATCACCAGCACCACGGCGACGCAGCCAGCCCAGCCCGCATGCTCCCAAACCAGGCTGGGGGCGAAGGCGCCGAAGCTGCCCCCCAGGTAGTAGCACATGACATACAGCCCCACCGCCGATGAACGCGCCTGGCGTGCCAGTGCCGGGACCTGCGAGGTGGCCATGGCCTGAGCGACGAACACACCGGCCGAACTCAGCGTGAGACCGAGCACGATGTCGGGCAGCGTCGGCAGCAGGGTGAGCAGCATGCCTGTGCCGGACATCGCCACGGCGGCGACAAACACCCGGCGCTGGCCGAAACGCCAGGCCAGCCGCCCGGCCAGCGGCGTGACCAGCATGCCCACCAGGTACACCGTGAACAGCAGGCTGAGTTGCCGCAGGTCCAGGCTGTACGGCGCAGCCGCGAGATGGAAGCTGACATAGGTGAAGGTGCACACCTGCGAGAACAGGATGCCGAACCCGATGGCATAGGTGCCCAGCAACTTGGGGTTGCGCAGGTGCGGCGGCAGCCCGGCGAGCGAGGCACGCAGGTCGGCACTGGGACGAAAGCGACGCGACGACGGCAAGCCGCGGGCGATGAGCAACAGGAAGATGGCGTTGATCGCCCCCAGCACGACAAAGGCCGCCTGCCAGTCCCAATGCGCCGTGACCATGCCGGCAATGAAGCGCCCGAGAAAGCCGCCGGCGACCGAGCCGGAGATGTACAGCGCCGTCACCGCCGGCACCGCGCGCGCCGGCCATTCCTCGCCGATGTAGGCCACGGTGGCGGTGAACACGCCGGGGATGAACAAGCCTTCGAGCAGGCGCCAGGCGAGCAAGGCATGCAGACTGCCGGCGGTGGCGGCGAGGGCCGTGGTCAAGCTCAGTCCGGCGAGGGAACACAGCAGCACCGGCTTGCGCCCGAACCGGTCCGACAGGCTGCCGGAAAACGGCGCGGCCAGCGCCACCGCCAGGGTGGTGAAGGTGATGGTGAGGCTGAGTTCGGCCACGCTGGCATGGAACACGCCCTGCAAGGTCGGCAGCAGGCCCTGCGTGACGTACATGGTGAAAAACGCGCACATGCCGGCCGCCACCACGGCGACACGGGCGCGCCAGTCCGGCGTGGACGCGGCCGAAGCGTCGTCGCCGGGCGTTGCGGCCTGTCGTGGCGCGTCAGCGCCGCAACGGTCGATCAGCGGTTGCGGCGGCGCGTCGGGCGGAGCCAGCGTGCCGATGGCAGGCTCGGGAGCGCCGCTCGGCAGGGGCTCGGTCAGGGTCGCCGCAAAGCTCGTGGAGTTCATGGTGGGGTCGTGAAGCCGGATGCGCAAGACTAACCCTTGCCATTCAATCTGTGAAATTGAATATTTATTGTTTTTGATATGATTTTCGAATGGAAATCCGGCATTTGCGTGCGTTTATCGCCGTGGCTGAAGAGCGCCACTTCACCCGCGCCGCACAGCGCCTGCATCTCTCGCAACCGCCGCTGTCGCAGCAGATTCAGGCGCTCGAGGCCGAGCTCGGCGCGCGACTGTTCGAGCGCGGACGCAGCGGCGTCAGCCTCACCGCCGCCGGCCAGGCGCTGCTGCCCCAGGCCCTGGGCATCCTCGACCAGTTGCAGCGCGCCGCGGAACAGGCGCGCCGCGCGGGCCGGGGCGAGAGTGGTGCGCTGGCGGTGGGCTTTGCCGGCTCCATGCCCTTTTCGGCCGTCATGCCGCAACTGCTCCATGCCTTCCACGCGGCCTGGCCCGGGGTGGAATTGCAATTGCGCGAGCAGCCCTCGCGCGAGCAGATCGACGATTTGGTCGCGCGGCGGCTGGATGTCGGCTTGATTCGCCCGACACAACACGCCGAGCTGGACGCGCTGGAGACCCGGCTGCTGCTGCGCGAACCCTTGCTGGCCGCGCTGCACACCAGTCATCCGCTGGCCGCAAGCGCCCGTCTGAAGCTGCGCCAGTTGCGCGACGAGCCGTTCATTCTCTACAGCTCCACGCTGGGCTCGGGCTTGCGCGAGCAGACCTTGGCGCTTTGCCTCAAGGCCGGCTTCAGCCCGCGCATCGCTCAAGAAGTGCATGAGATGCCCACCCTCATCAGCCTGGTGGCGGCCGGCATGGGTGTGGGGCTGGTGGCGGAGTCGATGCAGCGGGCGCAGATGCCCTATGTGCGCCATGTCGCCCTGGTCGACGCCGGCGCGCACAGCGACATTCTGCTGGCGTGGAAACGCGACAACCCCTCGGTCACGCTGCACAATTTTCTGCAACTCGCCGCGGCGCGCGGCAGCGCCGCCGGCCCCGCCCGGAAGCCCGGAGGCTGAAACACCCTCGCGGCCGCCTCCGCGACGCGCAGGAGGCGCCTGCCGGCGCTCAAACCCCGAGTCGCCGGGCGATGGACGCTTCGCGCGCCGCCAGCACCGCCTGGGCGATGGCCGTGGCGCTGCCGCAGGCCCGTTGCACGCGCTGGGCAATGGTCCCGGCATCCACCGCCAGCACGGCGTCCAGCGCGGCTTGCAGACGCATGCGCTGCGGATAGGGTTGGTGCGGAAATTCCCCACCGCGACCGCGGTGGTCGGCCTCGCAGGCGAGCAGGGCCTGGGCGAAGCGCGCCGGGCGGCGCACGGCGTCGCAGCGGCTCAGCAAGCGCAGCAGCGCCGCGGCGCCGAACTCCATGCACTGGTGGATGTGTCCGTGCTCGGCCGCAACCACGGCGGCCAGTTCGGCGCAGTCGGCAGGGACCCGCAGGCGCTGTGCCAGCGCACGCGCCAGCGCCACGCTGCGCGCTTCGTGACCGGTATGCCGGGGCAGCATCTCGGCCGGCGTGGTGGCCTTGCCCAGGTCGTGCATCAGGCAGGCCCAGCGCGTGGCCAGGTCGGCACCCAGCGCTGAGGCGGCCTGCAGCACCAGCATCTGGTGCTCGCCACAGTCCACCTCGGGGTGGGCGTCGGCGCGCTGCGGCACGCCCCACAGGGCGTCGACCTCGGGCAGGATGCGCGCCAGCGCGCCGCAAGCGCGCAGCACCTCGAACATGCGGCGGGGACAGTCTTCCATCAACCCCCGCGCCAGTTCCTGCCAGACGCGCTCGGGCACCAACGCATCGACTTCGCCGGCAGCCACCATCGCGCGCATCAGCGCCCGGGTTTCGGGCGCCACCGTGAAACGGCCGAAGCGCGCGGCGAAACGCGCCAGGCGCAAGATGCGCACCGGATCCTCGGCGAAGGCCGGGGACACGTGGCGCAGCACTTGGTCGCGCAGATCCTGCTGACCACCGTAGGGATCGATGATGGTGCCGGCAGCGTCCTGCGCCATGGCGTTGATGGTGAGGTCACGGCGCAGCAGATCGTCGTCCAGCGTCACGTCCGGCTCCGCCCGCACGGAAAAACCACGGTAGCCCGGCGCCGTCTTGCGCTCGCTGCGTGCCAGGGCGTATTCGTCATGCGTGCGCGGGTGCAGGAACACCGGGAAATCGCGCCCCACCGGCTGGAAGCCGGCATCCAGCATTTGCTGCGGCGTGGCACCGACCACCACCCAGTCGCGGTCACCGGCCGGCAGCCCCAGCAGGGCATCGCGCACGGCACCGCCGACGGCATAGGCCGTGCCCGGAATGGCGACGGTCTCGGGCAGCGTTGCGGGCGTGTTCTGCATGCCACGAGCATAGGGCAAGAGGGCTTGGGAAACCCCCCGAATCGAGGCGTTGCGACGGTAGGCGCCGAGGCTGGGCTCGGATATAGTCCCCCCATGCTCATCGACGCCTCCCGACCCGACCAGTACCCGTCTGGCGTGGCCGAGTCTGAGGGCCGTTACGGCAGTCCATCCGCGGGGCCTGAACGCACCTCGCCATGGCTGGATGCCCTGCCCGTATTGCTGTCCTATTTCGACACCGACGGCCGGCTGCGCCAATGCAACGCTGCCTACGCCGACTGGCTGGGCCGGCCGGTGGCGGACATTCTCGGCAAGCCGCTCGACGCGCTGATGGACGCCGCCGCCATCGCCATCGTCAACCCGCATGTTCGGAAAGCCCTGGCTGGCCAACCCGTGCTGTATGCCCGGGAGCAAAAGCGGGGGGATGAAGCTCGCTGGATGGAAGTGCGCCTGCAGCCCGCCTGGGAAGTGCGCGAGCCGGGCCTGTCTGCGCAGGTGGTGGGCTTTTACTGCCTGGAGCTCGACCGCTCCGCCGACAAACTGCAACAGGATCGCGCCAGCTTGCTGCGCCATGCGTCCGGCGCGACCTTCTGGACCCTGGATCTGCAGCAAGGCGTTTTGCACAGCGAACACAATTGGGCCAACCCCGGCTTGCGTGAGAAGCCGGCCCATTTCAGCCTGGCCGAACTGCTGGAACTGCTCCCCGAGGCCGACCGTGCTGGCGTGCTCAAGGGTCTGCAGGCGGCGATGCAATCCGGCCCGGTCAGCCCCAGCGTCGAAGCCCGGATCTGCCGCACCGACGGCAGCATCATCTGGACCCGCAGCCAGGGCCTGGTGAGTCGCCGATCGGCCAGCGGCGAGCCGCTGGAGCTCATGGGCATCAGCGTGGATATCAGCGCCACCAAGAAGGCGCTGGATGATCTGCGCAACAGCGAACTGCGGTTTCGCACCTTCGCCGAACTGTCGTCCGACTGGTTCTGGGAGCTCGACGCCGAAGGTCGCTTCACCAGCCTGAGCGCCAGCGCGCTGCGCAACCGCCATGTGCAGCAGGTGCGCGAGGCCGTGCTCGGGCGCCAGTGGCAAAGCCTCAATCCCGCATTGGCCGCGCTGCCGCAATGGAAAGCCCTGGCCACGCTGATGCAGCGCCAGCTTCCCTTCCACGACCTGATCCTGCCCTTTCGCAGCGCCGGCACCAACACCCGCTGGTGGCGACTGAGCGGCGCGCCGGTGCGGGATGGGCAAAGCGTGTTGCGTGGCTGGCGCGGGGTGGCCAGCGACATCACCGAGCAGCGTGAAGCCGAAGACAAGCTCTATTCCACGGCCTACACCGACGCGCTCACCGGCCTGTCGAATCGCACCGGCTTCGAGCGCCTGCTGGACGCGGCGCTGCAGGAGGCGCAAGGTCGCACGCCAGCCGCGGCACATTCCATCGGCGCCGCGCGCAACGTGCCGCAGCGACACGGCGCCGCCGAAGCCGCGCCCGGCCCCGCGCCGGTCGGTGGTGCCTTGCTGTTCATCGACCTGGACCAGTTCAAGCAGATCAACGACAGCCTGGGGCATGGCATGGGGGACCGCGTGCTGGCCGAGGCGGCGCAACGCATCTACGCCACGCGCCGCGCCGGCGATCTGGTCGGCCGCTTCGGCGGCGACGAATTCCTGGTGTATTCCCGCCATGTCGATGCCGCCGGAAACAATCCCGCGAGCGAGGTCCTCGCCGAGCGCCTGCGAGCCGATCTGGCGCGGCCCTACGACCTCGACGGCCGCATCCTGCACACCACGGTGAGCGTCGGCATGGCGCTGTTCCCGCACGATGGCCACACCATTGCCGAATTGCTCAGCCATGCCGATACCGCCCTGCACGAGGCCAAGACCCAGGGGCGCAACCGCGTTCAGGCCTTCACGCCGCAACTGCTGGCCAAGCTGCAGCAACGCACCCAGCTGGAGGCCGAACTGCACGCGGCGCTCGAGCAGCAGAGCTTCCGGATTGCGCTGCAGCCGATTGCCCGGCTGAGCCCGGGTGCCCCAGATACCCTGCCGGCGCAGACCCGTTACAACGTCGTCGCCTTCGAGGCCCTGGCCCGTTGGACGCGGCCCAACGGGGAAGACATCAGCCCCGTGGAATTCATCCCCATGATCCAGGATCTGGGATTGATCTCAGCCTTCGGCCACATGATCATCCGCCAGAGCCTGCAAGCCCTGCGGCGCTTGCGCGACGAATGCGGCTACACCGGGGACATCTCGGTGAATGTCTCGCCCGCCCAGCTCAAAAGCGGCTGTGTCGAATGCCTGTGCGATGAACTCGCCGCCGCCGCCGTCGAGCCCGCCGCGCTCACCATCGAGATCACCGAAAACGAGCAGGTCATGGCCTGCCCCGACTGCCTGCTCACACTGGACGCCATACGCGCCATGGGCGTGCGCATTTCGCTGGACGATTTCGGCGTCGGCTTCTCCAACCTGGAATACATCACCCGCCTGCCGGCGACCCAACTCAAGATCGACCGCACCTTCGCTCACGGTGTGGCGCAGGACCGCTACAAGGCGGCCGTCGTCACCGCAACCCTGGCGATGGCGGCGTCTCTCGGCATGGAGGCAGTTGCCGAAGGCGTGGAAGACGCCTCCGACCTGCGCTGGGTCGAGCAGGCCGGCTGCCGCCAGGTGCAGGGTTGGGCATTGTGGCCGGCGATGGACCTGGACGCCGCCTGCGCCTTGTTGCAGACCGCTCGCGGCAGACCGTAGGCGCTTGGCGTCTCGGCGGCGGCGAAAGCCGTCCTGCGCCAGGCTGCCTGCACCAAGCTGCCTGCGGCGGGCAGGCCGAGGCGTCAGCGCACCGAATCCGGCGACAGGGCCGATGCCTGGGCTGGCGCCGCACCGGGGGTCGTCG
>JAJZDV010000088.1 GCA_021846025.1 Pseudomonadota bacterium
GCGCGCAGCTGGCCGGCGATCATGCGGGGCATGGCCGCGCCGGCGGATGCCGAGGCAGGGGCCGAGGTACAGCACAAGCGGCAACTGCTGGACCGCGACCCGCCGCGCTGACCGCGCAGGTTCGCGCATGCCATGGCGCTGCCCCGTCCTCGTCGCCGAAGCCTGGGCCGATGCCGGTTTCCACCATGCTGATGCGGAGTTCCCATGCTGCTTGAATCCCTGCTTGCCTACGCCCACATCTCCGCCATCCTCTTGCTGGCAGTGTTCCTCACGAGCAAGACGGCATTGATGCGCGCGGAGTTGATCGACGGCCGCAAGCCCGTCCTCGATCGACTCCTGCGCCTGGACGCCTGGCTCTGGGGGAGCTTTTGCGCCGTGGGTGCGACCGGCCTTGCCTCCATGGTCTGGGGCGCCAAGGGTTGGGACTGGACCGTGACCAATCCCCTGCTCTGGAGCAAGGTGGGCCTTTTCCTGCTGATGGTGGGCATGTCGGTGCGCGCAAGCCTGACACTGCGCCAGTGGGTGCGGGAGTGCCGACTGGGTGGGCATGCCCCGTCGGACGACGCGATCCGTCGTCAACGACGCTGGCTGATGTGGCAGTCGCACGTCATGGTTCTGGTCCCGCTGCTCGGCGTCTTGTTGGCCTCCGGGTTTTGAGCCCCGCCGCGGTTCTGCTCACCGACCTGTCCCCGAGTGGAGGACTGGGCAGCCCGAGGCGGCCCGGCGCATGCCGGAGTGCGTCGAGCCGATGCCGTACGACCAGCGACGCAGGAAACAAAACGATTCATGGTTCACGAATAGTTACGAATGGATCTGATCTGGCACAAAAAGATTCATAAGGTATTCCTTATATTCAAACCCTGCTGGGCATCCCGAGCCGAGCGCCCATCCCTGCCAAAACTCAGAGGAGAACACTGTGCCAGAAGAACACCCTTACGAATCCATGCCCGTGCTCGGAGCCGATGGACGCGCCATCGCACCAGCCGACCTGCCCATGCCCGACCTGCATGTCGCCCGACCCATGGGTGCCTGGGTGATTGTCGGTGCCCTGTTCATCGTCGTGGTCGGGCTTTGGGCTGCCGTGGCGACCTATTTTTCCATCCATGCCTGAGGTGAACCCATGACGACATCTGGCCCTGATGCATTCGAAAGCAGATTCCACCATGTCGCCTTGCGACACGAGCGGGCGTGGATTTTCATCGCGGTCGCCTTGATCTCCGTGCTGTTCATCGTCACGGTGTACTTCGTCGTGCACGACTACGGTCTCGTGGCCAAGACCACGAAGTTCTACAGCAACCCCGACACACCGGCGACATTGGCCGATTTTCAGGGTTCGGGCATCAAGCAGACCGGGGCCAAAAGCTACAGCGTCTATGAGATGGGCCGCGCCTGGAGCTGGACACCGGGCACGGCGACGCCGATCACCTTGCCCGCTGGCTCGCATGTCACGTTTTACGTGACCAGCGGCGACGTGCTGCACGGCTTCGAGGTGCAGGGCACGAGCATCAATCTCACCGCCATTCCTGGCGTGGTCGGTCATGTGAGCTACACCTTCGACAAGCCGGGCACCTACTACATCATCTGCAACGAGTATTGCGGCGCGGGCCATCAGGCCATGATCGGCAAGATCGTCATCACCGGAGCGACACAGTCATGAGCGCAGTCCTGAGCCCCTTGGCCACGCGCAACCTGGCCGTCCCCACTGCTGGCGACATCTCCGGCGCCAAGACCATGCTGCTGGCCTTTTGGGTCACGGGTTTCCTGGCGCTGATGGTCGGCATCGCCATCGGCGTGCTGCAAACCACCAATTACGCCGGGGTCGACCTCTATCCCTATCTGCAACCCTTCCTCAAGTCCTACTACCAGGGCTTGACCATGCACGGCGTGCTCAACGCCTACGTGTTCACGTTTTTCACCATCTCGGGCTGGCTCATGTACCTGCCGGCGCGGGAACTCAAGCTCAAACCCAACCTGACCCTGGCCTGGCTCACCTACGGGCTGATGTTGCTGGGCACGCTGATGGCGGCTTACGCCATGTTCGACAACTCTTCCAGCGTGCTCTACACCATGTACGCGCCGCTGCAGGGCAGCGCGTGGTTTTACCTCGGCATCACGCTGGTGGTGGTGGCGAGCATCCTGCCGCTGTTTGTCGTGCTCGGCATGCGCGCGCGCTGGAAACGGGCCAACCCTGGCCAGCTCACGCCGCTGGTCACGTACATGAGCGCGACCATCCTGCTGATGTGGCTGCTCGCCGCGCTGGGTGCAGGCTCGGAGGCCGTGCTGCTGCTCGATCCCTGGGCGCTGGGCCTGACCAAGACCATCGACCCGCTGCTGGCACGCACGCTGTTCTGGTGGACCGGCCACCCCATCGTGTACTACTGGCTGATGCCGGGCTACATCTCGATCTACGCCATGCTGCCGCGACAGGCCGGGGGCAAGCTGGTGTCCGATCCGCTCACCCGGCTGGCCTTTCTGCTGCTGCTCGTGTTCTCGGTGCCGGTGGGCACGCACCACCAGTTCACCGACCCCGGCATTTCGCCGGTGATGAAGGGTATCGTCACGGCGCTCACGCTGTCGGTGGCGATTCCCAGCCTCATCACCGCATTCACCGTGGCCTTGAGCCTGGAGTATGCCGGCCGGCGGCGTGGCGGCAAGGGGCTGATGGGCTGGTGGCCCGCGCTGCCGTGGAAAGACGCGTCGGTGGCGGCGCAGGTGCTGGCGCTGGTCACGTTCATCTTCGGCGGTGCGGGCGGCATCGTCAACGCCAGTTGGCAACTCGACAACGTGGTGCACAACACGCTGTGGATTCCCGCGCACTTCCACCTCACGGTGGGCACCATGACCACGCTGGTGTTCATGGGCGTGAGCTTCTGGCTGCTGCCCCATCTCACCGGGCGCAGGCTCCACAGCCCGAAGCTCGCGCTGTGGAGCGTGTGGCTGTGGTTCATCGGGCTGATGACCTGGGGCTTCGCCGGCCACTGGGCGGGCATGGACGGTGTGCCGCGCCGCACCTGGGTCTCGGGCTTGCCGCACGACCAGTACATGCAGCTCTACGGGGCGGTGCATGCGGCGCTGATTGTGGTGGGCATCGGCGGTGTGATCGCCACGCTCGGCGCGGTCTGCTACTACATCGTGTTCTTCGGCACCTTGTTCGGCAAGAAGGACGACAAGGCGATGGTCGAGATTCCCTTCACCGAAGTCATCGCCGGCCCCGAAGGCTCGCCGCTGGCGCGCATCGCCGAGCACCTCGGGTTCTGGACGGTTGCCACGCTGATCATCACCCTGGCTGTCTACATTCCCGTGCTGTGGCCCATGATCACCCACCCCATCCACGCACCCGGCTTCGTCTTGTGGTGACCCCATGAGGGCTGCAAGCGCCGCACCTCCAGCATCGGGGCCGCCCGGGTGGCCTGCAGGCTGGAGGGCGTCAGCACGTCGTGCCGTGGTTGTTTCGGCGGCCTTGATCGCGGCGCTTTTCGCTGGGTCACGGCTGCAGCCACACGCCGTGGCGCTGCATGGCACACCGCTGGCGCCGATCCCGGCGCCGGCATTCGCCGGATTCACCGATACGCACGGCAGGGCGTTCTCCTGGAGCAACGCGCGCGGGCGTGCCGTGTTGGTGTTCTTCGGCTACACCCATTGCCCCGATGTCTGCCCGCTGACGCTCGCGGCGCTGGCGCAAGCGTTGTCCGCGCTCGGCCCGCTGCGCCAGCGCGTGCGGGTGGTCTTCGTGAGCCTCGACCCTGCGCGGGATACACCGAATGTGCTGCGCACGTATCTCGATGCGTTCATCCCCAACGCCATCGGTCTGCGCGGCCCACTCTCCGACGTCGCCGCATCGGCGCAGCAATGGGGTGTGACCTGGCGGCGTGTCAACGCCGCACATGGCGCCTACTGGATCGATCACACTGCCGCCGTCACCCTGGTCGGGCCCGATGGCCGGCTGCTGGCGCGCTACGGTTACGGCCAGCTCGCCAACCCCGCAGGGCTGGAGGCCGATTTGCGTGCAGCGCTGGAGTCCAGGTGACAGCCCCGGCATGGCCGCTTGCCGTCTGGAGCGGCTGGTTCGCAGGTGTTGCGGCTGGAGCGGTGTGGTACGCCATGGCGGCGAGGCGAGGGCGTTGGCCCTGGTGGCGCGCTGCGGTGTTTGCCCTGGGAAGCGTGCTCACCCTGTTTGCAGCCTGGGGACTGAACAATCCGCTGGCGTCGATGACAGACTACACCGCGGCGCTGATGACACTGGGTCAGGTGGCGTCGCCCTTGCTGCTGCTCGGGTGTCCTCCTCCCGCGCGCTTGCAATGGCGCACCCAAGGCCACCGCCGGTGGGCGGCGTGGCTGCTCGATCCCTGGGTGGCAGCGGCGGTGTTCGTGCTGCTGACTCTGGGCGTGAATCTGCCCGGCGTGTTCAAGACCGCCTTGGCCGATGCGCTGTTTTCGGCGCCCATCGGCCTGCTGTTGCTGATCTCCGGGTTGATGCTCTGGGCGCAGCTTCTCCCCGGCAGCACCGGCATCGGGCAACGCTGGGTGGCTGGAATCTATGCCTGGCTGGCCGGCCTGCCGATGATGGTCATCGCCGCCGTTTGGGTGTGGAGCGGGCATGTGCTGTACACGCCGTATCTCGATGTGCTGTGTCTGTGGAACCTCAGCCCGCTGGACGATCAGCACTACGCCGGTCTGGTGATGTTCGCCGCCGGCCTGCCGCTGCAACTGCGCGCTGCGTGGTTGTTGATCATGCCGGCTGAAGCCGAACTGAAGCACGCGCATGGCTAGCCCCGCGAGCCTTGAAGATTGGTCTGTGGCGCATATTCTGTGGAGAGACGTTGGGCAAACCCGTCGAACGGCTTCAAGCGGCTGCAAACGCCGACCACCACACAGGACCACACCATGGCCAGCAACGATGCGCCACCAGGCCAGGGGAACCCGGCCGGCAAAAAAATGCCCAGGTTCGACCCCAAGACCCGCGTGCACCTGGGCTATTGGCTCATGGCCATCGTTGCCGTGTTCTGGCTGCAAAGCATCTGGTCGACCTCGCAGGACGTGCAGACCGTGCCTTACAGCCGATTCCAGACCGAATTGCAACAAGGTAAATTCAGCACGATCGTGGTGGGCCATCAGACCATCACCGGCACGCTGAAATCACCGGACGCCAGCGGTAAGAAAATCATGGTTGCCGTGCGCGTCGATCCCCAGCTCGCCGGCCAGTTGCAGCGCCAGGGCGTGACCTACTCGCAGGCTTACAGCAACACCTGGCTGAGCAACATACTTTCCTGGATGCTGCCAGCGCTGGTGTTTTTTGGGGTCTGGTATTTCATGGTGCGCAAGTTCGCCGAGAAACAGGGCGGCATGGGCATGAGCGGGTTCATGTCGATTGGCAAGAGCCGGGCCAAGGTCTACATGGAAAACCGCACCGGCGTGACCTTCACCGACGTCGCCGGAGTGGACGAAGCCAAGGCTGAACTTGAAGAAATCGTCGACTTCCTGAAAAACCCGGTGGATCACAGCCGTCTGGGCGCGCGTGCGCCCAAGGGTGTGCTGCTGGTCGGCCCGCCAGGCGTGGGCAAGACCTTGCTGGCGCGAGCAGTCGCCGGCCAAGCCGGCGTGCCGTTCTACTCCATCAGCGGCTCGGAGTTCGTCGAGATGTTCGTGGGCGTTGGCGCCGCGCGGGTGCGGGACCTGTTCGAGCAGGCTCGAAAGCAGGCACCGGCCATCATCTTCATCGACGAACTCGACGCCATGGGCCGTGCGCGTGGCACCAACCCCTTCGGCGGTGGCGGGCACGACGAGAAGGAGCAGACCCTCAACCAATTGCTGGTGGAACTCGACGGGTTTGATGCATCCACCGGCCTGGTCATTCTGGCGGCGACGAATCGGCCGGAAATTCTCGACGCCGCCTTGCTGCGCGCCGGCCGCTTCGACCGGCAGGTGCTGGTCGACCGCCCTGACAAGATCGGTCGGGTGCAGGTGCTGCAAGTGCATGCACGCAAGATCCATCTCGACCCGAGCGTGGACCTGGAGCAGGTGGCGGCGCTCACACCCGGGTTTTCGGGGGCGGACCTTGCCAATCTGGTGAACGAAGCCGCCCTGATGGCCACGCGCCACAACGCCCGGACCGTCACCACCGAGCATTTCACGCTGGCAGTCGAGCGCATCGTCGCCGGTCTGGAGAAGAAGAACCGCCTGCTCAACCCCAAGGAGCGTGAGATCGTCGCCCATCACGAAATGGGTCACGCCATCGTCGCCATGAGCCTGCCTGGAACCGATGTGGTGCACAAAGTGTCCATCATCCCGCGCGGCGTCGGTGCCCTGGGCTACACCATCCAGCGTCCCACCGAGGACCGCTACCTCATGACCCGCCAGGAACTGGAGAACAAGATGGCGGTCCTGATGGGTGGGCGCGCTGCCGAGCACATCGTCTATGGCCACTGGTCCACCGGCGCCGCGGACGATCTGGCCAAGGTCACCGACATTGCCCGCAGCATGGTCACGCGCTACGCCATGGTGGACAAGTTGGGCTCGATGACCCTGGACAATGCGCCGCAGACCCTGCTGGGCGGGCCGATCATGCCGCAACAGCGCGAATACAGCGAGCAGACCGCCCGGGAGGTGGATTGTGCCGTGCGCGAACTGGTGAACACCGCATTCACCCGGGCTGAAGCCATTCTCCTGAGCCAGCGCGCCATGCTGGACGAGGGCGCGCGCCAGTTGCTGAACAACGAAACCCTGAGCGGTGCCGAGCTCAAAACCCTGACGCAGCCTGCGATGCCTGCCGAGTCGGCCACCGCAGCGGCGAAGACAGGGACGAACCCAGCAGCAGCCAACGCCAGCCCGCCATCGGCCCGACCCGGTTGAGCATCGCCCAAAAAAACGCCGGTCGATCGACCGGCGTTTTCCCGACGGGAATGCGTGGCCTTACTGCGTGACCTTGGCTTGCGCGAGCAATTCCTGCTGGTATTTTTGCACGGCTTCGCGCTGCAACTCCTGCATGATCTGGGGCTTGAGCTGCTCCATGGTCGGCGGCTTGGCCGGGCGAGTCTTGTCCAGCTTGATGATGTGCCAGCCGAACTGGGTCTGCACCGGAGTGGTGGTGTACTCGCCGGGTTTGAGCTTGGTCAGCGCGGCAGCGAACGGTTCCACATAGTTGCCGGGAGTGGACCATCCCAGATCGCCGCCCTTGACGGCAGAGGCCGCATCCTTCGAGTATTTCTTGGCCATTGCGCTGAACTTGGCACCCTTTTTCAGCTGCGCGATGATGTCATCGGCTTCCTTCTCGGTCGGCACCAGGATGTGCTGGGCTTCGTACTCGGTGGTGCCGAAGCTCTTGGTGAACTGGTCGTACTTGGCCTTGACCTGCGCGTCGGTGATCGGATGCTTTTTCAGGTAGTCCTGGAACAGGGTGCGGATCAGGATGTTCTGACGTCCGACCTGGATTTCTTCCTGCACGTCCTTCTGGTTTTGCAGGCCTTGCTTCTCGGCCTCCTGCACCACGACTTCACGCAGGATCAGTTCTTTCTTGATCTGGTCCTTGAGTTGCGGGGTCACAGGCTGGCCGGATTGCTTGGCCATGTTCTCGGCAACGATCGTGACCATGCTCTCGGGAATGGCTTTGCCATTGACGGTAGCTGCCGTCTGGGCAAAAGCCACAGGGGACAGCAGGGCGAGTGCCAAAGCGGCTGGCAGAAGTTTGATCAAGGGTTTTTGCATGACTGGATGGGGAGGGGTTCGTGAACGCAGGCTGCAGGGACCACGAGGGCTTGCTGCCTAGGGTTGGGCCGGCTTGGGTGAGTCGCCCGGGGCTTGCAGGTCGAGCACGAGAGCATGAATGTCGTGCGCCAGCATCACAGCCAAAGCATCATACACGAGCCTATGGCGCGCAAGCCTTGACTTTCCGTTGAATGCGTGGGTGACCATACGCACACGAAAATGGCTGCCTCGGACGTCGAATCCGCCATGCCCGGCGTGGCTGGAGGATTCGTCGATGACCTGCAGCAACTCGGGATCGAAGGCCCGACGCAGGATCTGCTCGATGCGCTCGGCGCGGTGCGTCAGGCGCTGCATCAGGCGTTTTTTTGCGGCAGGTAGCGGGCGATCATCAAGGACTGGATGACGGCGAACACCAGCGTCAGACCCAGGCTGCCGAAGAGCTTGAAATCCACCCAGATGGCCGTGGAGTAGCGGTAGGCGACCCAGATGTTGAGGATGCCCATGACCGCGAAGTAGGCGGCCCACGACCAGTTCAGCCGTGCCCACGCCACGGCGGGCAAATCCATCTGCGTGCCCAGCAATTGGCGGATGAAGTTCCTGCGGAACAGCACCTGCCCGCCCACCAGCACGGCGGCGAACACCCAATACAGCACCGTGGGTTTCCATTTGATGAACGTGTCGTTGTGCAGCAGCAGTGTGGCGCCGCCGAACAGCACGACGATGACGAGGCTGACCCAGAGCATGGGCTCGACCTTGCGGCCCTTGAACCACACCCAGCCGATTTGGCCGAATGTGGCCGCGATGGCCACGGCGGTGGCCACGTAGATGCCGCCGAACTTGAAGGCGACAAAAAACAGGATGATGGGAAAGAAGTCGAACAGGAGTTTCATGCCCGTCATTATCCTTGTTCATCGGCCCCGCCGGCATGCTGGCCTGGGGCGAAATCAAGCGCTGCAGAGTTGATGCAGTAGCGAAGGCCGTTCAGCCCGGGGCCATCGTCGAAGACATGGCCGAGGTGGGCGTGGCATTGGGCGCAACGCACTTCGGTGCGCACCATGCCGTGGCTGTCGTCTTTCACTTCCTCGATCGACTGCCCCCAGGCCGGTTCCGTGAAGCTGGGCCAGCCCGTGCCGGAGTCGAATTTGGTGCCGGAGTCGAACAGTACCGCACGGCAGCAGACGCAACGGTAGCTTCCATCGGCATGGTGGTCCCAGTATTTCCCGGTGAAGGGTGCTTCGGTGGCACTGCAGCGGGTCACCCGGTATTGCTCGGGAGTGAGGCGCAGGCGGTATTCGGCGTCGGCTGCGTTGTCGGGTCGGGTGGGTGGCATGAAGCAATCTCCGGGCTGAAGTGGGTTGGGGCGCAGGATGGAGGCCTGGTGGGAGCGAGCTTGTCGTGGTGGCCAAGCCTGCTCAAGACGAGCACGACAGGGCTGGAGCTTCGGCATCCTGCGGCGGGGCGGCGGCGTATGCCGCGTGTTCGGGCTGCTCCGCATAGGGATACCGCAGCACGGCCATGAGTTCCCGCGCCGCGGAAAAATCACCGGCCTCGGCTTGGGCAATGGCGTGTTGCGCCAGGTGGTGGCGCAACACGAAACGTGGGTTCACAAGATCCATCGCCAGCTTGCGTTCGGCGTCTGCAAGGCCCGGCTGCCGCAAGCGCCGGCGGTAGTCGGCAACCCAGGCCCGGAATGGTTGCGGGCGGGTGGTGAACAAGCTTTGCAACGCATCGGGAATCGGGCTGTCGACGTGGGCGGGCAGGGAACCGAGCCGGCGAAAACTCAGCGTCCAGTCGGAGCGGTTCTCGGCCATGGCCGCAAGCCAGGTATCGACCAGGGCATCGTCACCGTCCTGCAGCGCGCCCAGGCCCAGCTTGTCTTGCAACCGGGCGCGCATGGCTTGCGAGAACTGCGGCTCGAAGGCTGCGATGGCGTCCATGGCAACTCGAGGCTCTCCGATCAGCGGCAGCAAGGCCTGGGCCAGCGCCAGCAGATTCCAACGTGCGATGGCCGGCTGCCGTCCCCAGGCATAGCGACCGGCGCGATCGGTGGTGTTGGGTGTGTGTGCCGGATCGAACCCGTCCATGAACGCGAACGGGCCGTAGTCCAGCGTCCAGCCGAGCATGGACATGTTGTCGGTGTTCATCACGCCGTGGATGAAGCCGATGCATTGCCATTGCGCCATGAGCTGCGCGGTGCGCGTCACGACGCCCTGCAGCAGGGCCAGCGCGGGGTTGGCGGCATCGGCGCAGGCGGGGTCGATGCGCGCGATGGTCCAGTCCGCCAGGCGGCGCAGTGCCGCATGCTGGCCGCTGTAACTGAAATGCTCGAAGTGGCCGAAGCGAATGAAACTCGGCGCCAGGCGCGTGACGACCGCCGCGGTTTCCATGCGTTCGCGTGCCACCGCCAGGCTGGAGGTGACGAGACAGAGCGCACGCGTTGTGGGAATGCCGAGATGCCACATGGCTTCGCTGCAGAGGAATTCACGGATGGAGGAGCGCAACACCGCACGCCCATCGCCATGACGGGAGTACGGCGTGCGTCCCGCCCCCTTGAGTTGCACTTCCCAGCGCGCGTAGCCACAGTCCTGCGTTGGATCCGAGGTGCTGAGTTCGCCCAGGAGGTGGGCGCGACCGTCGCCGAGCTGCCCGGCCCAGTTGCCGAACTGGTGGCCGGAATAGACGGTGCAGATCGGCTCGCAACCGGCCGGCAGCGTGGTGCCGCTGAACAACTCGGCCCAGGCCTGGTCGATGGCTGGACGACGCGATTCGAGACAAAGACCCAGCAGACGCGACGCGTCCGCACTCACCATGCCCAGGCGCGGCGCGGGCAGTCCCACGGGCCGAACCGCGCTGAAGAATTCGCTTCCCAGGTTGCGGTAGGGCTGGTCGAAGCCGAGATCGACCCGGTTGGGCATCACTTGCATGCAGCTATCCATGGCAGGATTGTCCCTTAGAGCGAAAGCCCTGCGACGACTGTGTCTGTCCGCGGCTCGGCATTTCACCCGCGCACGACGGTGGGCATGCGGCCTGGCTCTGGTGGTTCGAGGGGGCAGACCGGGCCAGAGAACGGACGGTATCCAAAGGAAGCATGTTGATACCTTGGCAACAGGCCAGTTGCTGTAATGCAGGGTTTTCCCGCGGGAAAAGCGCTTGAGCCGCCTGCGTGCCTGGCAGCAGAATGTCGGGCGTCCAACCAACAAACTCCAATGTCGAACACACCGATATTGCGGGCCCAGGGGCTCAGCAAACAATTTTCCGGTTTCGCCGCGGTACAGAATGTCGATCTGAACATCGAAGAGGGTTCGATTCATGCGCTGGTCGGTCCGAACGGCGCTGGAAAAACAACCTGTTTCAATTTACTCAGCAAATTTCTCC
>JAJZDV010000001.1 GCA_021846025.1 Pseudomonadota bacterium
CGCTCCATGGCCACCGGCTATGCCGGCCTGGATAATGACCTGTTCTACCTCGATAAAACCATGATGGTCTTCGGCGACGCTAAAAAGACCATCGAGGACATTACCCGCGCCATCGACTAGATGCGACTATCCCGCCTGTATCAAGCCACCTCTGGGTGGCTTTTTTCATTTTCTGGACGATCGATTATCATGTTGCCATTGCGTAGGAAGATTTTTGTTTGTTTTTGTCCACACCCAAGGAGGTTCTGATGTCGTCCTATAAAGATTTGCTCTCCCAGATTGAAACCCTCAAGCAGCAAGCTGAATCGCAGCGCAAGTCGGAAATCTCCCATGTCGTTGCTGATATTCGCAGCAAAATGCAGGAATACGGTATCAGCCTGTCGGATCTGGGTGCTACCGGTCGTGGTTCGCGCAGCAAGGGCACGACGGTTGCAGCCAAATACCGCAACCCCAAGACTGGCGACACCTGGACAGGCCGCGGCAAGATGCCGAAATGGCTGCAAGCGGAAGTGGGCACGGGCAAGCGCAAGGATGATTTCTTGATCGCTTGAGTTGGGTGGCCGGCGATCGGCGATGCGTTCCATCGGCCAAGGGTCTGGCTCGAGCCTGGTGCCATGCGGCGTCACCGTGCTGTTGCTCCGTGCAACGGTGCGGTGCGCGCTCCCGGGGGGCGTCCATCGGCGCACCCAGTTCCGTTGAACTTGCCGTGCAAGGCGGCAAGCGTTGCGTCAGCCACGATGCACTCCAGATGGCATGGCGATTCCAGTCGACACGCCTTCACCGATACTGATTTTCGGCCATATTCAATCCGTATTGCCAATGGCGTTCGAGCCGGTTGCGCTTGACGTTTCTTACGAGGTGTCGCTTCGACGCGCAGTGGTCATCAGCCGGATATAGATGGGCGCTGATCGATGATGAGTTTGCCATCATCGGGCAACGTTGCCGGAGCAAGCCATTGCACTTGCGCGCGCAGCTTGGTGCATTCTCGTGCGCTGCTTTGAATGGCCTGCTCCAGCGCACGACTTGGCTGTTCGCATTCGCATTGCAAGGTCATTTGATCTTCGCCGGCGTGCTGCGAAATTTGCAAACGTGCACGCAGAATCTGTGCATGCCGTTTCACAATATCCTGAACCTGCTGCGGATGGACGAAGAGCCCACGCACCTTGGTGGCTTGGTCGGCACGCCCCAGCCATCCGCGCAGGCGCAATTGGGTTCGACCACAAGGGTCGGCCTGCGCGCGAGACGCCGGCACGATGGCGGATAAGTCCCCGGTGCCGAAGCGCAGCAGTGGGTAGTCCGGATTGAGCGAGGTGACGACCACTTCGCCCACCTCGCCATCGGCCACCGGTTGGTCGTCGGTATCCAGGATGTCGACCCAGACATGTTCGTCGAGCACCAGGCCGTCTGGCGCACAGGTCTCGTAGGCAATCAATCCGATGTCGGCGGTGGCATAGCATTGCCTGGTGTGGACTCCGGCCCTGGCAAAACGCGCGCGCAGGTCCGGAGTGAGGGCCTCGCCCGAGACCAGCGCGCAGCGCAAGTGGGGCAGTTTCAGGTCCATGGCCGCCGCCTTGTCCAGCAAGATGCCGAGGAAGGACGGTGTGCCGCAATAGGCGGACGTCCGCATGGCGTGCAGCGCAAGCACCTGCTGCTCGGTCTGGCCGACGCCAGCCGGAAACACCGTACACCCCAGCGCCAGGGCGCCAGCTTCGAGCATCGCAGCAGCCGGGGTGAAGTGGTAAGAAAAGCTGTTGTGCAGCAAGTCGCCGCGGCGCAAGCCTGCGGCGTGCAACGCGCGCGCCATGCGCCAGTAATCGGGGGCCTGCCCCTGGGGTTCGAACAGCGGACCCGGTGAACAGAAGACGCGCAAAGCCGCCGCTGAACCCTGCGGCCGTCGTGTGCCCCAGCCGACCGCAGCGTGACCGCCGAACACATCGCCACCTCGGGCAAGACTGTCGCGCTGCGATTGCAGCAATTGGGCTTTGCGCAGCACGGGAAGTTGCGCCAGCGCTGCCGGGCAGTTCAGACTTTCGGGGTCGATGCCGCGTAGGCGTTCGCCCCAGGCCTGTGCCTGTGTTTTGGCATGCGCCGCGATGCGTGGCAGTGTGGACCAGAAGTCCGCCGCGCGCTCCTGCGGACTGCGAGTCTCCAGGTGGTCGTAAGGCGCTTCATGGATTGGGCTGAGGCAGGCGTCAGGATGGGCCATGTCGATGGGCAACGATGCGTTGGAATGGGCCTGTGTGGGCATGAGGTCGGGCGCCGCGGGCTTCGAGCGCATTCTGCGAATGGCCCGATGGGCAGCCGCGGTGCCGCGCGGCGTGAGCGTTGCTCAGCTCAGCCAGCGCTTGCGTCGACGGTAGCTGCGGACGTCGCGGAAGGATTTCTGGTCCTTGCCGGAAAGACCGAGGTAGAACTCACGAACATCGTCGTTCTCGGCCAGGACCGAGGCTGCGCCATCGAGCACGACGCGACCGTTTTCAAGGATGTAACCGTGGTCGGCGTAGCGCAGGGCCATGCGTGTGTTCTGCTCGGCGAGCACGAATGCCGTGCCTTCGCGCTGGTTGAGTTCACGCACGATGCCGAAAACCTCGTCCACGACTTGCGGCGCCAGACCCATGGACGGCTCGTCCAGCAAGATGAGTTTCGGGCTGGCCATCAGCGCGCGGCCGATGGCGCACATTTGCTGTTCGCCCCCCGAGGTGTACGCAGCCTGGGTGCGCCGGCGGGTCTTGAGTCGTGGGAAAAAGGCATAGACCTTCTCCAGCGAGTTCAGTATTGCGGCCCGACCATCGCGCCGGCTGTAGGCGCCTGCCAGCAGGTTGTCCTCGATGCTCAGATGGGCGAAGCAATGCCGACCTTCCATCACCTGCACCACACCACGCTTAACCAGCGTCGGCGCATCGTCCTGGTCAATGCGCCGACCGCCGAAATGGATGCTGCCTTGGGTCACCTGACCGCGCTCGGCGCGCAGCAGGCAGGAGATGGCGCGCAACGTGGTGGTCTTGCCTGCGCCATTGCCGCCCAGCAAGGCGACGATGCGCCCGGCGGGTACGCTCAGCGACACGCCTTTGAGCACCAGGATGACGTGGTTGTAGATGACCTCGATGCCGTTGACGTGCAACAAGGCGTCCTGTGCGGCCACGGGCTGGGCCGTGATGGGTAGAGTCGGTGTCATGCGGAGTGGGGCGGGTGGAGATCTGCGGGAATCGATGTCTGGGCGTTGCGCAGAGGGCTGCGAAGACCGCGTGCGACGCTGCCGGGCCACGATGGCAAGCGCCGCGGGCAGGCCCGGCAGGGCTTGCGCACTCAGGTCCCGGAGGCTTCTTTAGCGCAGTCACGCGGCGTGATGTCGCGCTCCTTCGCATACTTGGCCGCTGCCTGCCGCACCATCGGTTTGATGATCTGCATGTCGGCATCCAGCCACTCGGGCGACATCACCCACTTGGCACCGTCCCAGGTCTGCACACGCGCCCAACTCGAACCCAGATGGTTTTCGCAGGTTGTGCGCAGGGGGCGCAACTGGCCGTCCACACCCAGGCGCTTGAGCGCGGCGTCGTTCAGGTCGAGGTTTTCCAAGCCCCAGCGTACCTGCTCGCCGGTCAAGGGTTTCTTGCCGTATTGCTCCTGTGCGCGGCGTACACCCTCCACCGCAAGAATGGCTGAATACACGCCGCGGTTGTAGAGCACCTGGCCCACCAAGTCGCGCGGACCCGTGCCCTGGTTCTTGTCGTACACCTGCTTGAGGATGTCCTGCTGCACCCGGCCGATGCCGGAGCCGTATTGCATCGCCAGCGCGCGGTAACCCTTGGCGTCGGCGCCGACGTCTTTCACGTCAGGCTCGGCTCCCGACCACCACACGCCGTACATGTGATCCAGCGGGTAGGCGGTGGCAATGGCTTCCTTCAAGGCTGTGGAGTTCATCACCCCCCAGCCCCACAGCAGCACATAGTCCGGACGATCGCGGCGGACTTGCAGCCAGGTGGACTTCTGCTCCACACCGGGGGCGGTCACCGGCAATTTGTCGAGCGTAAAACCGTGCATCTTGGCGCGCTCTTCAAGCATCGCGATGGGCTCTTTGCCATAGGGCGAGTCGTGATAGACGAGGGCGATCTTCTTGCCTTTGAGCTTGGAGGCCCCGCCTTCGCGCTTGATGATGTCCTGCATGATGATGTCGGCCGCCGTCCAGTAACTGCCCAGCAGCGGGTAGTTCCACTTGAAGACGGCACCGTCCTGCGATTCGGAGCGACCGTAGCCGGCGGTGATCAACGGAATCTTGTCTTTCGGCGCCTTTTCCGTGAGTGCGAAGGTCACGCCGGTGGACAGCGGCTGAAACACGGCAGCCCCCGTCGGTCCCTTGCCTTTGAGGCGCTCGTAGCATTCCACCCCCCGATCGGTGGCGTAGCCGGTTTCGCACTCCTCGAACGTGATCTTCACGCCGTTGATGCCGCCATCGCGGGCGTTGAGCATCTTCAGGTAATCCACATAACCGTTGGCCCAAGGCACGCCGTTGGGGCCGTAAGGGCCGGAGCGGTAGACCAGCACCGGGAAAAATTGCTCGGCCGGCGCTGCCTGCACCGAAGGCGCGAACAGCGCGCCAGACAGAGCCAGGGCCAGTGCGGCATGACGCAGGGATGGATGCAACTTCATGGTGTCTCCTTCGTGGTGTGGGTGAAAAATGGTTGGGGTCAGGTCAGGGTCGGATGCCGGATCAACCCGCGCTCAATGCGGGAACGGCCAGGTGCGCAGTTTGTTTTTGGCCGTGATCCACAGCCGCGCCAGGCCATGCGGCTCGACGATCAGAAAGAACACGATCAGCGCACCGAACACCATCAGTTCCAGATGCGTCACCAGGCTGGTCGAGAGTTGCAACCCGACCATGGCCGGGAGTCGGTTGAGGGCGATGGGCAGCAGCACGATGAAGGCGGCACCGAAAAAACTGCCCATGACCGAGCCCAGGCCGCCGATGATGATCATGAAGAGCAGCTTGAAGGACATGTCGATGTTGAACGCTGCCGGCTCCCACGAGCCCAGGTGGACGAAGGCCCACAGCGCCCCCGCGATGCCGACGATGAAGCTGCTGACACCGAAGGCCGAGAGCTTCGCGCGCACAGGCGAGATGCCGATGACGCTGGCTGCGACATCCATGTCGCGCGTGGCCATCCACTCGCGGCCCTTGCGTGCGCGCACCAGGTTTTTCACCCCCAGCGCGATGACGCACAGCAGGGTCAGACAAAGCAGGTACTTACGTGCCGAGCCTTCGATCGCCAGACCGAAAACATCAAGGCTTGGCGCCGTGACCGAGCCCGAGGCCGAGCCCTTGGTCAACCAGGCCACATGCGAGAACAACCAGTCGGCGAGGAACTGAGCTGCAAGCGTCGCCACCGCCAGGTACAGGCCACGGATGCGCAGGCTTGGCAGGCCGAACACCATGCCCACGGCGGCTGCGATCAGCCCGGCGAGCAGCAGCGCCAGCAGCAGGGGGACGCCGGGCAGGCGCGCCATGAGGTTGAAGGCGGCGTAAGCACCCACCGCCATGAAGGCGCCAGTCCCCAGCGAAATCTGGCCGCAGTAACCCACCAGCACATTCAGCCCCAGTGCGGCCAGTGACAGGATGAGAAACGGAATGAGCAGGGCCCGCAGCCAATAGTCCGAGCCCCAGGCTGGCACCAGCACGAACGCGACAAGCAGCACGGCGATGATGAAGAGCCGGTCTTGCAGGATGGGGAAGAGCTGCGCGTCGGCCGCATAGCTGGTCTTGAACTGGCCGTTTTCGCGGTAGAGCATGGTTGGTCTTCCTCAGACGCGATCAATGATGCGTTCGCCGAACAGACCCTGCGGCCGCAGCAGCAGGAAGCCCAGCGCCAGCAGATAAGCGAACCAGCTCTCGATGCCGCCACCCAGCATCGGGCCGAGATAGACCTCAGCGAGCTTTTCGCCGACGCCGACGATCAACCCACCGACGATGGCGCCCGGCACCGAGGTGAGTCCGCCGAGGATGACCACCGGCAGACCTTTGAGGGCGATGAGCGAGAGCGAGAACTGCACCCCCAGCTTGGAGCCCCAGATCATCCCTGTGACCAGTGCCACCAGACCGGCGATGGACCAGACGATGACCCACATGCGCGACAACGGGATGCCGATGGATTGCGCCGCCTGATGGTCGTCTGCAACCGCCCGCAGCGCGCGGCCGATCTCGGATTTCTGGAAGAACAGGGTCAGCAGGGCCACCAGCAGAGCGGCTGCCAGTGTGGCGATGAGGTCTTCGCGGCTCAGCAGAAGACCGCCTGGAATCAGCCCGGCCAGAACCAGCGTGGGCTGTTTGGCCAGGCCTAGATCGATGCGGTAGATGTCATCGCCCCAGAGCATTTGTCCCAGGCCTTCGAGAAAGTAGGCAATGCCCAGCGTCGCCATCAGCAGGGTGACGCCTTCCTGGTTCACCAGGTGGCGCAGCACCAGGCGCTCGATCAGCCAGGCCAGCACCACCATCACACCAAAGGCCAGCAAAAAAGCCAGCGGCCAGGGCATGTGCTCCTGCAGACGCGCCATCGTCAGTGCGGCGAACAGCACCATCGCTCCCTGGGCGAAATTGAACACGCCGCTGGCTTTGTAGATGAGCACGAAGCCGAGGGCTATGAGGGCGTAGAGCACGCCGGCCATCAGTCCTGCGATCAGGGTTTCGAGCAAAAATCCCATCGTGTGCTCCGGTCGGTGCTTGAATCAGGCGGCGTCGCTGCCGAGATAGGCGCGAATGACTTCGGGATCGGCACGCACCGCGCCGGGTGTGCCATCGGCGATGAGACGGCCGTAGTCGAGCACGACGACACGGTCGGACAGATCCATCACCACCCCCATGTCGTGCTCGATCAGCACGATGGTGGTGCCGAACTCTTCGCGCACATCGAGGATGAAACGGCACATGTCCTCCTTTTCCTCCTGGTTCATTCCGGCCATGGGCTCGTCGAGCAGCAGCAACTGGGGTTGCATCGCCAACGCCCGCCCAAGGTCCACCCGCTTTTGCAGGCCGTAGGGAAGGCGCCCCACCGGCTGCTTACGCCAGGCCTGGATTTCGAGGAAGTCGATCAGGTGCTCGACCACCTCACGCTGCGCCATTTCCTCTCGTTGCGCCGGCCCCAGGCGCAGTGCCTGAGCCAGCAGCCCGCAGCGCATGTGCAGGCTGCGTCCGGCCATGATGTTGTCGAGCACGCTCATGCCCGAAAACAGCGCCAGGTTCTGGAAGGTACGGGCAATGCCCAGGTGCGCCGCCAGGGCTGGCTGCATGCGGGCATGGCTGCGGCCGTCGAAGCGCACGCTGCCCCGCTGCGGCTGGTAGACGCCGCCGACGACATTGAGCAGCGAGCTCTTGCCAGCACCGTTGGGCCCGATGATGGCGCGAATCTCGCCTCGTCGCACCTCGAATCCCACGCCTTGCAGCGCCTGGATGCCCCCGAATGCCAGGTGGATGTCGACGAGTTCGAGCAGCGCGTCGGCGCGGCCGGTCGATGTCGCAATGGCTTGCCCACGGGCGATTGAGGCAGGGGATTGTTGCGCGGAATCAGGCCGGCGCAGGGTGAGGTTCATCGCGTGTGTTCTCGGTGGGGTGAACTCAGGCGGCTTGGCGCAGCGCAGGGTGGATCGCGGCGTCGATCAATGGCAAGTCAGCCTGCACCGAGCTGGTGCGGCCATCGTCGAAACGCACCTGCACCTGGAGGCGCTGCTGCCGCAGACCAGGGTCGTAGAGTGCGTCCACCAGGTCAGCGAATTTTTGCGCGACGAAGCGTCTCCTCACCTTGCGGGTGCGGGTGAGTTCTTCGTCGTCCGGATCCAGTTCCTTGTGCAGCACAGCGAAGCGATGCACCTGCAATCCAGCCGTGCGTGGATCGGTGGCGAGATCGGCGTTCACACGCGCCACGCAATCCGCCAGCAGTGTCAGCACTTCGGGTCTGGCGGCGAGATCGGCGTAGCCGCTGTAGGGCAGGGCACGCTTTTCGGCCCAGTTGCCAACGGCCGCGAAGTCGATGTTCAGCAGCGCCACCACATGCGCGCGCTCGGCGCCATAAGCCACCGCTTCCTTGATCACCGGGTAAAACTTGAGCTTGTTCTCGATCAGCTTGGGCGCGAACAGCGTGCCATCGGCTAGCCGCGACACATCCTTGGCGCGATCGATGATGCGCAACTGCCCGTCGGGTTCGATCCAGCCGGCGTCTCCCGTGTGGTACCAGCCGTCGGCGTCGAGCACCTCGGCCGTGGCCTCGGGATTGAGGTAGTACTCGCGCAACAGCCCCGCGCTGCGCAGCACGATCTCGCCGCTGTTGCTCACGCGCAATTCCACCCCCGGTGCGGGCAGGCCGACGCTGTCGCTGCGCGCACCGCCATCCGGTTGCATGCAGACGAAGACTGCAGTCTCGGTCGAGCCGTAAAGCTGCTTGAGGTTGATGCCGATGCCACGGTAAAAGCGGAACAGTTCGGGGCCGATGGCCTCGCCCGCGGTGTAGGCCACACGCACCCGGCTCAGGCCAAGCCTGTTGCGCAGCGGCGCCAGCATCAGCGCGTTGGCCAGGAGCATCAACAAGCGGTCGCGCAGCGCCGCATGGCCACCAGCGTCGCGTTCACCCTGCACCCGTTCGGCCAGGGCGATACTGGCACGGTACAGCCAGCGTTTGAAACCCGCGGCGTCGTCCATGCGGATCTGCACGTCGGTGAGCAGGGCTTCGAAGACGCGCGGTGGGGCGAAGTAGTAGGTCGGGCCGATTTCGCCAAGGTCGATGGCCACGGTGGAAGGTGACTCCGGACAGTTCACCGTGTAGCCGCAGACCAGATGCTGGGCGTAGGAAAAGATGTTCTGCCCGATCCACGCTGCTGGCAGGTAAGCCAGGACTTCTTCTCGTGCCGTGAGTCGGTCGAATCCGGCGCCGGCGCGGGCGCGGTCGATCAGGCTGGCGTGGGTATGGACCACGCCCTTGGGAAAGCCGGTGGTGCCGGATGTGAAGAACAGCGCCGCCACGTCCTGCGGCCGCCCTTGCGCCACCGCTTGCTCGAACCGATCGGGGTGCAGAGCCAGGTGCTGCCGTCCCAGCTCCTCGACCTCGTCCAGGCTGCGCAACCCTTGTGCCGTGGTGCGGCGCAGGCCGCGCGGGTCGTGGAACAGGATGTGCTCGAGCAAGGGCAGCGTCTCGCGCACGCTCAGCAGCTTGTCCACCTGTTCCTGGTCTTCAACGACGGCAAAGCGCATCGTCGCCAGTTTCAGGGGATAGGCCAGCTCGGCGGCAACGGCGTCTTGATAAAGTGCAGCCGGAATGGCGCCGAGGCTTTGCGCCGCCAGCATCACCGCGTACAGGCGTGGCCGGTTTTCGCCAACGATGGCCACATGCTCGCCGCGTTGCAAGCCCAACGCTGCCAGGCCACAGGCCAGACAGCGCACCCAGTCCAGCGCCTGTGCCCAGGTGGTCGGTTGCCAGACGCCCAGCTTCTTTTCGCGCCAGGCCACGCCGTTGGGTCGTTGCCGGGCATGTTGCAGCAGCAACCGGGGAAAGGTTGCCGTGTCTCCGGATTGCGCTGCCGGCCAATCATCCATGTCGTCTCCTGAGCCTGCACTCGGCGGATCGCAGGTTGGTATTCGCCCGCAATCGTCATACTTGGCCACCGAACTCGTCGTTTCGGTGGGTTTACTCGAAGCGTTTACATTTTGTCATGGAGTTTAGGCCTGAATTTGGCGCATATTTGTCTCCAAAACGACAATCAAGCGCCATGAAGCCTAGGGATTACACCGAATTCAACCAGTCCTGCCTGTGGATGGCCGAGTTGCAGGACAGCGAACGCCTGCGTGTGCACCACGATTTGCGTGTGCAGGTGTTTGAGCCTGGCGCCCCTGTCTGCCAACGCGGCCAGAGCGCCGAGCATTGGGTTGGGGTGCTCAGCGGGCTGGTGAAGGTGTCATCGGTCTCGCTTTCGGGCAAGACCATCACCTACACGGGCGTGGCGCCCGGGGGCTGGTTCGGCGAGGGCACGCTGCTCAAGCGCGACATCTGGAAGTACGACGTGATCGCCTTGCGCAGAAGCCGGATCGGTCTGTTGCCGGCAGAAACCTTTTTTTGGCTGCTCGAGCGCAGCCTGGCGTTCAACCACACCATCGTCAACCAGCTCAACGAGCGTCTGGGTCAGTTCATCGGGCAACTGCAGATCGACCGGCTTTCGGGCTCGGACGAGCGCGTGGCCCACACCCTGGCTGCCATGTTCCATCCGGTGCTGTATCCGGGCGTGGGGCAGTTGCTGCGCGTGACGCAAGAGGAATTGGGCTACCTCTGCGGGTTGTCACGCCAGCGCGTGAACCAGGCCCTGCAGCGCCTCTCCAGCCTGGGTCTGCTGCGCCTGCGCTATGGCGGCATCGAGGTCCCCGATGCCTCCCGGCTGCGAGCCTTCGAGTCATCCCACGTCGAGACGCATGAAGCGGCCCGTGGCGTGCAGCGCGTGACGCAGCACGAGGCTGATTGAGTCCGCCTGGGCAGTGCTGGCAGTCCTGCTGTCAGGCGACGGGTTTGGACTGCAGCACGAGGCCGATTTCGAAGATTCCCAACGGGTGGGGAACCTGGGCGTAGGGCGGCGCCGGCCAGTTCCAGCGCGTTGCGGGAAACAGCGCGCGCATGGCGTGAATGTCGCAGTGATACGGTGGCCCCTGGATCAGGCCCTGGGCCGCGCCATCCTGGAGCGTTTGCATGAAGAGCGCCAGCAGCCGCCCATCCGGCCGGAGCCAGGCATGCAACCGCTCGGCATAGCGCATCCAGTCGTCCGGATGCAGCGCGCACAAACAGGTTTGCTCGTAAATAGCGTCGAAAAGGCCATCATCCGGCGTCCATTCGCGCACATCAGCCTTCAAAATTGTCGCATGCAGGCCTGCTGCCTCGAGGCGCGCTGCCACCCGGTCGACGGCAGCCGGCGCATAGTCCAGCGCCGTGACCTCGAAACCCATGGCAGCCAGGGCCAGAACTTCGTGGCCGTTGCCACAGCCTGGAACCAGGATACGGCCGTGGCTGAGCGCACCACGTTCCAGCCATGCAAGCAGCTGCGGGTTGGCCGAACCGCGATCCCAGGGCGTGAGGTTTTGCTCGAACAGGCGCTGCCAAAAAGGGCGATCGGGTCCCACCATGGCCATGGTCTCCAGTGCGGTTGGGTGCGGGGAGGGGGCGTGGTTACGGGCTCCAATCCTGGGTTTTACGCCGGAAATATGGACCAGAGCGCTGCAGATTCAACAACCTCTGTGTTGCAGGAACGGGTGTTGGCTGGCCACCAACGGCATTCATGCAGTCTCAATAGAATGCATAGAATGCACAACTTCCTTCGGGACAACCCGAATACCCAACCCCCAACCCATGAACCTTGCGCCCAAGCCGCCGCTGGTCGAATTCGACGCCGTCGAGTTTGGCTACGGCATGCGCCCTGTGCTCACGCAGGTTTCGCTGCGGGTGATGCCCGGCGAGGTGGTGGCCATCATGGGCGCCTCCGGAGGCGGCAAGACCACGACGCTGCGCCTGATCGGCGGCCAGATCCAGGCCACGGCCGGCATGGTGCGCTTCGACGGCCAGGATGTGGGCGCCATGCGGCATCACGAGTTGTACGCCGCGCGCCGGCGCATGGGCATGTTGTTCCAGATGGGGGCGTTATTCACCGACCAGACGGTATTCGACAATGTGGCGTTCGCCTTGCGCGAGCACACCCGGCTACCCGACAGCATGGTTCGAGATCTGGTGCTGATGAAGCTCAACGCCGTGGGCCTGCGCGGCGCACGCGACCTCTACCCCGCCCAGCTCTCCGGTGGCATGGCCCGGCGCGTGGCCTTGGCACGCGCCATTGCGCTCGACCCTGCGCTGGTCATGTACGACGAGCCGTTCGCCGGGCTCGATCCCATAGCGCTGGGCATTTCCGCGCGACTGATCCGCACCCTGAACGACGCACTGGGGCTGACCAGCATCGTCGTCTCGCACGACGTGGACGAAACCTTCGCCATCGCCGATCGCGTGTTCATCCTGGGCAACGGCACCCTCATTGCCGAAGGTACGCCGGCTGAGTTGCGCGCCAGCGCCGATCCGCTGGTGAACCAGTTCGTGCGTGGCGAACCTGACGGGCCGGTCAGTTTCCACTATCCGGCGGCGCCGTTGCAAGCTGACTTTCTGGGCACTCAGGCAGCGCGGCCATGAACAGCGTCCTCGGCTTCCTCGCTGCCATCGGTCTCGGCACCCGCCGACTGCTGGCCAACCTCGGCTACGGCCTGCGTTTGTTCCTGCGCCTGTTGGCGCTGTTGCCCAGCGCATTGCGTCGCCCGCAGCTCATTGCCCAGCAGGTGTTCTTCCTGGGCAACTATTCGCTCTCCATCATCGCCGTGTCGGGCTTGTTCGTCGGCTTCGTGCTCGGGCTACAGGGCTACTACACCCTGTCCCGCTACGGCGCTGCCAACTCGCTCGGCCTGCTGGTGGCGCTCAGTCTGGTGCGCGAACTCGGCCCGGTGGTCACGGCCTTGTTGTTCGCCGGGCGCGCCGGCACTTCGCTGACGGCCGAGATCGGGCTGATGAAAGCAGGGGAGCAGATTTCAGCGATGGAGATGATGGCGGTTGACCCGATGGCGCGCATCCTGGCGCCCCGCTTCGTCGGTGGCCTCATCGCCATGCCCCTCCTGGCCGCCGTGTTCAGCGCCGTGGGCATTGTCGGCGGTTATGTTGTCGGTGTGCTGATGATCGGCGTCGATTCGGGCGCCTTCTGGTCGCAGATGCAAAGCGGGGTGGACGTGTTCAAGGACGTTGGCAACGGCGTCGTCAAGAGCCTGGTGTTCGGCGTGGCCGTCACCTTCATTGCGCTTGACCAAGGTTGGCGCGCTCAGCCCACGCCCGAGGGCGTGTCGCGCGCCACCACCCGCACGGTGGTGGTGGCCTCACTGGCCGTGCTGGGGCTGGATTTCCTGTTGACGGCGCTGATGTTCAGCACCTGAACGCACAGGCTCGGCGCCGCCAGTGCAAAGCGTGGGGCCGAGCAACAAGGAGCATGCATGGAAAGCAAGAAAATCGACGTCTGGGTGGGGCTCTTCGTGCTGATCGGTGCCGCGGCCCTGCTGTTTCTGGCACTCAAGGCCGGCAATCTGCTGAGCCTGAATTTCGGCCAGACCTACGACGTCACCGCCCAGTTCGACAATATTGGCGGTCTCAAGTCCGGGGCTCCTGTGAAAAGTGCTGGCGTGGTGGTCGGCCGGGTCGCCGGGATCCAGTTCGACAACCAGACTTTTCAAGCCAGGGTCACGCTGGCGCTGGATCAGCGCTATCAATTCCCCACCGACACCTCGGCCAAAATTCTCACCTCGGGCCTGCTCGGCGACCAATACCTCAGCCTCGACCCCGGCGCTTCCCAGAAGAATCTTCAAAATGGCGGTGTGATTCAGAACACGCAATCCGCCGTGGTTCTGGAGAATCTGATTGGTCAGTTCCTCTACAACAAGGCCGCCTCCAGCAACAGCGGCACGAGCAACGCGGCCGCGAAATAAACCCATGGAACGCAAAGTGACCTCAGTCTTGTCTGTCCAGACGGCCCAAGCCTCACCAGGGCGGCTGTTTCAGTGCACCGCCATCGGGCTCGCACTCGCCACGGGCCTCTTGGCGGGGTGTGCCACCAACAACCCGCAAGACCCGCTGCAACCGTACAACCGAGCGATGTTCAAGATCAACCAGAACGTCGACAAGGCCGTGCTCAAGCCGGTGGCCAAGGGCTACAAGGACGTTGTGCCAATCCCCGTGCGCAAGGGAGTGACCAATTTCTTCGGCAATCTCGGCGATGTCTGGTCCATGGCCAACGACTTTGCCCAGGGTCACGTCGTCGAAGGATTGAACGGGTTCATGCGCGTGGGCGTCAACACCGTGTTCGGCGTGTTCGGCGTTCTCGACATCTCCTCGGAGATGGGCTTGTACAAGCAGCCCAATGACTTTGGCCTCACACTGGCTCGGTACGGCATCGACTCGGGCCCGTATTTCGTCCTGCCTTTGCTCGGCCCCAGCACCATCCGCGACGCTGCCGGTACGGGAGTGGCCATTTACTACGCGCCCTTCAACTACACCACCAACAACGTGGCTGTGCGCAACTCGGCAACCGTGCTGCAACTCGTCAATACCCGTGCCAACTTGTTGAGCACCACGGCTTTGCTCGAACAAATCGCGCTCGACCCCTATGTTTTCACCCGCGATGCGTTCCTGCAGCAGCGCAAGTCGCAAGTCAAGGCCGTGCGCAGCGAAGGCATGCTGTCTCCCGGACCCCTGGACTCGGGTGGCGAGTATTCCGATGCCGAAGCTGTCGGCCAAGCCAGCAACGCCGGGGACAGCGGGACTCAGGCCGAGTCGATCCCAACGGCTGCGATCAGTTCCGCCACGCCCTCTCAGGAGGCGCCAGCGACGCCCTCGGTTTCGCCCATGGCGAGCCCGGCTGCTTCGGTCGCACGCCCCTGACCCTGTCATCTGTCGCGTCCCTTGCCCGTTAAGGCAGGAGCCGAACATTTTGGAGAACTCCATGTTTCGAACCTTCAAGAGCGCATTCCTGCTACCCCTCATGGCCCTGGGCTTGTTGGCCGCCGCGCCGGCCGCGCGAGCCGAGACGCCAGCGCCGGTGCAAGTCATCCAGAACTTGACGGATTCCGTCATGGAAGCGGTCAACAACGACCCGGCGCTGAAGTCTGGCGACCCCCGCAAGGTCATGCAGCTGGTTGAGACCAAGGTCCTGCCTTACGTCGATTTCCAGCACATGACGGCATCGGCCGTCGGCCGTTACTGGCGCCAGGCCACCCCCGCGCAACAAAAGGACCTGGAGCAGCAGTTCAAACTCCTGCTCATCCACACGTACTCGGGCGCGGTGAGCCAGATCAAGAATCAAAAAGTGGAGTACCTGCCTTTTCGCGCTGCGCCGAATGCGAGCAACGCCGTGGTTCGCACCCGCGTGCTCAACAACGGCGAACCCATCCAGCTTGACTACCGTCTGGTGAAAATGGACAACGCCTGGAAGATTTCCGACGTCAATGTCATGGGCATCTGGCTGGTGGACAACTACCGTGGCGTGTTCGCTCAGGAAATCGGCCAGAAAGGCATTGAAGGCCTGATTCAGACCCTCACCACGCGCAACAAGGAACTGGCCCAGGCCGGTGGCGCCAAGGGTTGAAGCGATGACGCTTTTTGTTCTCCCTGCCAGCGTGACGGTTGCAGATGCCGGGACGGTGGTGCGGCAGGCGCTTGGCGCGCTGCGCGCCGAGCCCACAGCGCACGTGTGGGAAGTGGATGCCGTGGCGCTGCGCGACTTCGACTCGTCCTGCCTGGCCTTGCTGCTGGAACTGCGCAGGCAGGCGGGCGAGCGTGCGCTGCGTGTGCGATCGGCGCCGCCGCGTCTGGCGCATCTGGCCACGGCCTACGGGCTGGATTTCGCCCTCGGCGAGATCGTCGCCGTTCCGTCCGAGCCAGAGCGGCATTCCTGAGCCTTTGTGGCCGGTGGTCTTGCACCCCGGTCAACCTCTGCATGAGCGTTTCCAACACACACCCCGCAGTCCGATTCGAGGCCATCGTCAAACGCTACGGCGATCGTGCCGTGGTTGACGGTGTCGACCTCGATATTGCGCAGGGAGAATTTTTCGCGCTACTCGGTGCCAATGGTGCCGGCAAAACCACACTCATCAGCATGCTGGCCGGGCTGACGCGCGCCAGCGGCGGCCGCGTTCGGGTGCTTGGACGCGACGTCGCCACCGACCCCATCGCCACCCGCCGTCTGCTCGGCGTCGTGCCGCAGGAGCTGGTGTTCGACCCCTTCTTCACCGTGCGCGAAACCTTGCGTCTGCAGTCCGGTTACTTCGGCCTGGGCAAGAACGACGCCTGGATCGACGCATTGCTGCACCACCTCGGCCTCGCATCCCAGGCCGAACAAAACACCCGCACCCTGTCCGGCGGCATGAAGCGCCGCGTCATGGTGGCACAGGCGCTGGTGCACAAGCCGCCGGTCATCGTTCTGGACGAACCGACCGCGGGGGTGGACGTCGAATTGCGGCAAAGCCTGTGGGCGTTCATCACCAGCCTGAACCACCAGGGCCATACTGTGCTGCTGACCACCCACTATCTGGAGGAGGCGCAGGCCCTGTGCAGCCGCATCGGCATGCTCAAGCTCGGCCGTCTCGTGGCGCTGGACTCCACCCATGCCTTGCTGTCGCGCTTTGCCTCGACGCAAATGCTGTTTCGCGTTGCCACCGGGGTCTTGCCGGCGGAGCTTGCCGCACGCTGCAAGCCGGAAGGGCACCGCATCGTCTGCGTGGTGCGCGATGCGGCCGAGGTCGAGCACATCCTGGCCACGCTGCGCGCTGCAGGCTGTGTGGTGGAGGAACTGGAAGTGCGCCGTGCCGATCTCGAAGACGCCTTCATGCAGGTCATGAGCGGCAGCCAGCATGCGGCTGATGACGTCAGGCTCGTTGCATGACCGGCCTGTCCACCCTGTTTCGCAAGGAGTTGCTGCGCTTCTGGAAAGTCAGCCTGCAGACCGTGGCCGCACCTGTGCTCAGCAGCCTGCTTTACCTGTTGATCTTCTCGCACGCCATGACGTCACACATCAAGGTTTTCGGCAGCGTGCCCTACACCGCATTTCTCATCCCGGGCCTGGCGATGATGAGCGTGCTGCAAAACGCGTTTGCCAACACCTCCTCGTCGCTGATCCAGTCCAAGATCACGGGCAATCTGGTCTTCGTGCTGCTGTCGCCACTCAAGTCCTGGGAACTGCTGGCCGCCTATGTGGGCGCGTCGGTGGTTCGTGGTTTGAGTGTCGGCCTTGGGCTGACCCTGGTGGCGCTGTGGTTCGTGCCGCTGGAATACCACGACCCTCTGTGGATCCTTGTGTTCGCCATGCTGGGTGCATCCATGCTGGCGTCGCTGGGAATCGTTGCCGGCATCTGGGCCGAAAAATTCGATCAGATGGCGGCGTTCCAGAACTTCATCATCGTTCCGGCCACGTTTTTGTCGGGTGTGTTCTATTCGGTCAAGAGTTTGCCGCCGTTCTGGATGACGGTGTCGCACTTCAACCCGTTTTTCTACCTGGTGGACGGATTCCGCTACGGTTTTTTTGGCTTCTCCGACGTCTCGCCCTGGATCTGCCTGCTCGCCGCCCTGATCGGCAATGCCGTTTGTGGCGGGCTGGCCTGGACTTGGTTGCATCGCGGCTACAAGTTGCGCAACTGAGCATGGCCTCGATGCCCATCGTCATCTTGCGTTTTCGCCCACCATCATGCCCCTGCCGACGCCCGAACATCTGCGCGATCTGATTGCTGCCGGTCTGGACTGCACCCAGTTGGAGGTGCAGGGCGATGGCCAGCACTTCTACGCCACCATCGTCAGTCCCGCTTTCATCGGGAAGTCACGCCTGGCTCGCCATCGCCTGGTCTACGGCGCCTTGGGAGAGCGCATGCGCGAAGACATCCACGCACTGTCGATGCGCACCGTCGCCCCCGGTGAGCCCATGCCCGACTAGAACACCTCCAGGGCGCGCCGAAGCGGCGCCTAGAATCTGCAAGCCTTTCTCCGGTACGGCCGGATCACACATCTTCCATGGACAAACTCCGCATTCAGGGCGAGCGCCCGCTGCATGGCGACGTGCAGATCAGTGGCGCGAAAAACGCGGCGCTGCCGCTGATGGCAGCCAGCCTGCTCACCGATCAGCCCGTCGTCTTGACCAACGCTCCCGAGCTGATGGACGTGCGCACCCTCGGTCTACTGCTGGCCGGCATGGGTGTGCAGGTGACGCAGGAAGGCGCCAGGATCCGCCTGCAGGCCGACTCCATCAGCGCCTGCGTCGCACCTTATGAGCGGGTGAAAACCATGCGCGCCAGTGTGCTGGTGCTGGGGCCGCTGGTGGCGCGCTTCGGCCAAGCCCGCGTCAGCCTGCCAGGCGGCTGCGCCATCGGTGCGCGGCCGGTCGATCAGCACATCAAGGGCCTGCAGCAGCTCGGTGCCGAGGTGCATGTGGAGCATGGCGACATTGTCGCCAGCGTGCCGCGCGGGCGCCTGAAGGGCGCACGCATCAGCACCGACATGATCACCGTCACCGGCACCGAGAACCTGATGATGGCCGCCTGCCTCGCGGAGGGCGAGTCGGTCATCGAGAACGCTGCGCAGGAGCCCGAGGTGGCCGATCTGGCGACGATGCTGCTGAAGATGGGCGCGCGCATCGACGGCGCCGGAACCTCGCGCATTCGTATCCAGGGCGTGGAGCGCCTGCACGGGGCCGAGCACGCCATCGTGCCCGACCGCATCGAGGCCGGCACGTTCCTGTGCGCGGCGGTGGCCACGCGCGGCGATGTCACCTTGCGCGGCTGTGTGCCCGAACATCTGGACAGCTTGCTGGACAAATTGCGCGAGGCGGGCGCCATGCTCACCAGTGGCGCGGACTGGATTCGCGTGCAGGCCGACGCGATGCCCTGCGGCCGACCCCGCGCGGTGTCGGTGCGCACCTCCGAGTACCCCGGCTTCGCCACCGACATGCAGGCCCAGTTCATGGCTGTGAACTGCCTGGCGCAAGGCGCTGCGCATCTGACGGAAACCATTTTCGAAAACCGTTTCATGCATGTGCAGGAGCTGGTGCGCCTGGGGGCGACGATCGCGATCGAGGGCAATACGTGCGTGGTGCAAGGCGTGGAGCGCTTGTCCGGAGCCACCGTCATGGCCACCGATCTGCGCGCCTCCGCCGGGTTGGTGATTGCCGGGCTGGCGGCCGAAGGCGAAACCCTGGTGGAGCGCATCTATCACCTCGACCGCGGCTATGCCGGCATGGAGCACAAGCTCGCGGCGCTCGGAGCCAACATCGCGCGGGTGCGCTGAGCTGGCCCCCATCGACCTCGCCGCAACCGACCTCGCCGATCACCCCGCGTCCTGCGAGTTTCCACGCATTCGGTCATCTCTCCCCAACATGCTCACACTCGCGCTATCCAAAGGCCGCATCTTCGACGACACCCTGCCGCTGCTGGCACGAGCCGGCATCAGCGTCGTGGAAGATCCTGAAACCACGCGCAAACTCATTCTGCAGTCCAACCGGCCGGACCTGCGTGTGGTGCTGGTGCGTGCCAGCGATGTGCCCACCTATGTGCGCTACGGCGGCGCGGATTTCGGCGTAGCTGGCCTCGACGTGCTTCTCGAGGCCGACGCCACGCTCGGTGGAGACGGGCTGTACCGCCCGGTGGATCTCGGCATTGCCCGCTGCCGTCTGAGCGTGGCCACGCCGCAGGGCTTTGACTACGCCCACGCCGTGCGTCAGGGCGCGCGCCTGCGCGTAGCCACCAAGTACGTGCATCTGGCGCGTGAGCATTTCGCGGCCAAGGGGGTGCATGTCGATCTCGTCAAGCTTTACGGTTCGATGGAACTCGCGCCCCTCATCGGCCTGGCGGACGCCATCGTCGACCTCGTCTCCAGCGGCGGTACGCTCAAGGCCAACGGCCTGATCGAGGTGGAGTCCATCATGGACATCTCCGCACGGCTCATCGTCAACCAGGCCGCGTTCAAGACCAAGACCGCTGCACTCAAACCGCTGGTCGACGGCCTACGCACCGCCGCAGCATCCAACGCACCCATGTCCGCATGAACGCCTCTGCCGCCGACTTGCTGCTGCGCCGCCTCGACACCGCAAGCCCTGACTTCGAGGCACAGTACGCCCAGCTCTTCGCCCGCATGGCCGAGGAGAATGCCGCGATCGACGCCCGCGCAGCCGATATCCTGGCCGATGTGCGCGTGCGCGGCGATGCCGCCGTGCTGGACTACACCCGCCGCTTCGATCATCTCGACGCACCGAACATGGCCGCACTCGAAATCACCCAGGCCGAGTTGCGAGCCGCGCTGGTGCAGATTCCCGCCGAGCAGCGCCACGCCCTGGAGCAGGCCGCCGAGCGCGTGCGCGACTACCACCAGCGCCAGATGTTGCAGGTTGGGCAGAGCTGGGAGTACGTCGACGCCGATGGAACCCTGCTGGGGCAGAAGGTCACTCCACTGGACCGCGTCGGCATCTACGTTCCGGGCGGCAAGGCGGCCTATCCGTCCTCGGTGCTGATGAACGCCGTTCCGGCGCATGTGGCCGGCGTGGCCGAGATCATCATGGTCGTCCCCACGCCCGGTGGCGAGCGCAATCCGCTGGTCCTGGCCGCAGCGGCCGTGGCCGGAGTCAGCCGCGCCTTCGCGATGGGTGGCGCCCAGGCCGTGGGTGCCTTGGCCTACGGCACCACCACCGTGCCCAAGGTCGACAAGATCACCGGCCCGGGTAACGCCTACGTGGCCGCCGCCAAGCGTCGCGTGTTCGGCATTTGCGGCATCGACATGATTGCCGGGCCATCGGAAATTCTGGTCATCGCCGACGGCACCACGCCGCCGGAATGGGTGGCGATGGACTTGTTCTCCCAGGCCGAACACGACGAACTCGCGCAGAGCATTCTGCTGTGCCCGGACGCTGCTTACCTCGACGCCGTGGCCGCAGAAATCCGCCGCCTGCTGCCGGGCATGAGCCGAAGGACCATCATCGCCGCGTCGCTCTCGGGTCGTGGCGCCCTCATCCAGGTCCGCAATCTGGATGAGGCCTGCGAACTGGCCGACCGCATCGCGCCCGAGCACCTGGAGGTCTCGGCCGCGCAGCCGCGTCCCATCGCCGACCGACTGCGTCATGCCGGTGCGATCTTCCTCGGCGCCTACACCTCCGAGTCGCTCGGCGACTATTGCGCCGGCCCCAACCATGTGCTGCCCACCTCCGGCACCGCACGTTTCTCTTCGCCCCTTGGGGTGTACGACTTCATCAAGCGCACCAGCTTGATCGAAGTCAGCCACGCCGGCGCGCAGCGCCTGGGCCGCATTGCATCGGTGCTTGCGCACGGCGAGCGTCTGCAGGCGCATGCACGGGCGGCCGAAATGCGCCTGGATCACGAACTCAAGGCCTAGACGCATGAGCCCGCAGAGTCGCTTCAAGGGCGCAGGCTCGCTCGCAGGGAAGGAGCGCAGCGCCTGGGGAGTCTGTTCATGAGCCAATACTGGAGCGAGGTCGTGCACGGCCTCACACCCTATGTGCCGGGAGAACAGCCGAAGATCGCCGGACTGATCAAGCTCAACACCAACGAGTGCCCCTATGGTCCCAGCTTGCGCGTGCTGCAGGCCATCCGCGAGGCGGCATCCGAGGATCTGCGCCTGTACCCCGACCCCGATGCGCGGGCGCTGAAAGATGCCATTGCCGCCCATCATGACCTGCAGGCCGAGCAGGTGTTCGTCGGCAATGGCTCGGACGAAGTGCTGGCCCATGCGTTTTTGGGGCTGCTCAAGCACGACGCGCCGCTGCTGTTCCCGGATATCAGCTACAGCTTCTATCCGGTCTATGCCCGGCTGTACGACCTGGCCACACGCCTGATGCCCTTGCGCGGCGACTTCAGCATCAGCGTCGATGACTATCTGCAGGCCGGCAGCGGTGGTCATGTCGGTGGCATCATCCTGCCCAACCCCAACGCGCCCACCGGCATGGCGCTGGCCCTGGCCGAAGTCGAGCGTCTGCTCGCGGGTTTTCCGAACGTGGCGGTGGTGATCGACGAGGCTTATGTCGATTTCGGCGCGCAGACCACCGTCGCGCTGATCGACCGCCACCCCAACCTGCTGGTGGTGCGCACCCTGTCGAAGGCCCGCGCCCTGGCAGGTTTGCGCGTGGGCTACGCCCTGGGCCATGTCGATCTGATCGAAGCCCTGACGCGTGTCAAGGACAGCTTCAATTCCTACCCGCTGGATCGACTGGCCATTGCCGGCGGCGTCGCCGCCATGCAGGATGAAGCCTGGTTCGAGCGGACGCGCGCACTGATCACCGCGAGCCGAGACAAGCTCGTTGCCGGTTTGCAGCCCTTGGGTTTCGAGGTGCTGCCATCGGCCGCCAATTTCGTTTTTGCACGCCACAACCTGCACCCTGGCGCGGAGTTGGCCGCCAAGCTGCGCGACAAGCGCATCCTGGTGCGTCACTTTCGTCAGCCGGGGCGCATCGCGCCGTTCCTGCGGATCACCGTAGGTACCGAGACGCAATGCGAAGCCTTGCTGCTGGCGCTGGCCGACATCGTGCAGCCGGCGTCCGTGCTTCGGTAACATCGCGTCATACCGCTTGATTCGCGGCCGATCATGGCCCAACCCGTTTTTCCAGCTTCCACGCATGCGTACCGCTCAGGTCACCCGCCAAACCGCTGAAACCCGCATCAGTGTCGAACTCAATCTCGACGGCAGCGGAGTGTCCAAGCTTGCCACCGGCATCGGTTTCTTCGACCACATGCTCGATCAGATCGCGCGTCATGGCCTGGTTGATCTCACAGTGCAGGCCGAGGGCGATCTGCACATCGATGGCCACCACACGGTCGAGGACGTCGGCATCACCATCGGCCAGGCCCTGGCCATCGCCATCGGCGACAAAAAGGGTGTGCGCCGGTACGGCCATGCTTATGTGCCGCTGGACGAAGCGCTGTCGCGCGTGGTGATCGATTTTTCCGGCCGCCCGGGACTGGAATGGCACGTTCCTTTCGCTCGTGCCATGATCGGTGAGTTCGACGTCGACCTTGCCCACGAATTTTTCCAGGGCCTGGTCAACCATGCCTTCATGTCGATCCATGTCGACAACCTGCGCGGCGACAATGCCCATCACCAGTGCGAGACGGTGTTCAAGGCTTTCGGCCGCGCGTTGCGTGCAGCCGCCGAAATCGACCCGCGCATGGGCCAGACCATCCCCTCGACCAAGGGTTCGCTGTGACCAAACCTGCGGCGCGGGCCATCCGCACCTGATTCGCCACACCTCGCCACCGTTCCTTCCGACGTCCGCATGAAAACGGTCGCCATCGTCGATTACGGCATGGGCAATCTGCGCTCCGTGTCGCAGGCCGTGCAGCATGTCGCCAAAGGACTTGCCTGGCGCGTGGTGGTCACATCCGACGCGCAGGTGGTGCGCGATGCCGACCGTGTCGTGCTGCCTGGCCAGGGCGCCATGCCAGACTGCATGCGCGAGCTGCGCGATTCCGGCCTGCAAGCGCCGGTGCTGGAAGCCGCAGGTGAGCAGGCGCGCCGTGGCAAGCCACTTTTTGGCGTCTGCGTCGGCATGCAGATGCTGCTCGACCGCAGCGAGGAAGGCCCGACACAAGGTCTGGGGCTGCTCGCAGGCGAGGTCCGCCGCTTCCAGCTCACCGGCCAGCACCAACCCGATGGCAGCCGCTACAAAGTGCCGCACATGGGCTGGAACGCGGTGTACCCGGTCGCGCACGACGGCCGAACCCACCCCCTGTGGGCGGGCGTGGACGATGGTGCGGCGTTCTACTTTGTGCACAGTTTTTACGCGCAGCCATCCGCGGAGTGCAGCATTGCGGGGCGCTCCGAGTATGGCGTGAGCTTTGCCAGCGCCATTGCCCGGGATACGATTTTCGCCACCCAGTTTCACCCTGAAAAAAGCGCCGCGGCAGGCCTTATGCTCTACCGCAATTTCCTCGACTGGAATCCCTGACCCGGCTGCCCGGCAGGATGCCCCGAACCCGTTGTCGACCCGTCCCATGTTGCTGATTCCCGCGATCGATCTGAAGAACGGCCAGTGCGTTCGCCTGGAGCAAGGCGCCATGCAGGCCGCCACCGTGTTTTCCAACGAGCCGGCCGCCATGGCCCGGCATTGGGTGGAGCAGGGCGCGCAGCGCCTGCATCTGGTGGACCTGAACGGCGCCTTCGCCGGCAGGCCCGAAAACGAGCCCGCCATCCGCTCCATCCTGCGCGAGGTCGGCGACGACATCCCGGTGCAACTCGGAGGCGGCATTCGCGACCTCGAAACCATCGAGCGCTATCTGGACGACGGCCTGAGCTTCGTCATCATCGGCACCGCCGCGGTGAAAAACCCCGGCTTCCTGAAAGAGGCTTGCAGTGCCTTCGGCGGCCACATCATCGTCGGCCTGGACGCACGCGACGGCAAGGTCGCCACCGATGGCTGGAGCAAGCTCACCGGCCATGAGGTGGTCGATCTGGCGCGCAAGTTCGAGGACTACGGCGTCGAGGGCGTGATCTACACCGACATCGGCCGCGACGGCATGCTCACCGGTCTGAACATCGACGCCACCGTACGCCTGGCCGAGGCCCTGTCCATCCCGGTCATCGCCTCCGGAGGCCTGGCCGGCATGGCCGACATCGAGCGCCTGATTGCGGTGCAAAACAGCGGTGTCGAAGGCGTGATCTGCGGCCGCGCCATTTACACCGGTGCGCTTGACTTCAAAGCGGCGCAGCATCGCGTCACGGCCGCGGTCGCCGGTGCGACCTGAGCGTGGCGCAAGACCCAAGCTCCCGCACTGCCATGCTGTTCAAACGCATCATTCCCTGCCTCGACGTGACCGGCGGCCGGGTGGTCAAGGGCGTGAATTTCGTCGGTTTGCGCGACGCCGGTGATCCGGTGCAGATTGCCGCGCGCTACAACGATCAGGGCGCCGACGAACTCACCTTCCTCGACATCACCGCCACGTCCGATGGCCGCGACCTGCTGCTGCACATGATCGAGGCGGTGGCGTCGCAGGTGTTCATTCCGCTCACGGTGGGCGGTGGCGTGCGCACGGTGGACGACGTGCGACGTCTGCTCAACGCCGGTGCCGACAAGGTCAGCTTCAATTCGGCCGCAGTCGCCACCCCGCAGGTGATCGCCGACGCTGCCGCCAAATACGGGGCGCAATGCATTGTCGTCGCCATCGATGCCAAACGCCGCGTCGGCGATGAGCTTGCTGCTCGCGGCGCCGGGTGGGATGTCTACACCCACGGTGGCCGACGCAATGCCGGGCTTGACGCGGTCGACTGGGCCGGCCGCATGGCCGCAGCCGGGGCCGGCGAAATCCTGCTCACCAGCATGGACCGCGACGGCACCAGGGCCGGCTTCGATCTTGACCTCACCCGCGCCGTGGCCGATGGTGTTGCGGTGCCCGTCATCGCCTCGGGTGGTGTGGGGGGGCTGCAAGATCTCGCCAATGGCATCACCCAGGGCCATGCCGACGCCGTGCTGGCCGCAAGCATCTTCCACTACGGCCAGCATACTGTCGGCGAAGCCAAGCGTTTCCTGGCTGGTCAGGGCATCCCCATGCGCCTGGATGCATGATGACGGCACAAGCCAACCGCGCGGTGTGCTGCACGGCGGTCCATGGCGTCCACGATGACTACACTTTCAGCATGAACTGGCTCGACGAGATTGGCTGGGATGCCAGCGGCCTGGTTCCGGCCATTGCGCAGGAAGCGGGCAGCAAGGACATTCTCATGGTGGCCTGGATGAACCGGCAGGCACTGCAGCGCACGCTGGAGGTGGGCGAGGCGGTGTATTGGTCGCGCTCGCGCAAGCGTCTGTGGCACAAGGGCGAGGTCTCGGGCCATGTGCAGAAGGTTGAAGCCATCCGGCTCGATTGCGATGGCGACGTGGTGCTGCTGACCGTACGCCAGCTCGGTCACGACCCTGGCATTGCCTGCCACACCGGACGCCATTCCTGCTTTTTTCGCGAGTTGCGCCACGGTGAATGGGTCACGCTCGATCCCGTGCTGAAAGACCCCGGGCTGATCTACCCATGAAGCGATCTTCGCCAGCGCCCAACATGCCGAGCTGCGATGTGCTCGACCGTCTCGCCGCCGTGATCGAAGACCGCAAACAGGCCGATCCGGACTCCTCCTACGTGGCCCGCCTTTTCGCCAAGGGCGACGATGCCATGCTCAAGAAGGTGGGCGAGGAAGCCACCGAATTCGTCCTTGCGGCCAAGGGCGGAGAGCGCCGTTCCATCGTCTACGAGGCAGCCGACTTATGGTTTCACACCCTCGTGGCCTTGACCCATCACGGCATTTCGCCGCGGGAAGTTCTGGCCGAGCTGGCGCGGCGCGAAGGGTTATCGGGCCTCGAAGAATTCGCGCGGCGCAGCGCGTCGTCACCCAAGTAGCCGAGCTTGACAGCAGCCCGTCGTGAGCGCCTCATTCAGGTCTGCATCTAAACCGTGTTTGACCGCGTACTGTTCAACAACATGCACGATCCCAACTGTCTTTTCTGCAAGATCATCGCCGGCACCATACCGTCGAAAACCCTCTACCGGGATGATGAAGTCGTGGCTTTTCACGACATCAACCCTGCAGCACCGGTCCATTTTCTGCTGGTCCCCAAGCGCCATATCGCCACGCTGGCGGCAGTGGAACCCGGTGACGAGGCCGTGCTCGGTAAAATGTTGGTCTTGGTTCCACGGCTGGCCGAGCAGCTAGGCTGTGGCGATGGTTTCAAGACTGTCATCAACACCGGACCGAATGGCGGGCAGGAGGTTTATCACCTGCATCTTCATGTCTTGGGCGGCCCTCGCCCCTGGAAACGCGCGACGATCTGAAAGTCGCTAAGGAGTATCGAAATGGGCTCATTGAGCATTTGGCATTGGCTGATCGTCCTGGTCATCGTGATGATGGTCTTTGGCACGAAAAAGCTGAAAAACATGGGTTCCGACCTGGGTTCAGCCGTCAAGGGTTTCAAGGACGGCATGCGCGACGGCGACGCCGAAGCCACCTCGGGCGCGGCAGCGGCGGACAAGCAGCTCGGTGCCCAGGCCGGCGCGGTGAAGAAGGACACCATCGACGTCGAGGCCAAGGAAAAATCCTGAACGACGCACGGTGGCGCCGGGCCGGCCATGTTGCCGGCTTTTTTATGCATCGGCACCGCAAGGCCTGAGCAACAGCCATGTTCGATATCGGCATCTCGGAACTGGGCGTCATCGGCGTGGTCGCGCTGATCGTGCTCGGCCCTGAAAAACTTCCTAAGGTGGCACGCACGGTGGGCAATCTGCTCGGCCGGGCCCAGCGCTACATGGCCGACGTCAAGTCCGAAGTGAACCGGCAAATGGAACTCGACGAGTTGCGCAGCATGAAGTCCACGGTCGAAGCGGCTGCGCAGGACATCCACAGCACGGTTTCCAAGAACATCGGCGATGTCGGTCAGGAATTCGATGCCGCCTGGAACGAAGCCACTGCAGGCCTGCGGGGTGAATCGCCAACGTCTTTCGAGACGCCCTCGATGAGCGACGGTCTGGGTTTGGAGCGTCACAAGCCCAAGCGTCTGAAAAAATCCACCGGCCAAGCCGTTCCGCTCTGGTATCGCCGCCAGGCCCGGGTGCGCAGTCACGCCCTCTCGGGCGCAGCCCGCGTGGCACGCCACCGCCCCCGCTCCGGCCTCTGAAGCCAGCACTCCTCTTCCGCCGCACACGTGATCGATCCCAAGCCGTCCGACTCCCCGAATCCGGACGCCGAGCAGCCCTTCGTGACCCATCTGGTCGAACTCAGGGACCGGCTCATCCGCGCCGTGGCCGCCATCGGCATCGTCTTCGCCATCCTGGCCATCTACCCCGGCCCGTCCGGCCTGTTCGACCTGTTCGCCAAGCCGCTCATCGCCCATCTGCCGCACGGCTCCGGCCTCATCGCGATTGGCGTCATCACTCCATTCCTGGTGCCGCTCAAGCTGACCATGCTGACGGCGTTGATGATTGCCCTGCCGGTCGTGCTCTACCAGCTTTGGGCTTTCATCGCGCCAGGACTGTACGCGCACGAAAAAAGACTGGTCGTCCCGCTGGTGTTCATCAGCACGGTGCTTTTTTACTTGGGCGTGGCTTTCGCGTATTTCATCGTGCTGGGACGATTGTTCACCTTCATTCAGGATGTGGCGCCCAAGGTGGTGACGGCCGCGCCCGATATCGAGTCCTACTTGAGCTTTGTGCTCACCTTGTTCATGGCTTTCGGCACCGCGTTCGAAGTTCCAGTGGTGCTGATGCTGCTGGTGCGTTTCGGCATGCTCACCATCGAGCAACTCAAGGCTTGGCGCAGTTACTTCATCGTCGTGGCCTTCATCATCGCCGCCGTCATCACGCCGCCAGACGTCTTTTCGCAAACTTCGCTGGCCGTGTCCATGATTCTGCTGTACGAGGTCGGCATCATCGGATCACGAATGCTGGGTAAATACGCGCGATCGCCCGATGAAGACGCCGATCAGCCCAAGGATTCGAAGCCCCCGGCTTCTTGACGCCGCTGCCGCCGAAAGGGCCTTGGCACGAGATGATGCACTGCGCACGCATCACGGGTGGCGCCGAGCCTCTGGGACAGCGCCGCCAGCACACGCGGTTTTCACCGGACTTCTAGGATGCGTCGCTTTCGGCGTTCGCGCCTTCCTCATCGCGCGGCATGGAAGATCCTTGCGGCCGGGTGCCGATCTTGACCCGAAGTTTCTGCTCATGGCCTTGGTGCAGGATGCGTACGGCCGCGGTGCTTCCAGGTTTGAGGGCGGCCACGGCATTGAGCAACTCGCCCGTGTTGTGCACCGCCTGCCCGCCAATGTCGAGCACCACATCGCCGGCGCGCATGCCAGCGCGCTCGGCAGGTCCGTGGCGTAACACTGCGGCAACAATCACGCCGGTGCGCACAGGCAGGCTCAAGGCCTGGGCCAGTTGCGGGCTGATGTCCCGAGGCTCCATGCCAATCCAGCCGCGCACCACGTGTCCGCTCTGGACGAGTTGTTGCAGCACGTTGCGCGCGGTGGACGCCGGCACGGCGAAACCGATGCCGAGCGAGCCCCCCGAGCGCGAGAAGATTGCGGTGTTGACGCCCAGTAAATTGCCGCTCACGTCCACCAGCGCGCCCCCTGAATTGCCGGGGTTGATGGCCGCATCGGTCTGGATGAAGTTTTCGAAGGTATTGATGCCCAGTTGCGTACGTCCAAGCGCGCTGACGATGCCCTGGGTCACCGTCTGCCCGACGCCGAAGGGGTAGCCGATGGCCAGCACCACATCACCGACACGCGCTTTCGTCTCGTCGCCGAAGGCCAGCGTGGGCAGATCGTGCAGCATGATCTTGAGCACCGCCAAGTCGGTATCGGGGTCGCGGCCCACGACCTGAGCGGCGGCCTCGCGCCCGTCCGCCAGCTTGACTTCGATGTCCTCCGCACCTTCGATCACATGGTCGTTGGTCAACACATAGCCTGTGGGACTGACGATGACTCCCGAGCCCAACCCGACCGTGGGTGGGCGTGCGCCGGAGCCCCCGAAAAGGCGCCCGGACAGCGACCCTCGGCCCGGCTTGGGTGCACGTGTCGTCGTGACGGAGACCACTGCCGGCATGGCCTTCTGCGCCGCGCCACTGTAGGAGCCGGTCGCCGGCGCAGCAACTGGCCGGGGCGCTGCCGGCAGCAGCTGCAAGCCCGCCGTTTGGCCAGGAACCTCGGCGCTGTGCTCCAGCCATTGCGGCGCCAGGACCCGCACCGCGAACACCACGCCCAGCGCGATCGTTGTCGCTTGAGCGAAAATCAACCAAAACCTGCGCATACTCTGCTTCCCTAACCATGATCAATCGTGAGCAATTGGCAGCGTATCTGCGCGATTTCCTGCGTACCGATGCCTTTGAGGATTATGGCCCAAACGGTCTGCAGGTCGAGGGCAGGGCGCACATCCGCCGTATCGTGACTGGCGTCACGGCCAGTCACGCGCTGATCGAGCGTGCGGCCGGTCAGGGGGCAGACGCCATCCTCGTGCATCACGGCTGGTTCTGGCGTGGGGAAGACCCCTGTGTGGTGGGCCAAAAGCGCAAACGCCTGGCCGCGCTGATGGCGGCTGAACTCAATTTGTTCGCCTATCACCTGCCGCTGGATGCGCATCCCCTGGTGGGCAATAACGCCCGAATGGCCGCGCGCATGGGCTGGCAGGCCGATGGCCGCTTTGGCAAGCAGGACCTGGGCTGGCTGGGCTCGGCCCCTGCGCAGGAGACCCTGGCCGATCTCGCCGCAGAGCTCGCATGCAAGCTCGAGCGTGTGCCCGTGCTGGTGGGTGATTCCGCAGCGCGCGTCGGCCGCCTGGCCTGGTGCACCGGAGCCGCACAGGGTTGGATCGAACAGGCCCATGCCGCCGGCGCGAACACCTACATCAGCGGCGAGATTTCCGAGCCCACGGCGCACTTCGCCCGCGAGATGGGCATCGCCTACCTGGCCTGCGGCCACCACGCCACCGAGCGCTACGGCGTGCAGGCGCTGGGTGCGCATCTGGAGCGCAGTTTCGGCATCGAACACGTCTTCATCGACATCGACAATCCGGCATGAACCCGCCACGGCCTTTGGCCATCACCATGGGAGATGCGGCAGGCATCGGCCCGGAAATCATCATCAAGGCCTTCGCCGCCGGACAGGCGCAGGATTGCGTCGTGGTGGGCGATGCCCAAGTCATCGCTGCGGCCGGCGCCCGTGTGGACATTCCTGATGCCTTGGGCTTGAGCGTGGCGCGTATCGAGCACATGGCGCAATGGCAAAACCTGCCTCCCGGCGTGATTCCCGTGCTGCAGGCGCATGGTCTGGAGCCCGAGTCATTGCGCCATCTTGTCGCTGGACGGGTCGATGCGCGAGCCGGCGCGGCTGCGCATGCCGCCATCGTCACCGCCGCGCATCTGGCGCTGCGCGGGGAGGTTGCCGCCATGGTCACGGCGCCCATTCACAAGGAGGCCTTGCATGCTGCGGGCGTGCCTTTCCCGGGCCACACCGAGTTGCTGCAGCATCTGGCGGGTGGCGTTCCGGTGCGCATGATGCTGGCCAATGACGAACTGCGAACTGTCCTTGTCACCGTCCACATGAGCATTCGCGAGGCGCTCAATGCCGTCACGTTCGAGACCGTTCTCGACACGTTGCGCATCACGCACGCAGCTGCTCAGCGCTGGGGCCTGGCGCATCCACGCATAGCCGTGGCAGGTTTGAACCCGCATGCAGGCGAAGGCGGATTATTCGGCGACGAGGAGATTCGCATTCTCGCCCCGGCTATCCGGCAGGCGTGTGACGAGGGTATCGATGCCAGCGGACCACACGCCCCCGATACGGTGTTCATGCGCGCCCGCAATGCCCCCGGGCACGCGGGGGCGTTCGACGTCGTGATTGCCATGCTGCACGACCATGGCCTGATTCCGGTGAAGTACTTGGGGCTCGACGCAGGGGTGAACGTCACCCTCGGCTTGCCCTTCGTGCGCACCAGCCCTGACCATGGCACGGCGTTCGACTTGGCAGGCCGTGGATGCGCCAATCCTGCCAGCCTGGTGAGTGCCCTGGCCATGGCGCGGCAACTCAGCCGCCGCGCCTAGGGCTTGTTTCAGCGCTTGAGCGCGTCGCGAATGTCTCGCAGCAACACGATTTCCTCGGGATCGGCGGCGGGCGGCGCTGGGGGTTGAGCGCGCTTGAGCTTGCTGATGAGCCGCACCATCATGAAGATGATGAAGGCCAAGATCAGGAAGTTGATGGCGATGGTGATGAAGTCGCCGTAGGCCAGTACCGGAACGTTCGCCTTTTTCAGGGCGGCAAGCGTCAACTCCGTTCCAGCGGGAACCGCGCCCAGCGGAACAAAGAAATTCGAGAAATCGATCTTGCCGATGATGGCGCCGACCACCGGCATGATGATGTCACCCACCAGGGCCTCCACGATTTTCCCGAACGCGCCGCCAATGATCACGGCAACGGCCAGATCGATCACATTGCCTTTGACGGCAAACTCCTTGAATTCAGTCAACAAGCTCATGGCGTCTCTCCCGTAGTCGATATGGTGAAGGATGCTTGAATGTACAGCGCAGTGCTTGAACTGGACACCTTTGTAAAGATTGGGAGGAGTTACTCCCAAGTAAAGTTAGGCATATTTCGTGTGATGCCTCGCGGATTCGACAACCTATTATTGCGACGCAGCATGTTTTTATTGATAAAACGCAAGACTTAACCCCTAAATCAGTGAATTCTTATACAGGCTTTTACTGATGCGAAATTGATGCTGGAGCGCCAGAATTCCATCGCTTCACGACCCTCTCCGAAACGATGGATTCCCAACGCCGCATCTGGTTGATTGCCGCTGGTGCCGCCACCTGCTTTGCAGGCGCGGCAACGACAGTCCCATTTTTAGAGTCGATGGAGCCCTCGGCCAAAGCCAAGGCCGAGGGTGGCCCGATCGAAGTGGACATTGGCCAACTGCGTCCTGGTGAAAAATTAACCGTGCTGTGGCGCGGGCAGCCGGTTTGGTTCTTGCGGCGTACGCCGCAGATGCTGGCATCGCTCAGCGTCACGCAAGCGCTGGTGGCCGATCCACTGTCCAAGCGCATGGCCTTCCCCACGCCGGCCTGGGCGCAAAACCCCTGGCGTTCCATCAGTCCCGAGTTTCTCGTGGTCATCGGCATTTGCACGCATCTGGGCTGCTCACCTGTCGACCGATTCACACCTGGCGCGCAACCCTCCCTGCCAAGCGACTGGCAAGGCGGCTTCCTCTGCCCTTGCCACGGTTCCGAATTCGATCTCGCGGCGCGTGTGTTCAAGAACATGCCTGCACCGGACAACTTGCCTGTACCCCCTTATCACTACATCAATGATCGAAAAATTCTTCTCGGTGAGTACAAGGCCTGAAGGCCGCTAACGGAGATCAAGCCATGGCCAATCAGACTTTGCCAGACCCGGACGCGCTCGCCGAAACTCCACGCGGTGGCCTGCGTCAATGGATCGATGACCGGTTCCCGTTTTCGGCGCTCTGGGCGGCGCACCTGAGCGAGTATTACGCCCCGAAGAACCTGAATTTTTGGTACTACTTTGGCTCACTCGCCATCGTCGTGCTGGCCATTCAGATCCTCAGCGGGATTTTTCTGGTGATGCATTACAAGCCCGATGCCGCACTGGCCTTCAGCTCCGTTGAGTACATCATGCGCGACGTGAACTGGGGCTGGCTGATCCGCTACATCCACTCGACCGGGGCATCGGCGTTTTTCATCATCGTTTATCTGCACATGTTCCGTGGCCTGCTCTACGGCTCATACCGCAAGCCGCGCGAACTGGTCTGGATTTTCGGCTGTCTCATTTTTCTGTGCCTGATGGCCGAGGCGTTCTTCGGCTACCTCCTGCCCTGGGGCCAGATGTCGTTCTGGGGTGCGCAGGTCATCGTCAATCTCTTTTCTGCCATTCCTTTCATCGGCCCCGATCTCTCGCTGTGGATTCGTGGCGACTATGTCGTGAGCGACGCCACGCTGAACCGATTTTTCGCCTTCCACGTCATTGCCATACCGCTGCTGCTCATCGGACTGGTGGGAGCACACATCATTGCGCTGCATCAAGTGGGGTCCAACAATCCGGACGGCATCGAAATCAAGGCGAACAAGGATGCGCGTGGCAATCCGCGCGATGGCATTCCCTTCCACCCCTATTTCACCGTGCACGACCTCTTCGGGCTGTCAGTCTTCCTCACCATCTTCAGTGCCGTGCTGTTCTTTGCGCCGACCTTCGGGGGCTATTTCCTGGAGCACAACAACTTCATCCCGGCCGATCCGCTGAAAACCCCACCGCACATCGCCCCGGTCTGGTACTTCACCCCCTTCTATTCCATGCTGAGGGCCACCACCACCACCTCGGTCCATCTCTGGATGGCCGTGCTTGCAGTGGCTGCGTCGTGGGGTGCCTGGCGCCTGCGGCGCCGCCCCCTGCGTTTGACGGGGCTGGCCGCTGCAATGGCTTTCCTGCTGTGGGCCATGGCCACGGTCGATGCCAAGTTCTGGGGCGTCGTGGTGATGGGTGGCGCCGTCATTTCGCTGTTTGTTCTGCCGTGGCTGGATCATTCCCCGGTCAAGTCCATCCGCTACCGCCCGACATGGCATTTTGCGTTGTTGCTGCTGTTTGCGCTTGACTTCCTCGTGCTCGGCTATTTCGGCATTGCCGAACCTTCTCCAATCGGCTACTGGATCTCGGTGACCTGCACCTTCGTCTACTTCGGATTTCTTTGGCTCATGCCCTGGTGGAGCCGTCTCGGCGTGTGCAGAGCGGTCCCCGAACGTTTGGTCTATCACCCTCACTGAGCCTGATCATGACCCATCCATTCCGCTGGCTTCTGCGCATGGCGCTCGCGCTGGGGCTGAGTTGCATTGCCAGCATGGCGCACGCGGCGGCCGAGCAAGAAAGCGTCGCCCTGCAACATGCTCCCTACCGGGTCAACGATCTGCTTGCCTTGCAAAATGGCGCGAAGCTCTTTGTCAACTACTGTCTCAATTGCCACAGCGCCAAGTACATGCGCTACGAGCGTTTACGCGGCATCGGCTTGACCGCAGGCCAAGTGCAAAATAGCTTGATGTTCAGTGAACCCAGGCTTGGTGACACGATGAAAGTCGCCATGACGCCGGCTCAAGCAGAAGTCTGGTTTGGCGCGTCCCCGCCGGACTTGAGCGTGATCGAAAGGGCACTCGCCTCCCATCGCGGTTCAGGCGCAGATTTCTTGTACACCTATCTGCTTTCGTTCTACCGTGACCCCGCGCGCCCAACTGGCTGGAACAACTTGGTGCTCCCCGGCGTGGCCATGCCCAACCCGCTGTGGCCCTTGCAGGGTGAGCGCGCTGCGAAGTTCGCCCTCACGAATGACCCAGCCGCCCCGGGCGTCCAGCTCAAACGGTTTGTCGCTTACGAGCAGATCACCCCTGGAAGTTTGAGTCCGACGCAGTATGATTCGGAGATTGCCGATCTTGTCGCCTACATGCAATGGATGGCTGAACCGGACCAACTCGAGCGCAAACGACTCGGCGTGATCGTCTTGCTGTTTTTGGCCCTGTTCACCTTCATCACCTGGCGACTCAAGTTCGAATATTGGAAAGATGTCCGTTAGCTGAGCCGAACTCCGACGGAGACTTGGCAGCAGTATCCACAGGCCCGCCTTTCTCGGCCGGCCGTCGCGGGGGTGAGCATGCTCACTCCCTTCGCTTTTTCAGGAGCCGCCTCTCATGATGGTGCTTTATTCAGGCACGACCTGCCCGTTCTCGCAGCGCTGCCGTTTTGTCTTGTTCGAAAAGGGCATGGATTTCGAAATTCGTGATGTCGATCTCTTCAACAAGCCTGAAGATGTGAACGTCATGAACCCCTACGGTCAGGTGCCCATTCTGGTCGAGCGTGACCTCATCTTGTACGAATCCAACATCATCAACGAGTACATCGACGAGCGCTTTCCGCACCCTCAGCTCATGCCCGGTGACCCGGTGGCCCGTGCCCGGGTGCGTTTGTTCTTGTTCAACTTCGAAAAAGAATTGTTTGTGCACGTCAGCACACTCGAGTCTCGTGCCAGCAAAGCCAATGAAAAGGCGATGGAAAAGGCCCGAACAGCGATTCGTGACCGCCTGACGCAACTGGCGCCCATTTTTACCAAGAATCGCTTCATGCTGGGCGACGATTTTTCGATGCTCGACGTCTCGATTGCTCCTCTGCTCTGGCGTTTAGATCACTACGGCATCGATCTGCCGAAATCAGCTGCACCGCTTTCGAAGTATGCCGAGCGTATTTTTCAGCGCCCCGCCTACATCGAGGCGCTCACCCCCTCGGAAAAGGTCATGCGCAAATAATTTCGGCAGCAGGATGCTTCATGACCAACTCGGCTGGAAATCCAAGTTCAACCAAGCCCTATCTGTTGCGCGCCCTTTACGAATGGTGCACCGACAACGGACTGACACCCTATCTGGCTGTTCACGTCGACAGCCAGGTGCGGGTGCCCCGTGAGCATGTCAAGAACGGTGAAATTGTGCTCAACATCAGTTTTGGCGCAACCACAGGCCTGAAGATCGGGCATGACGACGTCCGTTTCAAAGCTCGCTTCGGCGGAGTGGCGCGCGACATCCTCGTGCCTGTCAGCCATGTCACCGCGATCTACGCTCGCGAGAATGGTCAGGGCATGGCGTTTCCCATGCCCGAATCCGGCAAGGCAGATCCTGCTGTTCCCGGATCGGTCGAAGGTGAAGCGGCGCAGACTCCTGACGCCGGGACGGCAAGCCGCCTTCATGCCGTACCCGACAGCATGCAGTCCGCGGCAGGAGTTCCAGCACAACCTGCGCGCTCAGCCGATCCATCGAAGGCCGATGATGAGCCGCCGGTCGATCCGCCGCCGCGGCCGTCAGGTGGGCATCTCAAGCGCGTGAAGTGAGTGACTTGAGTTCGCGCCTGAACCCAACGTTTCCCCGGGGGAACCCCTGCCGCTTTAGCTCAGTTGGTAGAGCAATCGCCTTGTAAGCGATAGGTCGTCTGTTCGAGTCAGACAAGCGGCACCAGGAATTCCTGCTGATCAACCTCGATCCTGCATGACTCACCCGGGTTTGCGGGGGTAGACAAAGCCACACTCCTGTATCAAAATGTGACCGAGCTCTAAACGGCTCTTTCAGGGAGTGTGCAATTCACCCGGGCTCTGCCCGGGTATTTTTTTGCTCGTCTGTCCCCCGGCCTTCGGCACAACCCCAAGCTTACGGTTTCACTCACTGGCCAGGACCTTGCACGATGCAGCAGAGCTCTTTCGACTGCTCCAGCAATCCGACGGCTGAAGGCCAACGCGCGCATGGATGCAGACGCATAATCTGCTCTGGCATGTCTGCACACAGCAAAGAGGTTGAAGTTCATGGCTCATACAGTTCCCCAACCAACGCAGTTGACGGTTCACCGCCAGTCGCGCGATCTGGAAATCGCTTTTGACGACGGCATGGTGTTTCGGCTTGCGTTCGAACTGCTGCGGGTCTACTCACCTTCTGCCGAAGTGCGTGGACATGGCCCCGGCCAGGAAACCCTGCAGACAGGCAAGCGCGATGTGTTGATCAATCAGTTGGAACCTGTCGGCAATTACGCCGTGCAACCGACCTTTTCCGACGGGCACGACACGGGCATCTTCACCTGGGACTACTTGTATTTCCTGGGCTCAGAACAGCAGCGGTTATGGAGTGACTACCTGGAGCGGCTTGCCGCCGCGAACGTCGACCGCGATGCCTTGATGGCGACGGTCGAGGCTGCATCGAGTGGTGGCTGTGGGCATGGAGCGCACCATGGCCATTGAAACCAGCGGCACGAGCACGGACTTCGGCTTCGAGACCGTACCCGAGCATGAAAAGGCGTTGCGTGTCGCCCAGGTTTTCGACTCGGTCGCGCCACGCTACAACCTGATGAACGATTTGATGAGCGCGGGTCTTCATCGGGGCTGGAAAGCCTTTACGGTGGCGCTGGCAGGGGTGCGCCCCGGTCAGCGTGTGCTCGACATCGCCTCGGGCACTGGCGACTTGGCGCGGGCATTTGCGTCGCAAGTCGAACCGGGTGGTCTGGTGGTGTCGACCGACATCAATGGCGCCATGCTGGCCGAGGGACGCGCCCAGTTGGAAGATTCGGGCCTGTGTGTGCCGGCAGCGCTCTGCGACGCGGAAGTCCTTCCATTTCCCGATGACAGCTTTGACCGCGTCAGTGTGGCTTTTGGCCTGCGCAACATGACCCACAAGGACCTTGCGCTCGCGGAAATGCGCCGCGTGCTGAAGCCCGGCGGGACACTGCTTGTCCTGGAGTTTTCCCGTCCCTGGGAACCGTTGCGTGGCATCTATGACTGGTACTCTTTCAACATCCTGCCGCGGCTGGGCCGGTGGGTCGCTGGCGATGCTGACAGTTACCGCTACTTGGCTGAGTCGATCCGCCGCCACCCGGATCAGGCCGGCTTGAAGAGCTTGATGCTCAAAGCGGGATTCGTCAAGGTCGACTGGTACAACCTGTCGGCTGGAGTCGTCGCGTTGCATATCGGCCTCAAGGCTTGAGAGAACATAAATTTTTCGACGAGGGTGAACTTTTCCGGTGATTTTGGTAACAAAATGTAGGTATTCACAACCGGGCATGATCATGAACAAGCATTGGACCCTTCTCGTTCTCGGCATCAGCCTCGTGCTGACCTCCACTCTTTTTGTCGCCGAAGCACAGGCCAAGCGCATGGGAGGAGGCAAAACCCTGGGACGCCAAAACAGCGGATTGCTGCAACGGCAACAGGCGACTCCAGCCCCTGCTGCGGCTCCAAGGCAGTCAGCCGCGCCTTCAGCAGCCACTCCTCGCCCAGCCAGCCGTTGGGGCGGCCTGCTCGGCGGCTTGGCGGCCGGCATAGGGCTGGCGGCGTTGTTCCATGCATTCGGCTTCGGTGCAGGCCTGGCCTCCTTCGTCACCGCTCTCCTGATGGCAGGCTTGGTGGTGGGAGCGGGGGTATTCCTGTTGCGACTTGTCCGCCGCTCTGGCGCCGTCTCCATGCCGCAGCCGGCGGGAATGCCACGTGGTGCTTATGACGCTGCTCAACTCGGGCCTGAGTCTTATCTTCCCCCGCAGCGTTTCGAGGGGACACAAGCCCTGGCTGCCAATGTCGGCGCGGTTCAGGGCTCGATTCCGGCAGATTTCGATCAGCGCGCATTCCTGAACAAGGCGCGTGAGCATTACTACCAGCTGCAAAAAGCCTGGGATGCAGGCGACCTGCACGGCATCGAGTCTTACAGCACACCTGAATTCTTCGCGCAACTCAAGTCGGAGATCGAACAGCGTGCGGGTGCGCAGAACCACACCGATGTGGTCACACTCGAAGCGGTGCTGCTGGATCTGCAGCAACTCGACGATGAATATCTTGCGAGCGTCGAATTCTCCGGGCTAGTCCGCGAGGAAAGCTGGGGTGGTGCGCAGCCGGTACGCGAGGTCTGGAACTTGGTTAAGCCCGTTTCTGGCAGCAGGGGGTGGCTGCTGGCCGGAATTCAGCAGTTGGGCTGAATTTTTTGCGGCTCGAAGCTGCCCCTTCCTGAGGCAACACTTTCGCCAGCCAGTTCCGCTTGGCGTAGGTCGCAGGGCTCAGCCTCTGGAGACCACCGACATGACTCAAGGGTGCGGGCCCACATCGGCCCCACTCCTGAGCGTGGATGACCATCGCATGACAGTCTCCAGCGGCATTGGGCGATGGCGTCTGCCGAACTCGGCAGCGCATTGAACGGCCCTCGACATGGGGGTGGGGCGTGACACGTGCACAACCCTGGCTCGCTGCTCTGGGGTTGCTCCAGACTCCTAGAATGGATGCTGGATTGCCAACCATCCTATGTCCAGCACAGACCGAAGCCCCACTTTGCCTTGGCCAGACCGCATGCAGGAGCGCGCTGCACGGCTTGTGACCCAAGTCATCAACCACCTCATCCGCCAGGAGCCGCAGGCCGAGGAGCGCATGCGAGCGCACATCGGCAAGCATTTGGCTCTGCATATTGCGGGCCGAACTGCCGTCTTTCAGATCGCTCCGACGGGAGAGTTTGCACCAAGGCAGACCCAGGAGCAGGCTCAATTGCCGGAACTCAAGCTTGACATCGACCCTACCGCCGTTTTGGCGTCCCGATGGCGTGGGCAAGCGCTGGGGCTGGCAGGCGTGTGCATCACGGGCGATGCCGAATTTGCCCAGGCGGTTTCCTGGCTGTTCGGCCATTTGCGCTGGGATGCTGAGGATGACCTGGCCCCACTCTTTGGCGACCTGGCAGCACATCGACTGGCTCGTGCCGGGCGTGAAGCGTTAGCCCAGGGGCGGCGCCTTCGCCTGCAAGCCGAGGCCGACACAAAAGACTGGTTGACGGAGGCGCCGCGCGCGCTGGTTGGCCGTGTCGAACTCACGGCCTGCAGTGTCGAATTGGCACAGCTGCGTGACGCCACCGCCAGGCTTGAAAAACGCGTTCAGATACTCGCGCGCCGCACCGCTCCCATCGCGCGGAACTGAGGGATGCGCCGCCTTCTGCGTTTGTTGCGCATCGCCACCGTTGCCCATCGCTACGGGCTTGATCAACTTGTTCTCAGCGGTTTTCGCCAGCGTTGGTTGCGGCTCCTGGCGAGTACTCTAGCCATAGGCCGCAAGCTTGATGCGCCGCGAGGGCAGCGCCTGCGCCTAGCGCTGGAAAGCCTGGGGCCGATCTTCGTCAAGTTCGGACAAATGCTGTCCACACGGCGCGATCTTCTGCCCACCGATATCGCCGACGAACTCGCCAAGCTGCAGGATCGCGTCCCGCCTTTCGACTCCGACCAGGCTGTGACGCTGATCGAGCAGGCCCTGGGCCAGCCCTTGTCCAAGCTGTTTGCCAGCGTTGACCGTACTCCTGTCGCCAGCGCCTCCATTGCCCAAGTGCATTTCGCGGTGCTGCCGGTTGAGCAAGGCGGGCACGAGGTGGCGGTCAAGGTGCTGCGACCTGGCATGCGCAAAATCATCGACCAGGATCTGGAGTTGATGCAGACCCTGGCTGCCTGGGTCGAGCGCGCCTGGTCCGATGGCAAGCGCCTCAAGCCCCGCGAAGTGGTGGCCGAGTTCGATAAATATCTGCACGATGAACTCGACCTTGTTCGCGAGGCGGCCAATGCGGCGCAACTGCGACGCAATATGGATGGCCTGGGGTTGGTCCTGATTCCGCAGATGGTCTGGGACCTTTGCACCGAAAGCGTGATCGTGATGGAACGCATGCACGGCGTGCCGATCAGTCAGATTGATCGCTTGCGTGAGGCTGGCGTGGACATCCACAAGCTGGCGCAGAGCGGGGTCGAAATCTTTTTCACCCAGGTGTTTCGCGATGGCTTTTTCCATGCCGACATGCATCCGGGCAACATCATGGTCAGCCTCGCGCCCGAGACGTTTGGCTGGTATATCGCGCTGGACTTCGGCATCATCGGCACGCTGTCGGAATTCGACAAGGACTACCTGGCACAGAATTTCATCGCCTTTTTCCGGCGCGATTACCGGCGAGTGGCCGAGTTGCATCTCGAATCCGGCTGGGTTCCGGCCGAGGTGCGCGTCGACGAACTGGAGGCAGCGGTCCGGACCGTATGCGAGCCGCAGTTCGAACGCCCGCTGAAAGATCTTTCGCTGGGACAGATTCTGCTGCGACTGTTCCAGGTGTCGCGTCGCTTCAAGGTGGAAATTCAGCCACAACTCGTGCTGTTGCAAAAAACCCTGTTGAATGTCGAAGGCTTGGGTCGACAACTCGACCCTGACCTGGATCTCTGGAACACCGCCCAGCCTTTCCTCAAGCGCTGGATGCAGAGCCAGGTTGGATGGCGCGCATTGCGCGACCATCTGCAAAAAGAGGCGCCACGCTTCGCCCAGTACTTCCCGGCCTTGCCCCGCATGATCCATCACGCCCTGGAACATGCGCAACAGCCGCTTGAGCGCGAGCAAACACGCCAGTTGCTGCAGGAACAACGGCGGACCAATGCGCTGCTGCAGGGCCTGATCGGTTTCGTCGTCGGGCTGGTGCTCTTTCTCGTGTTGCTGGCTTTGTGGAATGCGCGCCAATGGCTTGGGGTATGAACCGATGAACCTTGTGCAACTCAGGGAAGCAGAGCAATGGCCGGCGCTCGGCCTGGGTACATGGCGCTTCGGTGAAGCCGCGGCGCGCCGTGCCGACGAAGTCGCTGCCGTGCGCCGTGCACTGGAACTCGGCTACCGCGTGTTGGATACGGCCGAGATGTACGGCGAGGGTGGTGCCGAGCGCGTGGTGGGCGAGGCCCTGGCCGGCGCCATGCGCGAGGGCGTTGTCCAACGCGAGCAAGTGTTGGTGGTCAGCAAGGTCTACCCGCATCACGCCGGCACCGCGGGTGTCCAGGCTGCCTGCGAGCGCAGTCTGCGCCGACTCGGATTGGAGCAGATCGATCTGTACTTGTTGCACTGGCGCGGCAGTGTGCCCCTGCAGGAGACGCTGGATGGATTCGCCCGTCTGGTTGCCGCGGGCCGGATCCGCCATTGGGGTGTGAGCAATTTCGACCTGCAGGACATGCACGAATTGCTGCGGCTGGACGGTGGTCGCGACTGCGCGACGAATCAGGTTTATTACGCCGCCAGCAGTCGTGGCGTCGAATTCGATTTGTTGCCCTGGATGCAAACTCAGCGCATGCCGCTGATGGCCTACAGCCCTCTGGACGAAGGCAAACTCGCTCGCGATGTCCGTCTGGCCGCACTGGCTCAAACGCTGGGGCTCAGCGCAGCACAACTCGCCCTCGCCTGGGTGTTGCGGCAGCCTGGGGTGATGGCCATTCCCAAAGCGGGGAGCCAGCAACATCTGCGCGATAACCTTGCGGCTGCCTCGACAACCTTGGACGCGGCTACCCGCCACGTCATCGATCGGATGTTCCCGCTGCCACGAGGCAAGCAGCCGCTGGCCATGATTTGAGCGCTCCAGGATCGAGCGCTCCGGCTCAAGCCAATGCAGCGTATGCGTGAATTTCGGGGGGCGCGGCCAGGTGGGGGCCTGCCTGTGCCATGGCGGCAGCAATATGCGCTGTGCGCATGTGGGCCTCGGCGCTGGCTTGGTCAAGCCACTGCTCCACGGTCATGAAAACGGTTGGCTCATCGTCACGCTGGAACAATGTGTAGAGTTTGCAGCCGGGTTCCTGCCGCGTGTGACGCACCAGCTCAAGCAGGGCGGCGCGAACCTGCTCGGTGCTGCCGGGTTTGGCCGTGATGCGTGCCAGGATGTGGATCATGGTTCAGTCCTTGGTCGAGGTGGATGGACTACATGCTGCGGCGGTACTGCCCGCCGACTTCAAACAGGGCATTGGTGATCTGTCCCAGGCTGCAAACCCGCACCGCTTCCATCAGCACGGCGAACACATTGCGGTTGTCGATCACCGACTGTTGCAGGATCTGCAACATGGCCGGGGCTGCGGCAGCATGGCGCTGCTGGAAGTCGGCCAGGCGGCGCAGCTGCGACTCTTTTTCCTGCTCGGTGGAGCGTGCCAGTTCGAGGTGAGCCGAGACCGCCTCGCCATGCAGGTTGCGGAACGTGTTGACACCGACGATGGGCAACTCGCCGGTGTGCTTGAGCATTTCGTAATGCATGCTCTCTTCCTGGATCTTGCCCCGCTGGTAGCCGGTTTCCATCGCCCCCAGCACCCCGCCACGGTCGGCGATGGCTTCAAACTCCTTGAGCACGGCTTCTTCCACGAGGTCGGTCAGTTCCTCGATGATGAACGCGCCCTGGTTCGGGTTCTCGCACTTGGCCAGTCCCCACTCGCGGTTGATGATGAGCTGGATCGCCATGGCGCGCCGCACGCTCTCCTCGGTGGGCGTGGTGATGGCCTCGTCGTAGGCATTGGTGTGCAGGCTGTTGCAGTTGTCGTAGATGGCGATGAGCGCCTGCAGCGTGGTGCGAATATCGTTGAACGCGATCTCCTGCGCGTGCAGGCTGCGACCACTGGTCTGCACGTGGTACTTGAGTTTCTGACTGCGCTCGTTCGCACCGTACTTGTCACGCATGGCAACGGCCCAGATGCGCCTCGCCACACGTCCCAGCACGCTGTACTCCGGATCCATGCCGTTGCTGAAAAAGAAGCTCAGGTTGGGGGCGAAATCGTCGATGTGCATGCCACGAGCCAGGTACGCCTCGACGAAAGTGAAACCGTTGCTCAGCGTGAACGCGAGCTGCGAAATGGGGTTGGCCCCTGCCTCGGCAATGTGGTAGCCGCTGATGCTCACCGAGTAGAAATTGCGCACCTTGTGGTGCACGAAATAGTCCTGGATGTCGCCCATGACCTTGAGCGAGAACTCGGTGGAGAAGATGCAGGTGTTCTGTCCCTGGTCTTCTTTCAGGATGTCGGCCTGCACCGTGCCGCGGACGTTTTCCAGCACCCAGGCCTGGATTTTTTGCGCTTCGTCGTCGGTCGGTTCGCGGCCGTTGTCAGCCAGGAATTTGGCCAGTTGCTGGTCGATGGCCGTGTTCAGGAACATCGCCAGGATGGTCGGCGCGGGGCCGTTGATGGTCATGCTCACGCTGGTGGCAGGTTCGCACAGGTCGAAGCCGTCGTACAGCGCCTTGAGGTCGTCGAGCGTGGCGATGCTCACGCCCGAGTTGCCCACCTTGCCGTAGATGTCGGGGCGGCGGTCGGGGTCGGCACCGTACAACGTGACCGAGTCGAAGGCGGTCGACAGCCGCTTGGCGGGCATGCCGGCGGAGAGCAGCTTGAAGCGGCGGTTGGTGCGGAACGGGTCGCCTTCGCCGGCGAACATGCGGGTGGGGTCCTCGTTGCCTTGACCCGAACCACTGCGCTTGAACGCGAAGGTGCCCGCGGTGTAGGGAAAGCTGCCGGGCACGTTGTCGCGCATCAGCCAGCGCAGGACCTCTCCATGGTCTTCATACTTCGGCAGTACGACTTTGCGCACCGTGGTGCCTGACAGCGTGGTGTGGGTGAGGGCGGTACGCATTTCACGGTCGCGGATCTTCACCACGTATTCTTGGCCCGCATAGGCCTGCTGCATCTGCGGCCACATCGCCAGCAGCTTGCGCGCGGCCGGCAGCATTTTTGCCTCGCGTTGTTCCGCCAGATCGTTGACGGCTTCGACCGCGGCAACCTTGTTGGGGTTGGCCGCGTGCAGCATGCGACCGCTGGCGCGCAACTGCTGTGTTTCGCGTGCCAGTGTCACCTGCTCCTCGACGCTGCGGTGATAGCCGCGCACGCTGTCGGAGATTTCGGCCAGGTAACGGCCACGTGCAGCGGGAACGATGGGGGTCTGGTGGGTGCTGTGGCGAGTGGCCACGAGCGGCAAACGCCCAGCCTTGCACTGCAGGCCATGTTCGGCCAGGCGCAGCTTGATCGCCTGGTGCAGCGCAGTCACGCCGTCGTCGTTGAAGCGGCTGGCCATGGTGCCGAACACGGGCAAATCTTCGGGCTTGGTGGCCCACGCTTCGCGGTTGCGCTGCAACTGTTTGGCCACGTCGCGCAGCGCATCCATCGCGCCTTTGCGGTCGAATTTGTTGATGGCGACAAAGTCGGCGAAGTCCAGCATGTCGATTTTTTCGAGCTGGCTGGCCGCGCCGAACTCCGGTGTCATGACGTACAGACTGGCGTCGGCATGCGGCACGATGGCCGCATCGCCCTGACCGATGCCGGAGGTCTCGACGATGATGAGATCGAAACCCGCTGCCTTGCAGGCGGCGATCACGTCAGGCAGTGCCTTGCTGATTTCGCTTCCCGCCTCGCGCGTGGCCAGGCTGCGCATGAAGACGCCATTCCCCATCCCACGCTCACGCGCGGGCCGTGGAGGAGTGGCCAGCTCGTTCGCCCCTTGCGGCGGGGCTTGGGGAGGGGAGCCAGTTCGCTGCCACGGCCCAATCGCGTTCATGCGGATCCGGTCGCCCAGCAGCGCACCCCCGCTCTTGCGCCGCGAGGGGTCGATGCTGATCACGCCGATGCGAAGGGTGTCGTCCTGGTCAAGCCGCAGACGGCGAATCAGTTCGTCCACCAGGCTGCTCTTGCCGGCGCCCCCGGTGCCGGTCACACCCAGCACCACCCCATGCGCGGCTTCGGCCATCGTGTGCAGGTCGCGCAGTAGCGCAGCGTCAGCAGCGCCGTTGTCGAGTTGAGTGATGACGCGCGCCAGCACGGTCGTATCCGTCCCGAGCGCCTGCAACTCCTGTTGGCTGTTCAGTGCAGGCAGGGCTTTGTCGGCGCGCATCAGCATGTCGCCGATCATCCCCTGCAGCCCGAGGTTCTGGCCGTCCTCGGGGCTGTAGATGCGAGTCACGCCATAGCCCTGCAGTGCGGCGATTTCGTCAGGCACGATCACGCCGCCGCCGCCGCCGAACACCTGAATGTGTCCGGCGCCTTGCGCGCGCAGCCGGTCGATCATGTAGCGGAAAAATTCCACATGCCCGCCCTGGTAGCTGGAGATGGCGATGCCATGCGCGTCTTCCTGAATGGCCGCGGTGACGATGTCATCGACTGAGCGGTTGTGGCCCAGGTGCACCACCTCGGCGCCCATGCTGATGAGGATGCGCCGCATGATGTTGATGGCCGCGTCGTGCCCGTCGAACAGCGCCGCGGCTGTCACAAAGCGCAGCCGCTGCTGTGGACGGTAGGCGGCCAGCACTTTGGCGTCGGACAGGTCGGTCATCGCAGTCTCCTTGAGCGCGGCGTGCATCGCGCCGCGCGCTTCGGTGTTCATCGGTATGCCGGCGCTTGTCGCGGCAGGGGTTGTGATTGACGTATACGTCAATTTCCCAATGTAGCGGATTCCAGGCTGTTCCGAAATGCCTGTTTTCGGCGGGGAGACCCTGAAGCGGCGATGAATCTGGTCGTGAATGCCAGCACCATCAGACGCCGCCCGGCGGTCTGGAGGCGCATGGCCGCGCTGCAAGCCGGTTGTGGCGCCACACGCCACAGCGCGCCTAACGCATTGCCCCGCATCGGTCTCACCCCCGGCGCGGGTGCAGAAATGGTGCGAGCAGGTTCTAGCAACTGGCCCCGGGGGAGAGGGTCGGTTGCGGCTTGATTGGCGGCGTTGCCCAGTCGCCGAGCTTGCTGGTGCGAAGGCCAAGCGTCGCTAAAGACTCCACCAGTTTCACGGCGACCGCAACACCATCGATGACAGGTGCGCCGATCTCGTCCGACAGCGACCGGCACAGGTCCGTCATCCCGGCGCAACCGAGCACGATGGACTCGCAGCGGTCTTCGCGCAGGGCACGCAGGCACGCATCCCGAATCAGCGCGCGGGCGTTCTTGGCCGGGTCTTCGAGGTCGAGCACAGGCAGATCGGCGGCACGGACGTTCCTGCAGAAACGCCGCATGCCGTAGCGCTCCGCCAGATGCCAGGCCATGCCGACAGTGCGCTCCAGGGTCGTCACGACACTGAAGGAATTGGCCACCATGCTGGCGGCATGCATGGCCGCTTGCGCGATGCCGATCACCGGGCCCCGCGCCTGCTCGCGCGCGGCGTCAAGGCCCGGGTCGCCGAAGCAGGCAATGACATAGCCGTCATACCCCTGCGCCTCGCCCTGCTGAATGCAGTGCAGCAGGCCGGGCACACACAACGCCTCTTCGGTGTAGCACTCGATGGAAGCAGGAGCGTGCGGCGGATTCACCGCCCTGAGCGTCGTTGCAGGCGCGGCGACGCGCGCCGCAGCCTCGCCGATTTTGTGAGTCATGCTGGCGGTCGAGTTGGGATTGACGATCAGGATTTTCATGGCTTTTTCATGTGGATGAACGGCGGTTGATGGCCAGGTAGAGCACCGCGGCCGCCCCGCAACCGATGAACCAGGTGAAATTGGCCAGCGGGGAGAACATGGGAACGAGCACCATGAGAATCGCTATCAGTGCCGCCGGAACCAGGGCTGCCACAGCCTTTGGGTTCACTCCGCCGTTGTACCAATAGCGCCCGGTTTTCTCCATGCTGTAGAGCGCGTCGACATCGATGCGCTGCTTGTTGATCAGGTAGTAGTCGGTGATGAGAATCCCGAACAGTGGGCCGATGAAAGAGCCCAGGATGTCCAGGGTGTAATGGATCACGCCTGGGTTGTTGTAGATGTTCCAGGGCGTGATGAAAATGGAGCCGATGGCCGCGATCATGCCTCCCATGCGCCAGCTGATGTTCTGCGGAGCGACGTTGGAGAAGTCGAAGGCCGGAGGCACGAAGTTGGCAACGATGTTGATGCCCATGGTGGCCAGCGTGAAGGTCATGGCGCCGAGCACGACGGCGAAGGTGCTGTTGATCTGGCTGACCGTTTCCACCGGATCGGTGATCAGCTTGCCATACAGGGGCAAGGTGGCAGCCGTGGTGATGACGGTGAGCAAGGAAAAACCCAGGAAGTTCACCGGCAGGCCCCAGAAATTGCCGGACCTCACGGCCGGCACGCTTTTGCTGTACCGGGCGAAGTCACCGAAGTTCAGTAAGGGTCCGGAGAAGTAGGACACCACCAGGGCGACGGCGTTGATCATCACCGGCAGGGCCTGCAAGCCGGTGAACTTGACCGAACCGAGATTCATGTCGATGTTCGACAGGCCCACTTTCGACACCAAGTAAAAGGTCAGAGCGAACATCACCACATAAACCGCCGGACCAGCCCAGTCGATGAAGATTCGCACGGCCTCCATGCCCTTCCAGAACACCAGGGCTTGCAGGACCCAGAGCACCATGTAGGCGACCCAGCCAAGGCTGGACAGGCCGACGAAGCCGTATTGACGCACATCGGCATAGGGGGCCAGCGCAGGCATGAACTTGAGGATGACGATGATCAGCGCGCTCGACGCCAGATAGGTCTGAATGCCATACCAGGCGAAGGCGATCAAGCCTCGCGTCACTGCTGGGATGTTGGCTCCCAGCACACCGAACGAGGCGCGGCTGATGACCGCATAAGGCACGCCGGTGACTTGGCTCGGCTTGGCGACCAGATTGGCCAGCAACTGCACAATCACGATGCCAATCAGCAGGCTGACCAGCACCTGCCAACTGGCCAGACCGAGTGCAAACAGGCTGCCCGCAGTGATGTAGCCCCCCACACTGTGCACGTCCGACATCCAGAAGGCGAAGATGTTGTAGGCGCCCCAGCGCTGGTGCCTGAGCGGGGCGAGATCCGCATTGACGAGCCGGGGGCTGTAGCCGGGCTTGATGAGGATGTCCTCGTTGTCGGCACCGGAAGGTGGGACTTGAGCGACACCAAGAGTTGCTGTGGATGGGTTCATGGGGACAGGCTCCGGGTTGAACGCAGGATCAGGATGAGTGCATCATGCCGGTGGTCGGAGCTGTGAACTTGACCCCGAAGGTCCAGGGCGCCGACGGTGATGGGATCGATCGACAACGTGATGCGCGAGCAGTGCAGTCAGGCGAATGGTCACCAGCATGGGTGCAGGCACGCAAAAATTGTGCCTGTCGGTATACAACAATGCATGGGCTTGGTGCGTTCGCCGATGACGTCGTCGCACGCCTCAATTCCTGCTATTGCCCGTTGTCAACGCGAGGTTGATCGGATCGGGGCGTCAACCGCCCAGAGCGGAGTCTTTGGGCAAAGGATATGTCAAAACCGCAGAAACGGTATACAAAAAAATGTTGAATGTCTACAAACGAAGCGGACATGAAAAGCCAGGGTATTCACGGATGATTTGCGCCCCGGAGAGCCAGTCCGCCACAACGGTTCGAGGTCAACCTCAAGCACCGGGTCGGCAACGCTGAGCGTTGGTGCGGCTTGCCGCTCTGGTATGGTGCACGGCAATTCGCCTGCATTTTCTATGCCGCCTCTCCTGCTGCTCGACATTGGTAACACCCGTCTCAAGTGGGGCCTCTGGGCAGGCGGGCGCGCCGTGCCGGAGCTTGAACTCCTGGCGCACGGGGCCATGCCGCAACAGTCCATCGAACAACTTGGCAAGGAACTCGAACTGCACCCCAGGCCGCAGGCGGCCATTGGCTGCGCCGTCGCCGGCGTCGTCGCCACAGCGCGGGTGGAGACACAACTCGCCAGCCTGGGTTTGCACGCCGAGTGGATTCACTCGCCGCCGCAGCAATGCGGTGTGCGCAACGGCTACACCCATCCCGGCCTGCTCGGGGCCGACCGCTGGGCGGCGCTGATGGGAGCGAGGGCTCGATCTGGCGCCGAGCCGGTGCTGGTCGTGAGTGTGGGCACGGCCGTGACCATCGACTGCCTGGCGTCGGATGGGCGCTTTCTAGGCGGCGTCATCCTGCCCGGATTCGGCCTGATGCTCAAGGCGCTGGAAATGGGGACCGCAGGGCTGAACGTGCCCGAAGGCGCTTTGCGCGAGTTCCCCAACAACACCAGCGACGCGCTCATGAGCGGTGGCGCCTTGGCCATATCCGGTGCTGCACGCCAAATGCACGAGCGGCTGAGCCGTCTGGAAGGCAGGGCACCCTCGGTGCTCCTGACCGGCGGCGCGGCACCCAAGCTCGAACTGGCGCTGGGCCTGCCGCATCAAACCGTGGACCATCTGGTGTTCGAGGGCCTGCTGTGCATTGCCCGGCAACGCGGGCTGCTGCAGCCCGATTGGGCGCTGCGGGCCTAGGCAACGCTGAGCGCTCGGAGCGGCTCGGCGCATTGCGCGATAGGCACGGCTCAGAGGACGAAGCGCGACAAATCCTCGTCGGCGGCAATCGCGTTGAGGCGTTGGTTGACGAAGACAGCGTCGATCGCCAGGGTGAGCTGCTTGTTGCCGTCGGCCTGGAACGACACATCCTCCAGCAAGCGTTCCATCACGGTGTGCAGACGGCGGGCGCCGATGTTCTCGGTGCTTTCGTTGACGGCATAAGCCACTTCGGCCAAGCGGCGTATGCCATCGGAGGTGAACTGCAGGTTCACGCCATCGGTTTGGAGCAGGGCCTGGTACTGCTTGACCAGGCTGGCGTCGGTGGCGGTGAGGATGGCGACGAAATCGTCCACCGAGAGACTTTGCAGTTCCACGCGAATGGGGAAGCGCCCCTGCAACTCGGGGATCAGGTCGGAGGGTTTGGCGACGTGAAAGGCGCCGCTGGCGATGAACAGCACATGGTCGGTGCGCACCATGCCGTACTTGGTGCTCACCGTGGTGCCTTCCACCAACGGCAACAGGTCGCGTTGCACGCCCTGGCGTGAGACATCGGCTCCCTGGGTGTTGCCGCGCGATGCGATTTTGTCGATCTCGTCCAGAAAGACGATGCCGTTCTGCTCCACGCGTTGCACGGCCTGGCTGCGAATCTCGTCTTCGTTCACCAGCTTGGCCGCCTCGTCATCGACCAGCAGGCGCAGGGCTTCGCGCACCTTGAGCTTGCGGCGCTGGCTGCGGCCCTGACCCATGCCGGCGAACATCCCCTTGATCTGCTCGGCCATGTCTTCCATGCCGGGCGGGGTCATGATGTCCATCGTCGCCTGGGGCTTGGCGACGTCCAGCTCAATGTCCTTGTCGTCGAGTTGGCCTTCGCGCAGGCGCTTGCGAAAAATTTGCCGCGTGTTCTCGTCCGACGTGGGCAGCGGCTGGCCGGCGGCATCGCGCGGGCGCGGCAGCAGCACGTCGAGAATGCGGTCCTCGGCGGCGTCCTCGGCTCGGGTGCGATGTGCCAGCATGGCCTGTTCGCGGACCTGCTTCACGGCGATGTCCACGAGATCGCGCACGATGGTGTCGACGTCGCGCCCGACATAGCCGACCTCGGTGAACTTGGTCGCTTCGATCTTGATGAAGGGCGCGTTCGCCAGTCGCGCCAGGCGACGAGCAATCTCGGTTTTGCCCACACCGGTGGGGCCGATCATCAGAATGTTCTTCGGCGTGATTTCGTGGCGCAGCGGCTCGGCCACTTGCTGGCGGCGCCAGCGGTTGCGCAGCGCCACGGCCACGGCGCGCTTGGCATCGGCCTGGCCGATGACGTAGCGGTCGAGTTCGGAGACGATTTCGCGTGGGGTCATGTTCATGGATCGACTCGTCGGTGGGTGGCGCCTGGAGCTGTGCGCGCCAAGTGCCATGGGACGCAGCGGGATGTGGCTGGAGCGATGGATCGGAGCGCGAATCGCACCCTCAGCCGTCCAGTGTTTCGATGCGCAAGGCGTGGTTGGTGTAGATGCACAGGTCGGCGGCAATGTGCAGCGATTTTTCGACGATGGCGCGCGCGTCCAGCTCGGTGTTCTCCAGCAGCGCGCGAGCTGCCGATTGCGCATAGGCTCCACCCGAGCCGATGGCCAGCAAGCCGTGCTCGGGTTCGAGCACGTCGCCGTTGCCCGTGATGACGAGCGATGTGCTGGTGTCTGCCACGGCCAGCATGGCCTCGAGACGGCGCAACATGCGGTCGGTGCGCCAATCCTTCGCCAGTTCCACGGCGGCGCGCAGCAACTGGCCGCGGTGCTCGTCGAGTTTGGCCTCGAAACGCTCGAACAGCGTGAAAGCGTCGGCCGTGCCGCCGGCGAACCCCGCCAGCACGTTGTCGTGGTGCAGGCGGCGCACCTTGCGGGCGCTGGCCTTGATGACGATGTTGCCCAACGTCACCTGGCCGTCACCGCCAAGGGCGACACTGGCGCCGCGGCGCACGCTCAGGATGGTGGTGCCGTGATATTGCTGCATGGCATGAGGAGGTTGTGCGCGGCGATGGGGCCGTGCGGGATCGGAAAGCAGACGGGCACTTAAAACTTGCGCAACTGGATTTGCGCCACCGAGTTGATCCCAAGAATGACGAACAGCCCGGCGATCAGCCGGTGCGTGCCATCGAACTGCACCGCGCGCCCGGCGCTGCTCTGCGACATCACCCAATTGAGCATGATGCCGGCGCTGGCGAAGTCGAGCCGGCGCAGTTCGCTGAGGTCGACGACCACAGCGCCATGGCCGGATGAGGCCTGGTCCAGCGGCTTGAGGAAATCCTCACTGCCCCCCTTGATGTCACCGCGCAACTGGGTGAATGCCACGCCGGTGTCGGTGTTGCCGAAATGGGTGCTGAACTGGCTGGGAAACAGGCTGCTGACCTGCGCTTGCGAGGGCCGTGAATGCTGCGTCATGGGCCGGCTGAGTCCCGCTGCAGCGTCGGCGCTGAGCACTTGAACCTTGGCGCGGCTGGGTTCCCAGGTCGGCGGAGAAATTTCGTAAGTGACGCAATAGTCCAGCGCAACATTCTCGTAGGCCTCCTGGTCACCCGCCATGCGCAGCGCCTCCAGGCGCAAGCCCCACCAGCCGGGGTCGGCTTCGCGCTGCATGGGCGGTGCGGCTGCGGCGCAGGCCTCCGTCAGATTGGAAACGCCGGCCAGTTCGATGACGCAATCACTGGATGCGTTGAGCAACTTGAAGGCCTCCAGCGAAAAAGTCTGGGCTCCGGGGGCGATGCTGGTCAGGCCGCTGAATTCGAGCACGACCTGACGCACCCCGCCACGCGCCAGCAGCAGAAGGGAGCGTGACTGCGCCGCATCAAGTTCGCCCAGAGCGGTGAAATTCGACGAGGGCCCGAAGCTCGCAGACTGTGCGGCGGAAGCGCGGGTCGCCGCCTGCGCGGCAGGCAAATGCTGAGGCACCGGCGTATCCCAGGACGGCGCCGAGGACTGGAAGCGTTCGACATAATCGTTCACCAGCGCCTCGAATTTTGGGTTGTCGCCACCGGCTCGGTAGAGGTCGAACAAGGCCAGCCAGAACTCGTTTTCCAACTCGCGCTCGGGAGAGCCGGAGATGGCGTCGAGCAAAGCGCGTTCGGCATCGCGGTCGTGGCCGTTGGCGAAGTCGATGCAGGCCTGGTCGAACAGCGGACTCGAAGAGACGCCTTCCTGCACGTCCACGGCCATGGGGCTTGAGGATGCGAAGCCGCCGGTTTTCATCCAGGTGTCCATCGGCGGATGATCGGCGGCGAGTTGCGTCATCCCCATCATGGTCGGGGCCATCTGGGTTGGGGCCATCTGGGTCGGTGCCGGCATGGTGGCCTGGATGATCTCGCCCGGCGCGGCGGGCGTCGGCACGACCGGTGGCGCTTGCATCTGCCGCGAGAGATGATCGGTGGGTTGGAAGCCCAGCCCCGTCTGTGTCCCGGGCTGGAGCGCTGAGGCCTGTTGCGGTCCTGAACCCGAGGCAGGCAAAGGCGGGGCTCCGGTGCCCAGGCGGATTTGCGTGGCCGGCATGCCAGGGCGGGTGAGGCCGCTGCGGGCCTGTTGCCCGGTTTCCTGCACCATCGACTGCTCGATCTCGTTGATCTTGCGCAGCGTGGCTTCGCGCTCCGGCGCCGACGGGCCCGTCCCGGTGCCGGTGTCGGGCACGTCGGTGTAGGCGTCATCGAGCGGCAGGCCATCGGCCTGGCGCTTGCGCAGGCGCCGCAGCGAGGCCAACTCGCGGCGACGGATGAAGGCATCGAGCTTGCGCTGTTCTTCTTTCGCCTTGACCTGCTCTTGCTCCTGCATGTCGCGCAGGGCGTTTTCGTGGCGTGTGAGCGACCAGTCCTGCGTCGGATTTTTGACGAACTCGCCGACCCGGCCCCAGAAGCTGCGCGGTTTTGAATCACTCATCGGCATGCCTGTGCTTGAAGCGGGGTGGAAACCAGGTTCAGTCCCCGAACATCTTCTGCTTCATCTCGCGCCGCTGCTGTGCTTCCAGCGACAACGTGGCCGTGGGCCGGGCCAGCAGGCGGCCAATGCCGATGGGCTCACCGGTTTCCTCGCACCAGCCGTATTCGCCGGCGTCGATCAGCAGGAGAACCTGCTCGACCTTCTTCAGCAATTTACGCTCGCGGTCGCGCGCGCGCAGTTCCAGGGCGTGTTCTTCCTCGATCGTGGCACGATCGGCCGGGTCCGGCACCAGCAGGGTGTCTTCGCGCAAGTGCTCGGTGGTTTCGCCGGCGCTGCGCAGGATGTCGTTGCGCAAGGAACTCAGCCGGTACTTGAAGAACTCCAACTGCACGGCTTTCATGTACTCGCTTTCGGGCATGGCGAGCACTTCGGCGTCGCTCAGATCCTTGGGCGCTTTGGATTTCCAGGCATTGGCCAGCTTTGGATCGGCTTTCGCCGGAGTGGGTGTAGGGGCGAGACTGCTCATGGATTTGGCGGCTGAAGATGCTGGAATAGGGGTCGCTGCCTGGGGGCGATTCGCCACGGTGGCTGCGGATTTTTGGGTTCGGGCGGGCGGCAGTGTAGTCCGAGCCGGAGTTGGGATTCTGGGCGTGGTGGCCGTGACGCGGGACTTGGCGGAGGGACGGCTTTGGGTCGCTGCAGTTGGCGCATGGGCCGAAGCCTTGGAGGTCGCAGGACTGGCCGGCTTGGCCTGGGCCGGGCTCGATGCCGTGGTCTTCCCCGCTTTCAGGCCCGTGGCCGATGCCGCCCCTGCCGTGCGCTTGGGGGCCGGCGCTTTGGCGGCCGGCGCCGCGGCGCGCTTGGCCACGACGACCTTGGCAACCGCTTTGGCTCCCCGAGCCGGCGTGGTTTTGCTGACCGCGCTTTTTGCACGGCCGGTTTCTGGTTTTGCCGCCTTGACCACAGTTCCTCCTGGAATCTGATGATGCTCGCGTTGTGTCACGGATGATCGCAACCGCTCAGCAGTACGGACAGGGCACCGTTGAGGCCGGCCGATTGTAGTCAGATGCATGGAAGAGGCTTCGCGGGCTTTGCACGATGCCGTCGAGATGTCGCTTCAGCGCAACGTACCGAGGGGCAATCGCGGACCTGCCTGCGGGTCGGCCTTGACGGATCAACCCACCAGCGATTGCTCCAGACCCTGGAGGATGATGTCGCGTGGCAGGTCGATGCCGATGAACACCAGCTTGCTCTGGCGCTGTTCCTGCGCTCCCCAGGCCGAGGCCAGATCGCTGCCCATGAGCTGGTGCACGCCCTGGAACACCACCTTGCGGTCGATGCCTTGCATGTGGAGCACGCCCTTGTAGCGCAGCATGCGCGGGCCATAGATCTGCACGATGGCGCCGAGAAAGTCTTCCAGCTTGGCGGGGTCGAAGGCCTTGTCGGAGCGAAAGACGAACGACTTCACATCATCGTCGTGTCGGTGGTGATGCGGGTGATTGCAGGCTTCGTCGGGCCCGTGGTTGTGGTGATCATGGTCGTGGTCGTGATGCTCGTGCTCGGTGTCGTCGGCCTTGAGAAAGTCAGGATCGATGTCGAGCTTGGCGTTGAGGTTGAAGCCGCGCAGGTCGAGCACGTCCTTGAGCGGCACTTCGCCGAAGTGCACCACGCTTTGTTTTGCTCGCGGGTTCATGTGGGCCAGGCGGTGCTGCAGCGCGGCCAGTTCGTCGGCGTTCACCAGATCGGCCTTGGAAATGAAAATCTGGTCGGCGAAACCCACCTGGCGTTGCGCTTCCAGCCGGGAATCGAGTTGCTGGCCGGCATGCTTGGCGTCCACCAGGGTCAACACCGAATCGAGCAGATACTGGCTGGCGATTTCGTCGTCCATGAAAAAGGTCTGCGCCACCGGGCCGGGGTCGGCGACGCCGGTGGTTTCGATGATGATGCGGTCGAACACCAGATCGCCCTTGCGGCGGCGTGTGGCGAGGTCGGCCAGGGTGACGCGCAGATCGTCGCGGATGGTGCAGCAGATGCAGCCGTTGGACATCTGCACGATCTGCTCCTTGCTGTCCTGCACCAGGATGTCGTTGTCGATGTTCTCCTCACCGAACTCGTTCTCGATCACGGCGATGCGTGAACCATGCGCTTCGCTCAGCACACGCTTGAGCAGGGTGGTTTTGCCGCTGCCGAGAAAGCCGGTGAGGATGGTGGCGGGAATCAGGGGCGTGGACATGGTTGGAAGGGTTGGCAGTGCTGGAGAGGGATGCTGGGCTTGAAACGCACGGCAGATCGGGAGGCAGTTTAAGACTGCCCTGGAGATGCTGCCGTTCAGCGGGTTTGCAAGAGCAGGCCCTTGAGGTATTCGCCTTCGGGGAACGACAGCAGCAGCGGGTGGTCGGCGCCAGCGGCGGCGCGTGCAACGATGTCGGCTTCCACCCCGGCGTCGAGCGCGGCGCCGGCGACGATGCTCTGGAACAGTGTGGCGTCGATCCCGCCCGAGCACGAAAACGTGAACAGCCAGCCGCCCGGCTCCAGCAGCGTGAGCGCGAGGCGGTTGATGTCTTTGTAGGCGCGCGCCGCTCGCGCGGCCGCAGCCGCGGTGGGGGCGAGTTTGGGCGGGTCGAGCACGATGGCGTCAAAGCGCCTGCCGGCTTCACGCAGGCTGCGCAGCGTGGCGTTGACGTCGGCATCGAGCATGGGTGCGCGCGCCGTGTCGAAGCCGTTGAGTCGCACATGGGCCTCGGCCTGGGCCAGCGCCGGCGCCGAGGAGTCCACCGTCGTCACCTCCTGGGCGCCGCCCGCCAGCGCCGCCAGGGTGAAACCGCCCGTGTAGCCGTAGCCGTTCAGCACCTTGCGCAGCCGCTGCTGGCGCACCAGCGCGGCGAAACGCGCGCGGTTGTCGCGCTGGTCGAGGTAGAAGCCGGTCTTGTGCCCGGTGGCCACGTCCACGCTGTAGCGCAGGCCGTTTTCGGAGATGTCGACGCGGGTTTCGCCCTTGCCCTGGAGCCAGCCGCTGACCGGCTGCAATCCTTCCAGCGCACGCACGCCGGCGTCGGAGCGTTCGTAAATGCGCACCTGCGGCAGCAGTTCGTGCAGCAACTCTGCCAGCATGGGTTTGATGCGTTCGATCCCGGCAGCCAGCGCCTGCAACACGACGATGTCGCCATAACGGTCGATGATGCAGCCCGGCATGCCGTCAGACTCGCCGTGCACCAGGCGCAGCGCCTGCATGTCCAGCCCCAGACGGGCGCGGCGGGTGATGGCGGCCTGCAGCCGTTCTCGGAAGAAGTCGCGGTCGATGCGCTGCTCGGCGTCGAAGCCCCACATGCGCAGGCGAATCTGCGAGTTCGGGCTGAACGCCGCCCAGCCCAGCACCCGGCCGTCGGCGGCGTCCACCCGCACCGTCTCGCCAAGGTCGCCGCCGCCACGCGCGATGGCGCCGGCGAACACCCAGGGATGGCGGCGCAGCAAGGCGCGTTCCTTGCCTTCGTGCAGGCGGATGACTTTCATGGCAGCTTGCGTGACGAGCCGGATTGCGCCGGCCCGGTGGGTTGGGGCTTGGGAATCAGCGCTTTTTCGCGCGGGGATGGGCGGCGTCGTAGACCTTGGCCAGATGCTGGAAGTCGAGCCGGGTGTAGATCTGCGTGCTGGCGATGCTCGCATGGCCCAGCAACTCCTGCACCCCACGCAAATCGCCGCTGGACTGTAGCAAATGCGAGGCGAAGGAATGCCTCAGCATGTGCGGGTGCACGGCCGTGGGCAGGCCCGCGGCGCGGGCGCGATCGCGCAACTCCACCCAGACGCGTTGCGTGCTGATGCGCCGGCCGCGCGGGCCGAGGAACAAGGCCGCGTGGTCGGCTTCGGCGCCAGGCAGGGCGGGTGCCGGGCGCAGCGCCAGCCAGTCGCGCAGGGCTTGCATGGCGGGTGCGCCCACCGGCACGCTGCGGCGCTTGCCGCCTTTGCCGAGCACGGTCACGTCGGCGGCGTCCCAGTCCACCCAGCTGGCCGATTCGTAGCCGGGGACGCGGGTGTAGCGGGTGTCCAGGCTGGTGAGTTCGGAGACACGCAGGCCGCAGGAGTAGAGCAGCTCGGCGATCGCCCGGCTGCGTGCGAGGCTCAAGGCCTGGGTCAGCTCGCCGGGACGATCGGCGGATGCGGGCGCATGGCCCTGTGGCGCATACGCCGCTAGGGCCACGGCCTGGTCCACGCTGATGGCCTTGGGCAAGGGTCTTGCTGCACGCGGGGCACGCACGCCTTGCAGCGGATTGCTGGCCACGAGGCCTTGCAATCCCAGCCAGGAGAACAGCCCGCGCCAGGCGGACAATCGGGCGGCGATGGCGCGTGGCGTCATGCCGCCACCGTGCAGCGCCGCAACCCAGGTGCGAATGTGCTGCGGGCCGATAGCACCGAGTTCAGCGTTCGCCAGTGCAGCGCGCTGGCGCAGATCGCCCAGGTCGCGCTCGTAGTTCACCAGGGTGCGGGGCGACAGCCGACGCACATGCCGCAGCATGTCGAGATAACGAGCGCAGGCGTCGGCGGCCTCGCCAGCCGCTGGAACTTGGGCGGGAACGTCCGGCATGGGTGCGGCCGCGGCGAAGATGGGCCGGCGCTCCCGGCTTCAGCCGCCGCGCACCAGGCGCTGCAAAGCGGCCGAGGCGAGGTGACCGATGCGGGCGAGGAACTCCGTGCCCATGTCGGCGGTGAACCGGTCGGCCTGCGGCGAACCCAGGACCAGCAGGCCGAAGGCGGGCGTCTCATCGGACTCGCGCAGGGCCATCATGGCCATCGACTGCGGCGGCGCTCCAGTGCCCAGCCAGCGCGCCGCTTCAAACCCCGCATTCGCACCGCAATACGGCTGGCTCAGGCTGTTGGCCAGCACCGGGATGTCGGCACCCACGTCGGCGGCGTAATCCTGCGTGGTGTAGGCCGGCAGCAGGTTCCAAAGCCGCAAGGCAGCCTGCGGCAATTGAAACTGCTGCTGCATGTCGCGCACCAGGGTGTGGGGCAGCGCGGCGGGGTCGGCCTCGCGCAGCATGGCGCGAACCCAGTCGAGCAGGCGGCCGGAGATGGCTTCGTTCTCGGCGGCGTTGCGCATCATGTCGGCCAGGCGGTGTTCGAGCACGCGCATCTTGTCGCGCAGCATCTCGATCTGCCGCTCCTGCAGCGACACGGCGCGGTTGCCGTGCGGACTTTGCAATTGAACCCCGGCCAGCAACTCGGCGTGGCGCTCGAAAAAGTCGGGATGTTCCGCCAGGTAGGCGGCGAGGTCCTGTTCGGTCAGTTGCATGGTCGGTGTCTCGGTCATGGTGGTTCGTGGTGCGTTCACAGCTCGATGTGGCCATCGAACACATAAGCCGCGGGGCCGGTCATGGTCACCGGGCTGCCGGCGCCGTCCCAGGCAATGCTGAGCCGGCCACCGCGGGTGTCCACTTCCACCGGAGTTTGCAGCCAGCCGTGGCGCATGCCGGCGACCACGGCGGCGCAGGCGCCCGTGCCGCAGGCCAGGGTTTCGCCGGCGCCACGCTCCCAAACCCGCAGGCGGATGTGGTGCGGGCTCATCACCTGCATGAAGCCGGCGTTGACGCGCTGGGGAAAGCGCCGGTGGTGCTCGATGCGCGGGCCGAGCGTGCCGACGGGCGCGGTGTCCACGTCGTCGACACGCTGCACCGCGTGCGGGTTGCCCATGGACAGGGCGCTGATCCAGAGGGTGGAACCTGGATTGGAGGCCGAGGTGTCGGTTGCGCCGAGCTCCAGTGGCCAGCGCTCGAAGCCGGCTTCGAGCCGTGGGACCAGGCCGGCGTTGTCGAAGGGAATCGCGGCCGCCGCGAAGCGCGGAGGGCCCATGTCCACGCTGACGCGGCCATCGTCTTCCAGGCGCGGCTGGATGATGCCGGAGCGGGTGAGCACGCGGATGCTGCGCTTGTCCGTGAGGCCGCGGCGGCGCACGAAGGCGACGAAGCAGCGCGCGCCGTTGCCGCATTGCTCCACCTCGCCGCCGTCGGCGTTGAAGATGCGGTAGCGGAAGTCGACGTCGGCCGACGGTGCGGGCTCCACCACCAGAATCTGGTCTGCGCCCACTCCGACATGCCGGTCGGCCAGCAGGCGCAGTTGCGCCGGCGACAGGGTCAGCGCCTCGCGTGTGGCGTCGAGCATGACGAAATCGTTGCCGGCGCCGTGCATCTTGGTGAACTGCAGTTTCATGCGCGTGCGGTTGAGGGGCGGGATCGGTGGGGCGGCCGTCGATGCTGGCCATGGAGCACGGCGGCGCTCAGTACAACGGGGGCTCGCCGGGCGGCCGGGTCTTGAAGCGTTTATGCACCCAATGATATTGCTCGGGCATCTCCAGCACGCGCTGCTCGATGAAGCGGTTCATGCGCAGCAGGTCGGCGTCGATGTCGCCCAGGCGACCATCCAGCATGGTGGGGAAATGGTCCCACGCCGGGTGGATGGTGATCTCGTAGCCGGCGTACCCAGGCAACATGCGCGCCACCACCGGGTAGACCCGCGCGTTGCTGGAGGCAGCCAGGCGCGGCACGGCGTCGAGCGTGGCTGCGGGTACGCCGAAAAACGCGATGAAGCGCGAGTGGCGCTCGCCGAAATCCATGTCCGGCAAGGTGTAGAACGGGGTGCCGCGGCGCAGCGCGCGCAGCATGCCGCCGGCACCCTCGTGGCGCGAGACGATGCGCTCCGTGTGAAAGCGGCTGCGGCCATCGAGCACCCAGCGGTCCAGCACCTTGGATTTCTGCGGCGTGTACATGCCCGACAGCGGCCGCTGCGCCGCCAGGGTCAGCGCCGTCCAGGCCGCATCCATGCCCTCGAAGTGAATCCCCAACAGCAGCACGGCGCCACGACCATGCAGTGCGTCGTCCACCGCGCCGCGCAGGTGCAGCACCCGCTCCAGGCGCGCGGGGCTGCCCCACCACAGCACCACGCGCTCGAGAAAGGCGCGGCTGACGCAAACGAAATGCGCCCGCCCAACCTCCTCACGCCGTGCCTGGGTCCAGTCGGGAAAGCAAAGCTCCAGATTGCGCAGGGTGATGGCACGGCGCTTGCGTGCCAGCGGCCACAACACAACTCCCATGGCCGTGCCGATGCGGCCGATCACGCCGTAGGGAAGCAGGTGCAGCAGCCAGAGCAGGCCCAGACCGATGCGGCTCATGATGCCGCTCCCGGGGGTGCGGCCTGGCCTGCTTGCGCGCCGGGCAACGGTCGCGATCCGGGTGGCGCCTTGTAGCGGTTGTAGCCCCAGAGGTATTGCTCCGGACGCATGCGAATCAGGCTCTCCACCGCGCGGTTGATGCGTGTGGCCGCCTCCACCGGGTCGTGCGGCAGGGCAGCGTCGAAGGGCAGGAAATGCAGCACATAGCCCCGGCCATGCGGCAGGCGCTCGGCAAACGCCAGGATGATGCACGCCCCGGTGAGTTGCACCAGCCTGGCCGGCAAGGTCATGGTGTAGGCCGGGCGGCCGAAAAACGGCGCCCACACGCCTTCACCGGCACCCGGCGCCTGGTCTGGAAGCAGGCCCACGGCCTCGCCATGGCGCAGGGCGCGCAGCAGCGGGCGCATGCCGCCGACGGTGGCCGGTGCGGTGCGCAACTGGCCGCGTGGCCTGGCCTGCACCAGGCTGTCCAGCCAACGCTTGCGCGGCGGGCGGTACAGCACCGTGATGGGCAGCCATTCCGACACCGTCTGGCCAGACACCTCGAAGCAACCGAGATGCGGCGTGAGAAAAAGGATGCCGCGGCCCTCGCGCCGGGCCTGCTCCACATGCTCCTTGCCCACCAACTGCACCCGGCGCACGGCTGCGCTGGGTCCGAAGCGGAACCACACATAAGGCATTTCACCCACCATGCGCCCGGTGTCGCGCGCCACCTCCAGCGCCAGGCGAGCGGGCGCGAAGCCGGCCTGCGCCAGATTGGCGTGCAGTCGCTTGCGATAGGTCGGGGAGGCGGCGTAGACCGCCAGTCCGAGCAGTGCGCCCAAGGCCTGCAGCAGGCCGAGTGGCAGATGGGAAAGCGCACGAAACAGGCGCAGCATGGATGGGCGAGGAGCGGTTCGGGTCAACGGAGCGACACAAGGACGATGAGCCAGCGGTGTCGGCCAAGCACCCTGAACCCCTGAACGAACGCTGCAGCCACGGCTTGGCCTGGCAGGCAGCCGCAGCAATGCAACCGGGCGATGCCGGGTCGAACGGTTCAACAGGGGCACTTGACCAGACTGGTCATGTTACGCATCGGCATGCGGCGGGTTCGCGGGCTAGAATTCGTGCTGGTCGCCGAGTTAATGACAACTTGCGGGGCGACTGGCGGTGCGGGGCAACCCGTCATTGCCGAATCCAAACCGCTAAAGCGTCGCCGTGCGGGGTCTCAAGCGGTGACGGAACTGCAACCCATCTGGAGCACCGCCATGGCTGATTCATCCTTCTTCTTCACGTCCGAATCCGTGTCCGAAGGCCACCCCGACAAGGTGGCTGACCAAATCTCCGACGCCATCCTCGACGCCATCCTCGAACAGGATCCGCGCTCGCGCGTCGCTGCCGAGACCCTGGCCAACACCGGCCTCATCGTCCTGGCGGGCGAAATCACCACCACCGCGGTGGTCGACTACATTCAGGTGGCGCGCAACACGCTCAAGCGCATCGGCTACGACGACGCCGACTTCGGCATCGACCACAAGAGCTGCGCCGTGCTGGTGGCCTACGACAAGCAGAGCCCCGACATTGCCCAGGGCGTGGACAAGGCCCACGACAACAACCTCGACCAGGGCGCCGGCGACCAGGGCCTGATGTTCGGCTACGCCTGCGACGAAACCCCCGAGCTGATGCCCGCGCCCATTTACTACGCCCACCGCCTGGTGGAGCGCCAGAGCCAGTTGCGCCGCGACGGTCGCCTGCCCTGGCTGCGTCCGGACGCCAAGAGCCAGATCACCTTCCGCTACGAGAACGGCCGCCCGGTCGCCATCGACACCGTGGTGCTGTCCACCCAGCATGCACCGGATATTGCGCTGGCCGATCTGCGTGAAGCCGTGATCGAACACATCATCAAGCCCGTGCTGCCCAAGGCGTTTGTGAAGGGCGAGATCAAATACCTGATCAACCCCACCGGTCGCTTCGTCGTCGGTGGCCCGCAGGGCGATTGCGGCCTGACCGGACGCAAGATCATCGTCGACACCTACGGCGGCGCGGCTCCGCACGGCGGCGGCGCCTTCTCCGGCAAGGATCCGAGCAAGGTCGACCGCTCCGCCGCCTACGCCGCGCGCTACGTGGCGAAGAACATCGTCGCCGCCGGCCTGGCGAGCAAGTGCCTGGTGCAGATTTCCTACGCCATCGGCGTGGCGCAACCCACCAGCATCATGGTCACCACCCAGGGCACCGGCGTGATCGACGACGCCAGGCTCGAACAGCTGGTGCGCCGCCACTTCGATTTGCGTCCGAAGGGCATCGTCAACATGCTCGACCTGCTGCGCCCGATCTACGCCAAGACCGCGGCCTACGGCCACTTCGGCCGCGACGAACCCGAGTTCAGCTGGGAAGCCACCGACAAGGCCGCCGTGCTGCGCGAGGACGCGGGGCTGGGCGCCTTGCGCAGCGTCGAAACCGCCTGAGCGCAGCTGGTCCTGCGCGCGAGTTTCCGGGACTTGCCCATGGGCCCAGCGTCCGCCGTGGCGCGTGGCGTGCCGGCCCACCCGTTCACCCTGCGCGATCCCGCCATGGCCTTTCCATGATCACGCTCCACGGCATTCCCAACTGCGACACGGTCAAGAAGGCACGCGCTTGGCTCGGTGCGCGGGGCGTGGCGCACGCCTTCCATGACTTCAAGAAACAAGGCGTGCCCGAGGCCGCGCTGGACACCTGGCTGGCGAGCCTCGGTTGGGAGGCGCTGCTCAACCGCAAGGGCACGACCTGGCGCGGGCTGGACGACGCCACGCGCGCCGCCGTGGTCGACGCGGCCAGCGCCCGTCCTGCGCTGCTGGCCCAGCCCAGCCTGATCAAGCGCCCGGTGGTGCAATGGGACGACGGTACGGTCACCGCCGGCTTCGACGCCGCCGACTGGCAGCGCCGCGTCTGAGCGCTCCCGCGCGGAGGTCAAGGACACTCGGGGACGGCCCGGCGTGTCCTGGCGAGCCCCGAGGAACTGGCCCGGAGCCGGCCCTAACATGGCGGTTTCGTCTTCATGTCCACCCCATCCATCCCCATGCGCACCACCCAGATCGGCGGCGTGACCGTCAACACCCAGGCCAGCGTGTACTTCGACGGCAAGTGCGTCAGTCACGGCATCACCTTCCCCGACGGCACGAAGAAGTCGGTCGGCGTGATCCTCCCCGCCACGCTGACCTTCAACACCGCCGCGCCGGAAAGCATGGAGTGCGTGGCCGGCGCGTGCGACTACAAGCTGGCCGGCAGCGACGCCTGGGTCCGGTCGGGTCCCGGCGACAGCTTCAACGTGCCGGGCAACAGCAGCTTCCAGATTCGCGTGTCCGAGCCCTACCACTACATCTGCCACTTCGGCTGATGTCCCGCCCGAGCCTGCCATGAGCACCATCCTGCAAAACCTGCCCAAGGGGCAAAAAGTCGGCATCGCCTTCTCCGGCGGCCTGGACACTTCGGCCGCGCTGCTGTGGATGCACAGGAAGGGCGCGATGCCCTACGCCTACACCGCCAACCTCGGCCAGCCGGACGAGAGCGACTACGACGACATCCCCCGCAAGGCCATGGCCTACGGCGCGGTGAAGGCCCGCCTGGTGGACTGCCGCCGCCAGCTCGCGCACGAAGGCATCGCCGCCATCCAGTGCGGCGCGTTTCACATCAGCACCGGTGGCGTCACCTACTTCAACACCACGCCGCTGGGCCGCGCCGTCACCGGCACCGTGCTGGTGGCCGCGATGAAGGAGGACGACGTCCACATCTGGGGCGACGGCTCCACCTTCAAAGGCAACGACATCGAGCGCTTCTACCGCTACGGCCTGCTCACCAACCCCAGCCTGAAGATCTACAAGCCCTGGCTGGACCAGACTTTCATCGACGAACTCGGCGGCCGCAAGGAGATGAGCGAGTTCCTCATGGCCAACGGCTTCGACTACAAGATGTCGGTCGAGAAGGCCTACAGCACCGACAGCAATCTGCTCGGCGCCACGCACGAGGCCAAGGACCTGGAGCACCTGAATTCCGGCATCCGCATCGTCAACCCCATCATGGGCGTGGCGTTCTGGAAGCCCGAGGTCGAGGTCAAGTCCGAGGAAGTCACCGTGCGTTTCGAGGAAGGCCAGCCGGTGGCGCTCAACGGCCAGACCTTCGACTCCCCGGTGGACCTGCTCCTCAAGGCCAACGCCATCGGCGGCCGCCACGGCCTCGGCATGAGCGACCAGATCGAGAACCGCATCATCGAAGCCAAGAGCCGCGGCATCTACGAAGCCCCCGGCATGGCGCTGCTGCACATCGCCTACGAGCGCCTGGTCACCGGCATCCACAACGAAGACACCATCGAGCAGTACCGCATGAACGGCCTCAAGCTCGGCCGCCTGCTCTACCAGGGCCGCTGGTTCGACCCGCAGGCCATGATGCTGCGCGAAACCGCCCAGCGCTGGGTGGCCCGCGCCGTGACCGGCGACGTGACGCTGGAACTGCGCCGCGGCAACGACTACTCCATGCTCAACACCGAAAGCCCCAACCTCACCTACGCCCCCGAGCGCCTGAGCATGGAGAAGGTGGAAGACGCCCCGTTCAGCCCGCTGGACCGCATCGGCCAGCTCACCATGCGCAACCTCGACATCACCGACACGCGAGCCAAGCTCGGCATTTATGCCAAGACCGGGCTGATCGCGGTGGGCGAGGGCGCGGAGATGCTGCGCCTCAAGGGAGAGTGAGCGGCACGCCCCTTGTTTGCTCAAGGCGGTGTTGCGCTTGGGCGCACAGACCTGATCGTCGGCATCGCGCGCGAACAAGCGGTCCCCGAACTTCCGAACACCCATCGGCCGAGTGCACTGGCTGCACAGGAATCGAACGATTCGCGCTATTCACGCCATTCGCGCGGTAAAAATGCGGCATCCATCCCGCTCAGGAGTCGCCCATGCAAACCTATAGCGCGAACGAAGCCAAGACCCTCTTCGGCGAATTTCTCGACCGGGCGCAACGCGAGCCCGTGCGCGTCATGCGCCATGACCGCGTCGTCGGCGTGATGGTCAGCGCGCAGGATTTCGAGGCCATGCGCGCCTTCTATGCCAACCGCCTGCAGCACGCCCTGCAGCAGTCCGCCGCGCTGGCGCAGCAGTCCGGGTTGACCGAACAGGGCTTGAGCGACCTGCTGGCCGATGAAAGTTGAGCGCGATCCGCGCCGGGTCGTCATCGACAGCAACGTCTGGATCAGTGCCGCGCTCTCGCCCTCGGGCGCGCCCGCGCAAGTGTTGAACCGCGTCTTGCAGCGTGGCGTGGCCGTGCTGACCACGCGCACCCACGCCGAACTCGAAGCCCGCCTGTGGAAGCCGAAGTTCGATGCCGACCTGAACCTCGATCTGCGGCGGCAACTCTTGCACGACCTGGGCGCCGCAGCCCTTTGGGCAGACGTGTCGCCCGAACGGGCTGCCCTGGCATTCAGCCGCGATCCCGACGACGACGCCTTCATCCATGCCGCCGAAACCGCGCAAGCTCTGTGGCTGGTGACCGGCGACAACGATTTGCTGCAGGTGCAGACCCTGCCTGCTGGGCTGCGCATCCTCACGCCAGCGCAAGCCGTGCAGCATGCGGAGTTTCCTTAAGCCCCATGCGCCGACCTCGGCACGCGGAAACGCGGAGGCAAAATCGTCCGGCGTACCGTTCCGAAGCGCCGCACACCGCGTTTCAAACCCGCAGGAGGTGAAATGCCGACCCGCTGTGACCAGAATATGGTGGCCTGGGCCCAGGAGAGCTGGTCCCGCAAAACGGAACAGCCCGATGAGGGTGGACACCGCCCCCGAGGGCGAGGACATCGCCCTTAAGAACTGGTGCAAACATGAGCCGAAGACCCCGCCGCACGCACCCAGCGGCCTTCAAGGCCAAGGTGGCGCTGGCCGCCGTACGCGGCGACAAGACGCTGGCCGAGTTGGCGCAGCAGCATGACGCGCACCCCAACCAGATCACCGACTGAGTGTGCGCTCACAAGGAGGCGACACCGACAATCTCGCGGGTGCAGGTTCCTTGTTCGCACAAGTCCAGCAAGCAATCGGCAAGGTCCACAAACTGTAAGCTCCATGTCAGCCTTGGACGAGCTCCGGTCGCGATGCGATATCCCTTCTTGTCGTTTCCCTCCAGCAGGCGCGGAGGGCGCACGAGTGTCCAGCTTGTGTCCGATGAGATGATTGCATCTTCGGCGGCGCGCCCGTCCATCAGCTTGTCAGCCATGAGCTTTTTGAGAAACAGAGCCAGTGGGTTTCGACTGGGATACAGGAGCGCACCAGAGACGACGACGAGACGTTTCAAACCTGTTTGCTGCATCGCTTGCAGAGTGGCCATGGCCGCATCCCTCACGAGCCATGGATTTCCCCCCGGACGCTGGCCGAGGCAGGAGATCACTGCATCCTGCCCAGCGAACGCGGGCATCATCTGTTCCACTTTGCACGGATCCGCTGCAACAACGCGCACGTTGCTCTCACCGTCCAGAGAGGAGTTTCGCACGATAGCGGTCACTGTGTGACCTCTTGCGAGGGCCTGCTTTGTTACTTGACGACCTGTACGTCCGGTCGCCCCGACAACAACGAATCGCATAACTCTCCTCGTTCGAGACGCGCGGGGTAATTTGGGTCTTGCCCCCGTAGTCCCGGATCTGCCCTGTTCGCAATGTAGCGCCGGGTCCGATATGGACCCAGAACGCGCCTGCGCGGCTTGATGCCGCCTGAACTCCCGCGGTGAGCGCCTGTTCAATGATGCATGCGGATGAACCTCGTTGAAGTGCTCGAAGGGCGCCGGCAACTGTGCTGTCACGCTCGCCGCATC
>JAJZDV010000089.1 GCA_021846025.1 Pseudomonadota bacterium
ATGATCGACGCGCCGCGCCGGCGCGCTGCCCATCAGCCGCTCAACCGCCTCTCCCACCCTCCTTCAGGCTCACACCTCGGTGGAATCGTGGCTCCGTCTCCAGGCTCATACCTCGTTGGACAAGACTTTGCATTGACATCTTGAGTCTAATTTGTTGAAATCGCATGTTTTTCGCGAAAAACCCTTGGCCTTGGCCATGGACTTTTGTGCAAGTTGTGAGTTGTGCAAGCCTGCAAGGATTGAAGAACACATGCATCCGGGCCAAGAACCTGGCCTGGACCATGCCTGCAGGCGCGATCGCACCGATCATCCAAGCCGGCCCCACCGAGTCTCATCATGAAACGTACCTATCAGCCATCCAAGACCCGCCGCAAACGCACCCACGGTTTTCTCGTGCGCATGCGCACCGCAGGCGGCCGCGCCGTGATCAACGCGCGGCGCGCCAAGGGTCGCAAGCGTTTGGCGGTCTGAGTTTCGCGGCCCAGGGTCGCACCGCAGGTTTTGATGCAACCAGGGCAGCGGCGCCATGCCGGTTGCAGCAAGTTCAGCCCACGATGAAGGCCGCCTGATCCCAGGCAAGCCGTCGTGGGCTTTGCTGTCTGCAGCGCGCCAATGGAAGCGATCCCGGTGATGCGGTCTCGACACGCGGTCTGGGTCGCGGTGCGGCAGCCAAACCGCCGCACCGTCGACGGCACAGGCTTGGGGAACGCCGATGAATCCATCGCAGATGGCCGCTGAGCAGACGGTGCCGGGTCCAGTTGCATCTGCAGCGACGCCGGGCAAGGCGAACCCCGATTGGTTCCAGGTGCGAATCGTTCCACTCGACCGGCCGCAATCCTTCCTGCTCAGCTTGCGTGCGCCTGGCCTGCAGGCGCAGGAGTTTCGACTGCATCACCGCAGCTTGCTCGCGCTCGAGGCCGAGCACCTGGGCCTGACGTCGCCGGATGCCACCCGGCAGGCCACGCAACCTTCGATCGCCGGCAGCCCGGATGCCGGCTTCAGGGCCGTTCGCGGCTGTGTGCTGGGATTCGTCCTGCCGAAGCGGGTTTGCAAGCACGCGGTGCGCCGCAACCTCATTCGCCGCCACATGCGCGAAGGCTTGCGCGAACATCTGCTGCAGGCGCTGGACTGGCCTCCGCAGCCCCCGGTCCTGGTGCTCAAGCTCACGCGCAAGTTGCCCGAAACCTTTGGCAGTGCGCGCTCGCCGCGACTGGGGAGCTATGTGCGGCGGCAACTCCAGGCTTTGCTGCACCAGTATTCGGCGCGATGGGCACGCCTGCCCGAGACCGATGTCCGGGGCCTGCCGTGAGGCGCTTGTTGATGCTGTTGGTGCGCGGCTACCAACTGCTGCTGAGTCCCTGGGTCGGGGGCCAATGCCGCTTCGCGCCGACTTGCTCGCAGTACACACTCGACGCCTTGCGTCGGCACGGGGCCGCACGGGGCAGCTATCTCGGTGCGCTGCGCGTCGTGCGCTGCAACCCCTGGTGCGAGGGTGGCCACGACCCCGCGCCGCGCGTTTTCCGCTGGGCGGCGTGGCGCCGCGACGAGTCGCCGGATGACCGCCTCGACCCACCCGCGCAGGAGCTCCCCGCCGCTGCCGGCAAGCCGTTGAACGATACTGTCACGCCGCCTCAGGTCTAATACCCGGCTGACCGCAGCATCCCCTCGAGCATCTCCCCGAATTTCAACCGCATTGCCGCAGGATTTCGCATGGACTTTCGCCGCTCCGTTTTGTGGGTGATCTTCACCATCTCGGTGATCTTTCTGTACAACTCCTGGCTGCGCTACAACGGCCAGAGCGGCCTGTTTGGCGAAGCGCCGGTGGCCACGGCTCCAGCGCCCGCGGCCGTCGGCCGCTCGGGCGATGTGCCCACACCCACCGCGTCGGCTGCTGCCGTGCCTCCCGGCGGGCTGGGCGCACCCGTGGCGGCAACCGCTGCCGTGTCGTCCGCGGCCCAGCTCACCACCATCCGCACCGACGTGCTGGACATGAAGGTGTCGAGCGAGGGCGGCAATCTGGTCTACGCACGGCTGCTGGACTACACCAGCCATGCCGATGCCAAGGACGACGTGGTGCTGTTCGACAACAGCGGCAGCAACATCTACATGGCGCAAAGCGGGCTGGTGGGCGGCGGTTTCCCCAACCACAAGACGCCGATGTCGCTGCTGCCCGGGCCGACCGACATGGGCTCGGCCGACACGCTCACGGTGCGCCTGCAGTCGGCCGTGGTGGGCGGGCTGCAGCTCACGCGCAGCTACACCTTCAAGCGCGGCAGCTATGTCATCGCGGTGCGCAACACCATCGTCAACAAGGGCGCAACGCCGGTGACGGCGCAGCTCTACATGCAGCTCGTGCGTGACGGCAACGACCCGAGCACCGGCACCCACTTCTATCACACCTTCACCGGCCCCACGGTCTACGACAGCAAGGACAAGTTCCAGAAATTCGAATTCAAGGACATCAGCGACCAGGTCAAGACCATCAAGAGCGAAGACGGCTGGCTGGCGATGGTGCAGCATTACTTCGTCACCGCCTGGTTGCCGCAGCCCGACAAGGGGGCGCGTGAGTTCTACCTGCGCAAGCTCGACTCCAACCTCTATGCGGTCGGCGTGATGCTGCCCCTGCCCACTCTCGCGCCGGAGGCGCAGACGGTGCAGAACGACACGCTCTATGTCGGCCCGGAAATCGAGAGCCAGCTCGCCGGCCTGGCGCCAGGCTTCGAGCTCGTGAAGGATTACGGCTGGGTGACCATCATCGCCAAGCCGCTGTTCTGGGTGCTGGAGCAGGTTCACAAGGTGCTGGGCAACTGGGGCTGGTCGATCATCGGCCTGACCATCCTGCTCAAGCTGCTGTTCTTCCCGCTCACGGCCGCGAGCTACAAGTCGATGGCGCGGATGAAGGCCGTGGCCCCGCGCCTGACGGCGCTGCGCGAGCGCCACAAGGACGATCCGGCGGCGATGAATGCCGCCATGGTGGAGATGTACCGCAAGGAGAAGATCAACCCCTTGGGCGGCTGTCTGCCCATCGTGATTCAGATCCCGGTGTTCATCGCGCTCTACTGGGTGCTTTTGTCCAGCGTCGAGTTGCGCGGCGCGCCGTGGATTTTGTGGATCCACGACCTCTCGGCCAAGGATCCGTTCTACATCCTGCCGGTGATCATGACGGGCACCTCGTTCCTGCAAGTCATGCTCAATCCCAAACCGCCCGATCCGATGCAGGCGCGGCTGATGATGATCATGCCGCTGGCGTTCTCGGTGATGTTCTTCTTCTTCCCGGCCGGCCTGGTGCTGTACTGGCTGACCAACAACATCTTCTCGATTGCCCAGCAGTGGTTCATCAACAAGAAAATGGGTGTGCCGGAATTCACCCAACCCAAGTGAATGGCATGGCGTTTGCCGCCCGAGACGGCTTGAGGCGGCACGTTGCGTGCGGGCCCGCCGGGGCCGCCATCTTCGACCCGCGATGAACCCGCTGGCACGGCAGGCGGACCCCATCGCCGCAGTGGCCACCGCGCCGGGCCGCGGCGCGGTCGGCATCGTGCGGGCCACCGGACGCGACCTGCGTGGCCTGGTGCACGCGTTGTGCGGGCGCGACCTCGAAGCGCGCCACGCGACGCTGCTGGACTTTCGCGACGCCCAGGGGAGCGTCATCGACACCGGGTTGGCGTTGCATTTCCCGGCGCCGCATTCCTACACCGGGGAAGACGTGCTGGAGCTGCAGGTGCATGGCGGTCCCGTGGTGCTGCAACTGCTGCTGCTGCGCTTGCTGGAGCTGGGCCGCGATCGCGGTCTGCGCCCGGCCGAGCCGGGCGAGTTCACCCAGCGCGCGTTTCTCAACGGCAAGCTCGATCTGGCGCAGGCCGAAGCCGTCGCCGACCTCATCGATGCCACCACGGCGACCGCGGCACGCAGTGCCTCGCGCGCGCTCGCCGGCGAGCTGTCGCAACGGGTGCACGCGCTGGCGGAGAGTCTGCGCGAGCTTCGCGCCCTGGTGGAGGCAACGCTGGATTTTCCCGAGGATGACATCGACTTCATCCGCGCCGCCGGCGTCTGCGGCCGCGTGCAGGCGTTGCAGGAGCAACTGACGGCGATGCTGGCGCGCACCCGCCAGGGGGCGCTGTTGCGCGAGGGCCTGCATGTGGTGCTGGCCGGCCAGCCGAACGTGGGCAAGAGCTCGCTGCTCAACGCCCTGGCGGGGGCCGAACTGGCCATCGTCACCGAGGTGCCGGGGACCACGCGCGACCGCGTCAGCCAGTCCATCCAGATCGAGGGTGTGCCGTTGCACATCATCGACACCGCCGGGTTGCGTGACTCGGTTGACGCCGTCGAGCGCATCGGCGTGGCCCGCACCTGGGATGCGATTGCCGACGCCGACGCCGTCGTGTTCCTGCACGACCTCACACGCCTGCACGAACCCGATTACGCGCAGGCCGAGGCGCACATTGCTGCCAGCCTGGCGCGGCATGGCCCGGCGCCGCTGCACGTCTGGAACAAGGCCGACGCCCTGGACGAGGCCGTGGCCGAACCCAGGCGCCGGCAATTCTGCCGGGCGATGGGTTGGACGGAGGACGCGGCCGGTGCGCTGCATGTGTCAGCACGCCAGCACACCGGACTGGACGCGTTGCGTCAGGCCCTGCTCACCGCGTGCGGCTGGCGCGCGCTGCCCGAGGGGGTTTTTCTCGCCCGTACGCGCCATGTTCAGGCGCTCGAGGCTTGCGCCGCGCATCTTGCCGTGGGACAGGGCTTGTTGGCGGCGGCCGCTCCGGCGCTCGATCTGTTGGCCGAGGAGTTGCGGCTGGCGCATCGATCGCTGATGGCGATCACGGGCGAAGTGACGGCGGACGATTTGCTCGGCGACATTTTCAGCCGCTTTTGCATCGGCAAGTAAACGGCCGGGAACATTGAGCGTGCGCCCGGCTCCGACCAACATGGAGAATGGCGCGCAGGGTTGGCGTGATGACTTGGGAGACAGACATGGGTGAATTCAGCATCTGGCATTGGCTCATCGTGCTGGTGATCGTGATGATGGTGTTCGGCACCAAGAAGTTGAAGAACATCGGCACCGATCTGGGACAGGCCGTCAAGGGTTTCAAGGACGGCATCCGCGACGCCGAGTCGACCGAGGCGGCGGCATCCACGACGACGGCCACGACCGCGTCTGCAGCGCCCGGCGCCACGAGCGAAGTCAGCCGCAAGCTGACGGCGCACGATGTCGTGGACGTGGCCGAAGTCACGGCCAAGACCACGACGCAAGAGCCTCGCTAGCGTCTCACCGCACGATCACCCCGGGCGCCGCGTCGGCGAGCCCGCGCCGATTCAGCGCAGCCGCTCGACCGCCTTGGGGTTGAGCAAGCCGTCCGTGTGGCCGTCGGCGAAATGCGTGATGGCGGCAAAGGCTTGGCCGAACAGGTGCTCGTAGTGCTCCAGCTCCACATAGCCCACGTGGGGCGTGCAGATGGCGTTCTCCAGGCGCAGCAGCGGATTGCCCCGCATGATGGGCTCGGACTCGAACACATCCACCGCGGCCATGCCGGGGCGGCCGCGGTTGAGCGCTGAAACCAGCGCGTCCGGGGCGATGAGTTCGGCTCGCGCCGTATTCACCAGCACAGCCTGGGGCTTCATGTGCGACAGGTCGGCCAGGGTGATGAGGCCGCGCGTCTCGTCGTTCAGGCGCAGGTGCAAGGACAGCACGTCGCTTTGCGCGAAGAGGACTTCGCGGTTTTCGGCCACTTCCAGGCCACGCTCGGTCGCCGCCTGGCGCGACGCCTCGCGCCCCCACACCAACACCCGCATGCCGAACGCTTGGCCGTAGCCGGCCACGATGCGGCCGATGCGGCCGTAGCCCCAGATGCCCAGCGTCTTGCCGGCCAGACGCTGGCCCAGGCCAAAGTTCACGGGCATGGATTGCGATTTCAGCCCCGGCTGCTGCCAGGCGCCCTGTTTCAGGCTGGCGACATGCTGCGGCAGGCGCCGCATGGCCGCCATGATGAGGGCCCAGGTGAACTCGGCAGCAGGCGCGGCGTCGACACTGCCCTGGATCACCCCGATGCCGAGTTGGGTGCAGGCGTCCACATCCAGGTGAGTGCCGGCGCGCCCGGTCTGCACCACCAGCTTGAGCTTGGGGCATTTCTCTAGCACCGCACGGTTCAGCGTGGTGCGCTCGCGATTGAGCACGACCACTTGCGCATCGCGCAAACGCACGGCCAGCTGGCCGGAGCCCTTCACGTTGTTGTTGAACACTTTGACGTCGTGCCCGCTCAGGCTGGCAAAACAGGCCAACTTGCGCACGGCGTCCTGATAGTCATCCAGGATCACGATATTCATGCCGCAACTGTAGCGCCCCGGACGCGGGCTCGAGCCTCGAGCTTGCGTTCGGGCGCCACATCGGGCCGGCGTGGAGTGGCGCCTCACGACTGGATTTCGCAGGGGTTTCCCAGGGGTTTGGCGAAATCCCTAAAGGGGATTTCCCGAATTTTGTTGCACTGCAGCTTGAATCCAGGGGCATGGGTGGAATATAAGTAAAGATCGATATTGCATCGCGCGCAGTGCGGTCAACCGATAAAACCGACAAAATCTACGAGGCCATCATGGACGTCCAAGGCAAACGCAACATCCCGCTGACCCCGGAGCAAACCTGGGAAGCGCTCAACACCACGGCCATGCTCAAAGCGTGCATTCCCGGCTGCGAGTCGGTCACGCAGACCGGCGATGGTCAGTTCGAGGTCGTGCAGGCTTTGAAGATTGCGAGCTACGAGACCCGTTTTTCCAGCACCTTGACGCTGGAAGATGTGAATCCGCCGCACAGCTATGTGCTGCGCTTCGAGGGCAATGGCGGCAATGCGGGTTTCGGGCTGGGCCGGGCGCTCATCGCGCTGCAACCCAGCGACGGGGGCACGCAGATGCACTACCAGGCGAGCGCCGAGGTGGGCGGCGCGATCGCGAAGATGGGCCAGGGCGCGGTGGATCTGGCGGTCAAGGGGCTGCTCGAGGATTTTTTCGCCCGCTTCGAGCGCAACGTGCGCGGGGAGGGGGGTGGCCTCATGCCCAACAGCGCTGTCGAACGCCTGTGGACCAAGATGCCGCCCTGGGCCTGGGCCCTTTCGACGCTGGTGGCGGTGTTCATCGTCTACTGGGGCCTGCACGGCACCTGGTGAGGGCGAGCCGCGCCGAGGCCCGAGCGGCAACCGAAGTCGCCCACGGGCTCAGCCCGCCAGCGTCGTCGGCGCGGCAGCGTTCCCGGCCAGGGTTTGGTGCTCGCGCAACTGCGCGTCGCTCTGCAGGATGTCTTCCAGCTCGGCGCTGGCCGTTTTCGACAGGGCGATGAGCGCGGCCTGATCGTGGTACACGGCTTGCTGGCGCTCCAGCAGCCGGGCGTCGTGGGCGGAGAACAAGGCGGCGAAGCGATCCACGTCGAGCTCCGGCCGTACGGTTTTCAGCGCCAGCTTGCCCAACTCGACACTGGACCACCAGGTCTCGCGCATCACCTCGTGCACGCCCATTTCGCGCAGGCGCATGAGGTGGGTGCGATTGCGCGCTCGCGCCAGCAGCGGCACGTCGGGGAAATGCCTGCGCATCAGCTCGGCGATCTTCAGGCTGGTTTCCACGTCGTCCACCGCCAGCACGAACAGGCGCGCCTCGCCCACGTGGGCGGCGTGCAGCAAGGCCAGGCGGCTGGCGTCGCCGTAGTAGATCTTGTTGCCGAACTGACGCAGGAAATCGACCTGCTCGGGGCTTGCGTCCAGGGCCGTGAATTCCACGCCCTGGGCATTGAGCATGCGCCCCACCACCTGGCCGAAACGGCCGTAGCCGGCGATGACGACGGGCTTGGCGGGCTCGTCGATGGCGCTGAACGCGGGTTTGGCGCGCTCCCGCATCCAGGGGACCACAAGCTTGTCGTTCAGCATCAGCAGGAAGGGCGAGAGCGCCATGGACACGGCCACGGCCACCGTCAGTAACGCCGCGGTCGACAACGCGAGCAGGCCACCGCTCTGGGCGCTTGAAAGCAGCACGAACGCGAACTCCCCGCCGCAGGCAAGGAGGATGGCCAGTGGCCGACTGATCGCATCGTCGCCGCCGATGGCGCGACGTCCGGCATACAGGACAACGGCCTTGAACAGCAGGATGCCTGCACCCAGGCCCAGCACCAGCAGGGGTCGGGCCGCCACCAGGGAGAGTTGGATCCCCATGCCCACGGCGATGAAGAACAGGCCGAGCAAGAGGCTCTCGAAGGGCTCGATCGCCGCCTCCAGCTCGTGGCGGAATTCCGAATCGGCCAGCAAGACTCCGGCAAGGAAAGCCCCGAGCGAAGCCGACAGGCCGACACGGCTCAAGCCCACCGCGATGCCCACCGCACCCAGGAGCGCGGCCGCCGCGAACAGTTCGCGATTGCCACCGCCAAAGCGCGCGACATAGCGGAACATGGCCGCCAGCAGGGGTCGCCCGGCCACGGCCAGCAGCACCAGCACGGCCAGCGCGGGCCAGCCCGGGGCCTTGCCGCCCACACCCGCCAGCGCCAGCAGCGCCAGGATGGGAATGACGCTCACATCCTGGAACAGCAGGATGGCGAAGGATTCGCGGCCGAAGCGTGTGGTGAGTTCGCGCCGCTCGGCCAGCAGCGGCAGGATGTAGGCGGTGGACGACATCGCCAGCGCCACCCCGACCAACGCGGCTCCGCTCCAGCCCAGGCCGAACGCGACGCCGAGAGCCGTGAGCGGTACGGCCACGCCGGCCAGCTGCAGCGTGCCCAGGCCGAACACCTGGCGCCGCAGTGCCCACAACCGGCTGGGTTGCAGCTCCAGACCGATGAGAAACATCAGCAGGGTCACCCCCAGTTCGGCCGTGTGCAGAATGGCCTCGGGACGGCTGTCCACGCCCAGACCGTAGGGGCCGACGGCCATGCCCGCCACCAGATAGCCCAGCACCGAGCCCAGCCCGAGTCGCTTGAACAGCGGCACGAGCAGCACGGCAGCGGCCAGCAGGGTGAGAAAGGCAGTTGCGGACATGGCGTGATGGTAGGGTGAGGCGGCGCCTGGCGCCGGCCTTGGTTCGCGCCGCGCTGACCGGCGCGCGGTTTCCACGCCGGGTGTCGCGCGCGGCAGGGTTGGTCAAGCGGCGAAACGCGCGCATCGGCGCGCGGGCCACGGCGCACGCGCGTCAGTCGGCCAGCGCGCTGCACAGCGCGCGCACCACGGCCAGGATCTGTGGGGTCTTAATGCGGTAGAGCATGAAGCGCCCCTGGCGGTCGGCTTCGACGATGTTCTCGGCGCGCAGGCGGGCGAGTTGCTGCGACAGTGCGGCCTGACGCATGCCAACACCGCGTTCGAGGTCCCGGACGCACTGTTCACCGTCCATCAGCAGGCAAAGAATGACCAGGCGCTCGCGATGCGCCATGGCCTTGAGCACGCGCACGGCCAACTCGCCGGCCTGGCCTTGCAGGCGCAGGGCGCGCGCGGCGCCAGGGTGTTGCCGGATCGACGTTGCCCGAGTCGTGCCATGGTCCATCGGCGCGAGTCTAGGAACACGGGCGTCACCGCAGTTTGATGCATCACAAGTTTTCCGTGCGTCGAGGCCATCGGTTTCGAATGGTTGCATCGGCCTGCGCCGCGCGGCTCGTCGAGCGTCGCGGCGTCGAGCCGATGGGCGGCTACGCCGACGTTTCGTCGACCCCCAACTCGGAGAACATCCATTGCCTGAACACACGCACCTTCTCAAGGTGCCGTTCGTTGGAACGCTGCGACAAGAAGTGGGTCTCGCGCGAGATGGTCTTGAATCGGCCAGCACCGAGCAGGACAAGGTCGCCTCGGGCAAGTTCCTTTTCGGCCAGGCGCGCGCTCTCCAGCGTGATGCCCATCCCATCGACGGCGGCCGAGATCGCCAGCGCCGCGCGGTCGAATGAAAGGCGGGGCCGGGGTGGCTGCGGCAAGGCATTGAGCTGGAACCAGTCGCGCCAGGTCACCTGGCTGAGTTGAGACTCGATCAGGCAGAGCGAGGCGAGTCGCTCTTCATCGGGCATGTCCGGCGCGAGCAGGTTGGGTGAGCACAGCGGCACGATGGTCTCGGCGCCGAGCGCGCGCACGTCGAGGCCCGAGCGCTCGAGGGCGAAGCCGTAGGAGATCGCCATGTCGATGTCTCTGACCCGGGTCAAATCGATCGGCTCGGCCCCCGTGGAAAGGCGCACCGTCACGTTGGGATGCGTCTGGAGGAATTGCGGCAGCCGCGGTCCAAGCCATTTCACGGCAAAGCTGGGGGCGCAATGCAGCGCCAGCACCTGCGCCTGCGGCGCGAGCGTCACCTCGCTGCAGGCGGCTTCCATCGCGTCCAGCACGCGGGCAAGGCTGAGGAACAGGCGCCGGCCCTCGGCGGTTGCCTCGACGCGCCGGTTTTTCCGCACGAACAGAGGTCGGGCGAAATAGTCTTCGAGCTCGCGAACCTGGTGGCTGATGGCCGAAGGCGTCAAGTGCAGTTCGTGCGCGGCCAGCGTGAAGCTCTCCAGCCGCGCGGCGGCCTCGAACGCCCTCAGCAGCACAAAGTTTGGTATCCGTCGCATCGGCAAGACCCGTTGGTTTGACGCAGGTGCGCGGCGCCCACCCCGCCGGCCACGTTCTCGGGCGCGTGGCCGGCGCAGGAATCCGGTGGCGATCCGCGGCGCTTTCGCCGCGAGGATCACGCCCGATCAAGGCGGCCGTAACACACGACACAGCCTACCAGCGGGCGGATGCCTGTTCGGGGCGCTCCGTGGCGGGCGCGCGCGTCGCGTCCCAGGCCTCAGGGCACGTTGTTGCCTCGACGTGGATCGCCGCGGATGTGGATGTGGATGCGGATGCGGCGCTGCAGGCCACGCGCCGTTCTGCTGTGAGTGGCATTCATCGAGCCGTGAACACGTTTCGTTTGCGATTTTTGGCCTCGCCCAGCAAGATGCAGG
>JAJZDV010000090.1 GCA_021846025.1 Pseudomonadota bacterium
GCCCGTGCTCGCCGGCTTCTCCAGAGCCGCAGACATGGTCGTCATGTGGGCGCCTTGGGTGAAAAGTTCGTGTGCAATGGCAAATGGTGTAACTCGGATTGACGCCTCGCCGTGCATCAATCCATGCCTCGTCCGCCGCTCCAGCAGCCCTCGGGGCCATGCACCGCGCTTCACGCCAACCCCGTCCGGGCGGCAGTGGCGCACGCGGCGACCAGCAACAGGGATGGACGGCTGCTTTCACCGATGCACAACAAGGCCAAATCGGCGCTGAAAACCATGCTGTTCATTTCAGCATGTTTCAGCTAATGTATCGGTCCGTTGGGAATCACCCGACCGACAGCAACTTTTATATCCTTCTGGAGGCTCATTCATGAAACTGAAATATGCCCTTTTGGGCTTGTCCCTGGCCGTAGGTACCGCTTACGCGGCCGATGATGTGACCGTGATCATCGGCAGCGCAGCGCCGATGTCGGGTCCGCAGGCCGCCTATGGGCAAGACAACACCAACGGTGTTCGCATGGCCATCAACGATCTGAACAAGAAAAACATCATGATCGGCGGCAAGAAGGTGATCTGGAAAATCGATGCACAGGACGACCAAGCCGACCCGAAACAAGCCACCTCCGTGGCGCAAAAATTTGTTGACGAGAAGGTCAATGGCGTCGTGGGCCACCTGAATTCCGGCTGCACCTACCCTGCTTCGCGCATTTATAACAACGCCGGAATCCCGGACATCACCCCGTCATCGACCGACCCGAAGATTGCTGAGCAAGGCTTCAAGACCTTCTTCCGCATCATCGCCAACGACAACGCTTTGGGCGCTGGCCTGGCGAACTATGCCAAGAACGAGATGAAGGCGAAGACCGTGGCCGTGATCGACGACCGTACGGCCTATGGCCAGGGCGTGGCCGATGTGTTCGCCAAGACCGCGCAGAAAGATGGCATGAAAGTGCTGGATCGTGAATACACCAACGACAAGGCCACCGATTTCTCTGCCATTCTGACCAAGATCAAGGCGGCGAATCCTGACGTGATTTTCTACGGCGGCATGTACACCCAGGCTGGTCCGATGTTGCGCCAGATGGAACAGCTTGGCATCAAGGCCAAGTTCATGGGTGGCGACGGCATCTGTGCTCCCGAGCTGGCCAAATTGGCCGGCAAGGCTGCCGACGTGACGGTTTGTGCCGAGGGCGGTTCACCGCTGTCGCAAATGCCGGGAGGCGATGCCTGGAAGAAGCGCTACGACGCCGAGTTTGGCGCCAGTGCCTTCCAGATCTACTCGCCGTATGCCTATGACGCCACCATGGTGCTCGCCACGGCCATGGAAAAGGCCAAGTCGGTCGAACCGGCCAAGTACCTGCCGTTCATTCAGAAGATCGACTACAACGGCGTGACCAAGAAAAACATCCACTTCATGGCTGACGGCAATCTGGCTCAGCCGACCATCACCCTGTCGACGTTCGACAACGGTGTGAAGAAGGTTGTGGCTGTCGAATCCGTGAAGTAACGTCCACGCGGGATGCAGACGGCCAGCCCGCCTGCATCCCGCAGGGCTGCGTCAGATTTGAAACGCCCGTGATGGGCGTTTTTTGATTGGGGCCAGCTTGGACTGGGCCGTCTCTCGGATTGGACACGATGAACAAGGCTTTCACCCGCGAGGACACATCGCCCGAACGCGACGACGATGACGAGGTGCGCTTGCCCGACTTGCCGGCGGGCAGTAAAAATTACATGACCCCCGCCGGGTTCGGCCGACTGCGCGAAGAGCTCAAGAATTTGATTGAGCGCGATCGACCCAAAGTTGTCGAGATTGTGTCCTGGGCCGCCTCCAATGGCGATCGTTCCGAAAATGGCGACTACATCTACGGGAAAAAGCGCCTGCGTGAAATGGACCGGCGCATTCGCTTCTTGACCAAGCGCCTGGATTTGGCCGAGGTGGTGGACCCATCCAGCCAGCACGGCAATGCCCAGATTTTCTTTGGTGCCACCGTGCGCTACGTGGACCATCAGGGCGTCGAGCGCTCGGTCACCATCGTTGGCGCCGACGAGGTCGACCTGGAGCGTGGCCACATCAGTTGGATCTCTCCGGTGGCACGCGCTCTGCTCAAGTCGCGCGATGGCGACATCGTCAGCCTGCCCACACCGGGAGGTCTGCTGCAGTTGGAAGTCCTCGATGTGACGTATCCGGAACCGTGAGTTGGAGTGCCTGGCCCCGGATCAAGGCTCCAAGAATCAGCCGCTTGGGCGTGGCTTGCCGCGCGCTGCCCTGACCACGAACTTGTGCGTGCGCACTGCACGCAGGACATCGGCCAGATGTTTGCGGTCGTGCACGGCAAGAATGAAGCGCAGTTCGATCGTGGGCTGACCCGAGTCATCATCCATCGTCACATGAATGATGTCGGCGTCATGCTCGCTGATGGCGGAGGCCAGTTTGGCCAGAACGCCTTTGCCGTTATTGACGATGACGGCCATACCGACCTGATAGAGGCCGGTGATGGCGGGTGACCAACTCAGGTCGATCCAGCTCCGCGGGTGTTTTTGGAACAGGCGCCGGGCTTGTGGGCAGTCCTCTTGGTGGACCGTCAGTCCCTCGCCTTTGCCGAGATAGCCAAGCACGGTGTCACCGGGAATAGGGTGGCAGCAATCGGCGTAATGCACCGATGTGCCTTCACTGCCGTCGAGTTGCAGGGCCGTGCGAGGGGCGTTTTCCGCTGCTCCCGGCGTCGGAATGGGAGCAGTTTCCCTCGTATTCGAGCTTGAGGCTGGTTCAGCCGGATCGATCGTGTGCTTCGCTTTGGTTGGGCCGAGGCCGCCTTGCATGCAGGCACGCTTGGCCACGATTTCAGCAACACGCTTGCCCAGTCCGATGTCGCTGAACAATTCCTCCTGGCTCTTGCTGCCACTCCAGTGCAGCAGCCGGCTCCAGTCTCCGCTCGTCAGATCGTCCAGACTCCTGCCTTCATGGACCATGGCGCGGCCGAGAAGCCGTTTGCCCAGGTCTTGGGATTCAGCTTGCTGGGAAACCTTGAGTTCATGACGAATCTTCGAGCGTGCGCGCCCGGTGCGTACAAAGCTCAGCCAGTTGGCGTTGGGGCGGGAATGGGGGGCGGTGACGATTTCCACGACATCGCCGCTGTGCAACTCGGTGCGCAGCGGCACCAGTTCGCCGTTCACCTTGGCGGCCACGGTCTGGTTGCCGAGGTCGGTATGCACGGCGTAGGAAAAATCCACCGGCGTGGCCCCGCGGGGCAGTGCAAGGATGCGCGATTTGGGCGTGAACACGTACACCGCATCCGGCGCGAGATCCACTTTCACGGTTTCGATGAATTCCGCCGCGTCCCGGTTCTCGTTCTGGATGTCCAGCAACGATTGCAGCCATGCCGCGGTGCTCACCTGGGCAATGGCTTCAGCTCCATTGCCGGTCTTGTACAGCCAGTGCGCCGCTACTCCGCTCTCGGCCACGCGGTGCATCGCCTCGGTGCGGATTTGAAATTCAACCGGTGCCCCGGTCGGTCCGATCAGCGTGGTGTGCAGGGATTGGTAGCCATTGAGCTTGGGAATGGCGATGAAGTCTTCGAATTTGCCCGGCATGGGCTTGTACTGCGCATGCAGAACGCCGAGGGCACGGTAGCAGTCCAGCACGTCGGACACAATCACGCGAAAGCCGAAGATGTCCTGCACATGCGCGAAAGATCGGTGCTTGCGCTGCATCTTGCGGTAGATGGAGTAGAGCGTTTTCTCCCGACCGTGCAACTGCACGGCGATGCCGGCATCGGCAAATGACTTGGTGGTTGCGGCCAAGATCTTGTCGACCAGATCACGACGATTGCCACGTGCGACCTTCAGCGCCTGAATGAGTACGGCGTAGCGCATGGGGTGGCCGTGCAGAAAACCCAGGTCCTGCAATTCCCGGTAGACCTGATTCAGCCCGAGCCGATACGCGATCGGAGCGTAGATGTCCATGGTCTCGGTGGCGATCCGTCGGCGCTTGTCCGGCGTCATCGCACCGAGGGTGCGCATGTTGTGCAGGCGGTCGGCGAGCTTGACCAGGATGACGCGGATGTCGCGTGCCATGGCCAGCAGCATCTTGCGAAAGCTCTCGGCCTGGTTCTCCTCGCGGTTGGAGAACTGAATCTTGTCCAACTTGGTCAAGCCGTCCACCAGCACCGCAACCGTGGGGCCGAAGTGCTCGATCAATTCCGCCTGGGTGATGCCTTTGTCCTCGGCCGTGTCATGCAGCAGGGCGGCCATCAGGGCCTGAGTGTCGAGCTTCCAGTCGGCGCAGATCTCGGCGACGGCGACCGGGTGCGAAATGTAAGGATCGCCACTCGCGCGGTATTGCCCGAGGTGAGCGGCATCGGCAAATCGGTAGGCGGATCGAATTTGCTGAAGATCAGCGTCGGACAAATAGCTTCCCAGCTTTTCCAGCAGGCCGGCCAGGCTCACGGCTGGAGGTTTGTCAGCGGCAATGCCCTCGGTCACCCCACTGGAACTCTCCACCCCCGGGGAATGGGCAGTCAAGGCAGCCTTGCGCCGGACGACTGGGCGATGACGAGGGGAGGGTGAACTGCTTGTTGCGGGCGGGCGGCTTTGCATGACGTAGGCGCATCAAGGGCACCGCGCACCCGGCAGGTTGGGGCGGCGTTCAGGCAGGCACGCGTTTGAGCATTTCAATCCCGATCTGTCCTGCGGCGATTTCGCGCAGCGCTGTGACCACGGGCTTGTCACGGGTTTCGATCTTGGGTGTGTGGCCCTGGGCCAGCATGCGCGCCCGGTAGGTCGCGGCCAGAACGAGCTGAAAGCGGTTGGGGATTTTTTCCAGGCAATCTTCAACGGTGATACGGGCCATGGTGTTTCCAGTGAGGTTGGGAGCCGAGGGCTCAGCGTATGCCGAGTGCCCTGAACACTTCGGGGTGCGCGCGGCGCTGGGCCGAGTATCGCAGGCGCTGTGCAGCAACGATGGACTGCAAATCACGTAGCGCATGCGCAAAATCGTGATTGACGATTATAAAGTCGAAGGTGCTGGCGTGCGGCGTTTCCAGTCGAGCATCGCCAAGCCGGCGTGCGATGACATCGGGAGTATCTTCTCCCCGCCGCTGCAAGCGTGCTTCCAGTTCCTCGAACGAAGGCGGCAACAGGTAGACGCTGACGGCATTGCTGAACTGACGTTTGACTTGCTCGGCGCCTTGCCAGTCGATTTCCAGCATCACGTCCACGCCTTGGGCCATGCGTTGCTGCAGCCAGTGCCGCGACGTGCCATAGAGGTTGCCATGCACTTCGGCCCACTCGAGAAAGTCCCCGGCGTCGATACGGCGCTGAAATTCGGTGCGCTCGACAAAGACGTACTCCCGGCCATCCTGCTCCTGGCCGCGTGGAGCGCGCGTGGTGTACGAAATGGATAATTGGATTCCCTTGTCCTTCGACAGCAGTTTTTGCACCAGGCTGGATTTTCCGGCACCACTGGGGGCTGCGACAACGAACAAATTGCCCGGGAAGTCCATGCGTGGGGGTCTTGGCTGAGGTGTGTCGCGACAAAAAGAACCGGGTGCTCGGTGCTCTATTCGAGGTTCTGCACCTGCTCGCGCATCTGTTCGATGCAAACTTTCATGTGAACCGCCAGTTCGCTGAGTTCGAACACGGCGGACTTTGAACCCAGGGTGTTGGCTTCGCGGTGCAGTTCCTGGATCAGGAAGTCCAGGCGTTTGCCAATTTCTCCACCGTCGACAAGGACCTTGCCGATGGCCTCCAGATGGGATTGTAAACGGCTGACTTCTTCGGCAACGTCGATTCGAAGGGCAAAAGCCGTGGTTTCCTGCAGCAAACGGTCCCGCACGATCTCGGGGTCCGGGTTGCCGCCCAGGGCTTGCAGCGCTTCGTTCCAGCGGCTCATGAACCGTTCCTGCAGCCGCGCCACGGCTTGCGGTGCCACTCGCTCGGCCGCCAGCGCCCACTGCTGGAGTTGGGCGCAACGCTCCAGCAAAAAACTTCGCAAACGCTCGCCTTCTGCTGCGCGTGCAGCCTGCAGCGCCCTCAGGGCCGCCTCGGCTGCGCGCTGCATGGCGTGAGTCAACTGGGCTGGATCCGCAGGCGTCTGCAGTTGCTGTGCAGCACTCAGGCGCCAGACATCGGCCACGGAAAGGCTGCGCAAATGGGGAGCGCGCTCGAGCAGCACGGCTTCGGCCTGCAGCAACGGTTCGATCTGTTGCAGATCGGGGAGAGCTTGTGCGGACTGCGCCTCGTCCAGGTTGATGCGACATTCCACCTTGCCACGGCGCAGTTGCTGGGTCAAAAGTGCGCGCACCGAGGCCTCGTTAGCCCGCAATTCGTCGGGCAGGCGGAACATCAGATCAAGAAATCGGCTGTTCACGCTGCGCAATTCCAGACGAATGGCAAGCGGAGGTTGTGCGCCTGCGACAGCCACGCTCACTTCAGCGTAACCGGTCATGCTATAAAGTAAATTCACTTGGCGCTCCCTGATTTGGACGCCGCATTTTTCCACAGTGTGGGCTGCCAGCCGGGAATTCACCAATCGGGCATTCCTGCCGTTTTCACGTCATATGTCGAAAGCCAAACCCGCACCACTCGAACCCGATACCCAAGTCGGCGGCTACCGCATCTTGCGCAAACTCGCCAGTGGCGGCTTCGGCGTGGTCTATCTCGCGCTCACGCCCGACGCTCAGCGCGTTGCGATCAAGGAGTATTTGCCGGCGTCTCTGGTGGATCGCGCAGCCGGCGAAATGGTGCCCATCGCGCACCCGGAGAAGCTTGCGCTCTACCGGCTCGGACTCAAGAGTTTTTTCGAGGAAGGCCGGTCGCTTGCGCAGATATCACACCCCAGTGTCGTCGGGGTGCTGAATTTTTTCCGCGAGAACGAAACGGTGTACATGGTGATGAATTACCTGGAGGGCTCGTCGCTGCAGGAATTCGTCATCACGGCGCGTGAGCTCAAACGCAAAAAGATTTTCCGCGAGTCGACCATTCGTTCGCTCTATGACGAAATCCTTCAGGGATTGCGCGTGGTGCATCAGCACAAGATGCTGCACCTGGACATTAAACCGGCCAACCTCTTCATCACCGACGAGGACAAACCCATCCTCATCGACTTTGGCGCCGCTCGCGAAGTGCTGGGTCAGCAGGACAAGCGCTTTCGACCCATGTACACCCCCGGTTTTGCCGCGCCGGAGATGTACAAACGCGATGCCTCCTTCGGCCCCTGGACCGATATTTATTCCGTCGGCGCCTGCATCTATGCGTCGATGACCGGTTACCCCCCCTACGAGGCGACGCAGCGCCTGGAGAAGGACCGATTGCCCATGCAGCTCTCGAAACTTCGCGGCATTTATTCCGACAACCTGATCGAAATCGTTGAATGGTGCATGTCGCTGGACCCCTTGGCTCGACCGCAAAGTGTGTTCAACCTGCAAAAAGAACTCGGCGCCGAGAATCCACGGCGCTACACCCAGCTCACGCTCAGCGAAAAATTGCGGATGCAAATCGACGAACTGGTGCACGACACCAAGGCGCGCGTGGACAAGGCCAAGCAGGTCACGCGCATGGGCGGGGCAACCCGCATGGGCCCGGTGGTCGGAGGGCGCGAGCGGACACCGGCCGGGCGCGACAAATCATGAAATTCTCGGTTTATCAAGTCAGCCGTCGCGGCGCTCGCATGGCCAATGAAGACCGCATGGGCTATTGCTACACACACGACAGCGTGCTGTTGGGCCTTGCGGATGGCATGGGCGGCCACCCCCGAGGGGACATGGCGGCACAACTCGCCTTGCAGACCATCGCGGCGATGTTCCAGCGTGAGGCCAAGCCGGCTCTCGACGACGTTCGTGCTTTCCTGCGTCGTGCGATTTTGGCTGCACACGAACAAATTCAGCGCTACGCCAAAGCCCACAGTCTGAGCGATTACCCGCGGACCACCGTGGTGCTGTGTGTGTTGCAGGCCGGCGTCGCGCAATGGGCCCATGTGGGCGATTCACGCCTTTACTTCCTGCGCAATGGGGCGCTGTTGACGCGCACCCGCGATCACTCCCATGCCGAGCAGCGCATGCTGCGCGCCGTGCGCGAAAGCAAGGTGCTCGATGCAACCCTGGAAGGCGCGCCGGTCAATCGCAATGTGCTGTACACCTGCCTGGGCTCGCCGCAACTGCCCTTCGTCGAAATCGGTGTGCCCCAGACCTTGCGTTCGGGCGATATGGTGATGCTTTGCTCCGATGGTTTATGGAGTCAGTTGCCCGAGGTCGCCATCGTGCGGTTGCTGAGCGATCGCGTGTTGTCGGATGCCGTGCCCGAGATGGTCGAGCTGGCACTGCGGCAAAACGCCGCCGAATCCGACAACGTCACCGCCTTGGCGATGGAGTGGGAAGCCGAAGCTGAGCGCGAAACCACCCAGGGTGTGAGCACCGAGGGCATCCGGCCCGGTGTCTTTGCCTCCACTTTCCAGTCGGGTCTTCCCGACATGCAAATCGACGAACTTGACGATGCCGCCATCGAGCGTTCCATCGCCGAAATCAACGAAGCCATCCGTCGCGCCGCGGCGAAAAAATAATCACCATGCCCTATTCCCGTTCCGACACGCGCGCGGCCGACGCCTTGCGTCCCGTGCGCTTGACCCGTCATTTCACCTGCCATGCCGAGGGTTCGGTGTTGGTCGAGTTCGGCCGTACCCAGGTGCTGTGCACGGCCAGTGTCGAAGAGCGCGTTCCGCCACATCGACGCAACAGCGCAAAGGGCTGGGTCACGGCTGAGTACAGCATGCTGCCACGCTCCACCCACACGCGCAGCGACCGCGAAGTCAAGCGCGGGCGTCCGCAGGGGCGCACCGAAGAGATCCAGCGCCTGATCGGCCGCAGCCTGCGAAGCGTCTTCGACTTTGCCGCCTTGGGTGAGCGCCAGATTCTTCTCGACTGCGATGTCCTGCAGGCCGATGGCGGCACCCGTACCGCTTCCATCACCGGTGCTGCTGTGGCAGCCTGGGATGCCTGTGACTGGTTGTTGCGCCAAGGCAAGATCGAGCGTAACCCGATGCGCGAACTCGTCGCAGCCGTGTCCGTCGGCTTGCTCGGCGGTGAAATCCTGCTTGACCTCGCCTACGATGAGGACTCCACGTGCGATTGCGACATGAACGTGGTCGGCACCTCCTCCGGCGGCCTGGTTGAGGTGCAGGGCACGGCCGAGGGCGAGCCTTTCCGGCGCGACCAGCTCGATACGCTGGTGGACGCGGCCCAACTTGGGATCGAACACCTCGTCCGCTTGCAAAGGCGGGCGCTCGGCTTGGCATGAAGGTGGTTGCAGGCGACAAGCCACGCCTCGTGCTGGCCACGGGCAATGCGGGCAAATGGCGTGAATTTCAGGTGTTGCTGCAGGGCTTGGACCTCGACCTGGCCTTGCAGTCAGACTGGAATGTCGAGGCATGCCCTGAGCCCCACAGCACCTTTATCGAGAATGCCTTAGCCAAGGCTCGGCATGCCTCGACGCAAACCGGTCTGCCAGCGCTGGCCGATGATTCCGGTCTGTGCGTTCAGGCGCTTGCCGGCGCCCCTGGGGTGCATTCCGCCCGCTTCGCTCACGAAGGCGGTGAACGCGACGGAGTTCAACGCGGCCGCAGTGCCCAAGACCAGGCCAACAACAGCAAGTTGCTGCGAGAACTGGTCGCGGTGGTCGAGCGTCGCGCCCATTTCATCTGCGTCCTTGCCGCCGTGCGCCATGCCGGTGACCCCGAGCCACTCATCGCTTACGGCTGGCTGCACGGCGCCATTGTTCACGAAGCCGCAGGCGAGGGCGGCTTCGGCTACGACCCCCTGTTCCTGCTGCCGGATGTGAATCTGACCTTGGCCCAGATTCCGGCCGAACGCAAGAACAGCATCAGCCATCGTGCCTGCGCCGTGCGGCACCTCGCGCAGTTGCTGCAGACTGCTTGGGGCATTGGCTCCAAGCAGTCGCCTGCGAGCATGCCGTGAGCGGTCCGGCCGTTCCCATTCACCCGCATACCGGGTTCGCGCCGGTTGACAGTGCAACGCTTGCCGGCGAATTGCCGTTGCAGGGCGCATCCGCGCTACTGCCGCGCTACATGCGCGCCGGCACCCTTCAACTCCAGGCCCTGCCACCTCTGGCCTTGTATTTGCATCTGCCCTGGTGCTTGCGCAAATGCCCCTATTGCGACTTCAACTCCCATGAATGGCGCGGGGTCGAATCGGTCATTCCCGAGGAACGTTACACCCAGGCCTTGATGGCGGACCTGGATGCGGCGCTCCCACTCATCTGGGGGCGCCGCATCGCGAGCATTTTTATCGGTGGCGGAACTCCCAGCCTGTTCTCCCCTGACGCCATCGACACCCTGTTGGCCCTGGTACGAGCTCGTGTCGCCATGGCCCCCGACGCTGAAATCACCCTCGAAGCCAATCCCGGCACCTTCGAGCGTGACCGCTTTGCCGCCTACGCACAAGCGGGAGTCAATCGCCTGTCCATCGGGGTGCAGAGTTTCGATGACGCCAAACTCCGCGTCCTCGGCCGTGTCCATGACGTCGCACAAGCGCGAGCTGCCATCGAAGAGGCAGGCCGTGTCGTGCCCACCTTCAACATCGACCTGATGTTTGCGCTACCCGCTCAGAGCCTGGAGCAGGCAGTGGCCGAGGTGCGGCAGGCGCTTGCCTACAAGCCACCACACCTCTCGCTCTACCAACTCAGCCTCGAGCCGCAAACCCCGTTCGCCAAGCGCCCTCCCGATCGCTTGCCCGATGCCGACCTGACGGCCGACATGCAACTGGCTGTGGCCGATGCAGCGCAGAACGCAGGTTTGGAGCGCTATGAGGTGTCGGCCTATGCCCGCCCTGGACACACCAGCCGGCACAACCGCAACTATTGGGAGTTTGG
>JAJZDV010000091.1 GCA_021846025.1 Pseudomonadota bacterium
GCCGGCCGCATCTGGGCCTCGCCCGGCTCACTCAGCCTGGCATTGGTGCAATCGCCTGCAAACCCCGGCCGATCGGTTTGACGCCGCATCGCTGCCGCACCCTCGCGGCTGTGTACCGAATCTTGGCAGGGTCGGTGACTGGGCTCGGAGTTTGAGATTGGGGGTGGACGAAGGCTTTTCAGCCTTCAGCCAACTGACGTTGGCGCACCCCTTCGAAGAGGCAAACTGCGGCCGCAGAGGCCACATTGATGGATTCGATCGGCCCTGCCTGGGGAATCCGGACGACAGCTGAACATTTGGCCATGAGGTGCTCAGAAATACCCTGCCCTTCATTGCCGAACACCCAGGTCACGGGTTGATTCAAATCCAACTCGTATAAACCCATATCGGCAACGGAGGCAGTGGCATAGATCGGGCGCGGAACGATGTTCGCAACCTGGTCCCAGGGCGCGTCCTCGAAGATGGGCAAGTAGAAATGGGCTCCCATGGCGGCGCGCAAGACCTTGGGAGTCCATGCCCCAGCCGTGCCCCGCAACAGATAGACCGCGCCACAGTCAGCGGCGGCGGCTGTACGCAAGATGGTGCCGACATTGCCGGCATCCTGGATGCGGTCGAGCACGACGGCCGCACCCGGCTTGGGCTTGGCACCTTTGGGCTTGTCGATCAACATACCGACTTGCGGACCATTTTCCACAGTGGAAATCCAGCTGAACAAGGCACGATGCAGGATGACCGTATTCGTGCTCCCAGCGCGCTCGACCAAGGCCGCAATTTCAGGTTGCAACAGGCCATCATCCGTCGTCACCAGGGGATCGGCATGATGGCCGCTATCGAGTGCTGCCTGCACAAGATGAATACCTTCGAGCCAGACTTGGCCGAGGCGCTTGACCGCACCGGGTTCGCTGCTCAATGCACGCAGTGTTTTGACCAGTGGGTTTTCAGCGGAAATGATGCGCTTCACGGCGGCCTTCGCTCAAGGTTGGATCGGTGAGTTGTCGTATGGGGGAAAAACTGTGGCGATGTTCGGCGCAGGGCCCATGGCGTTGCAGGGCGAGTCGATGTTGCATTGTGCCGTAGCCGAAATGCTGCTCAAACCCGTAAACAGGGTGATCCTTGGCCAAGGACCGCATCAGCCGATCGCGGTAGACCTTGGCGATGACGGACGCTGCACTGATGGCCGCCTGCGTGGCATCGCCACCGACGATGGCCTTGCAGCGCATGGGCAAATCAGGAACGCGATTGCCGTCGACCAGCACGAGATCGGGCTGGGGCTGCAGTGCGGCCACGGCGCGCTGCATCGCCAGCAGCGTTGCTTGAAGAATGTTGAGCCGATCAACGTCCTGGGCACTGGCCTGTCCAAGGCTCCATGCAAGGCAGCGTTCGCGAATCAGAACATCCAGGATTTCACGACGCTTGCTGGAGAGTTTTTTGGAGTCGGCCAGTCCGGCAATCGGGCGATGGGGATCGAGAATGACGGCAGCGGCGACAACCGGGCCCGCCCAGGTCCCACGCCCCACTTCGTCGCAGCCCGCGATGTGCGTGAACGCCGAGTCGGGCCCTGCGAATAGCGGGTCCACGGGCATGGTCTCATCCAGCATGGGCAGCTTCGAGGATGGCCTGCGCGGCAAGGCTTGCCGTCGGTCGACGCAACTGCGCATGCAGTTCGATGAATCGGTCTCTCAACTGCGCTTGCCGCACATCGTCCCGCAGCAAACTCTCGGCCGCTTCGGCCAGAGCATCGGGGGTGCAGGCGTCTTGGAGCAGTTCAGGCACCCAAAACGCACCGGCAAGAATATTCGGCAAACCCACCCAAGGCAGGTAGCCCTTGCCGGCCATGAGTCGCCGCGACAACTCGGGCACACGGTAGCCAATCACCATCGGGCGCTTGAACAAAGCACATTCCAGGGTCGCAGTACCACTCGCCACCAGGGCCAGGTCGCAAGCGGCCATGACGGCGTGCGACTGACCCTGCGTGAGCTGGATCTCAAGTCCCGGCAAGGCCTGCAACTGCCGCTGCAGCAAGGGCAACAGACTCGGGTGCGCGACGGGCAGCACCAAGCGAGCCCCATGACGCTGCTGCAGCCGTTGTGCCGCACCAAGAAAGCTGGGCGCGATCTGCTGAATTTCGCCGATCCGGCTGCCAGGCAGAACGCCGATGACCAGAGCATCTTGCGCCAGCCCGAGCAAATGGCGTGCGCCAAGACGATCGGGCTGATCGGGAATCACTTCCGCCAAAGGGTGGCCAATGTAGATGGCGCGCACACGGGTCTGCGCATAAAGCTCCGGCTCGAACGGAAAAACACAGAGCATGTGATCGACCGCCTGGGCGATGCCGTGCAGACGTTCGCGTCGCCAGGCCCAGATGGATGGACTGACCAGGTGCACGGTGGGAATCCGGGCTTCGCGCAAACGACGTTCCAAACCCAGATTGAAATCGGGCGCATCGACCCCGACAAACACGGCAGGCCGCTGGCGCAGCAGGCGTAGACGCAGTTGCCGACGCATCCACAACAACTCGGGCAGACGCGGCAGCACCTGAGCGTAGCCATTCACAGCCAGGCGCTGGGTCGGCCACCAGGACGTGAAGTCTTGTTCGCGCATGCGCTCGCCACCGATACCTGCGCACGTCAACCCGGGCTGCATCTTGCGAAGCGCGGCAAGAACATGGGAGGCCAGCAGATCCCCGGAGGGCTCTCCGGCGACCATGGCGACGTAGCCGACTGACATGGCTGGAGCCGAGGCCTGGCTCAGGGGCGGGCGATACCGCGCTTGCTGGTCGCGATGAAAGCAAGCCATTGCGCCAGATCCTCGCGACTGCTGGCATGTGTGGCCTGCATCTCGGCCAACGCGGCCGATGCCTGTTGCAACGACAAGCCCTGGCGATAAAGCTTGCGATAGGCCTCGCGTAAAACGGCAAGACGCGCCACATCGAACCCACGTCGACGCAGACCCTCGGTGTTGATACCGTGGGGCACCCCCGGGTTGCCAGCGAGCAGAACGAACGGTGGCACGTCCTGCGTGACGACGGAGCTGATGCCTGTCATCACATGCGCACCGATTTGCACGAACTGATGCACGCCGGTGTAGCCTCCCAGGGTAGCCCAGTCGCCGACACGCACATGACCAGCCAGTTGCGCGCTGTTGGCAAAGACGGTGTGGTTACCAACCTGACAGTCGTGCGCCATGTGCACATAGGCCATGACCCAGTTGTCGCTGCCCAGGCGGGTGACCCCGGTGTCCTGCGCCGTGCCCAGGTTCAGGGTGCAGTATTCCCGAATGGTGTTGCGATCGCCGATGTGCAACTCGGTCGCTTCACCCGCGTACTTCTTGTCCTGCGGAATCCCGCCGAGCGAGCAAAAAGCATGAATCCGATTGTCACGACCGATACGGGTGCGGCCTTGGACGCAGACATGCGGGCCGATCTCGGTGCCGGGGCCGATGTGGACATCCGGGCCGATGACGCATAAGGGCCCGATGCGAACGCTGGAGTCGATCTGCGCCTTGCTGTCGACGATTGCAGTGGGATGAATCAAACTCAAGGCAGCTCCATCAGTCGATCTGGCGTTCGGTGCACATCAACTCGGCCTGCGCCACGATTTCGTTCTCGACCCGTGCCACGGCATTGAACTTGTAGATGCTGCGCATTTGGCGAACCATCTCCACCTCGAGCATGAGCCTGTCCCCTGGCACGACCGGGCGCTTGAAGCGGGCGCCGTCGATGCCCACCAGGTAATACACCGAACTCTCCTCGGCACCCTGCTCCAGGGTCCCGAAAGCAAGAATGCCGGCAGCCTGCGCCAGAGCTTCCAGGACGAGAACTCCCGGCATGATCGGCTTTTGCGGGAAATGGCCCGAGAAATAGGGCTCATTGAACGAAACATTCTTGTAACCCAGAATGCGCTTGCCCTTTTCAAACTCCACCACCCGATCAATCAGCAAGAAGGGGTAGCGGTGCGGAAGCAGTTTTTGGATCTGGTTGATGTCAAAAACAATCATGGTTTCGTCAAGTCAGGGAGTGCCTGGGTGTCAAGCTTGTTTTCGAGTTGTCGCACTCGGCGGCGCAGTTGGGACAAATGCCGTAGCGTGGCCGCATTTTCTGACCAGTTCTGGTGAGTATCCAGCGGGAAGGCTCCCGTGTAATGCCCTGGCAGGCGTACGGAACGAGAAACCAGCGACATGCCACCAATCACGACATGGTCAGCGATCTCAAGATGCCCGGCAATACCCACGCCGCCGCCGATGAAGCAATATGCGCCAATACGCGCGCTACCCGAAACGCCGACGCAACCCGCCAAAGCGCTGTGAGGGCCGATCTGCACGTTGTGCGCGATCTGAACCAAATTGTCGATCTTGACGCCGTCACCGATGCGTGTGTCGTCCAGCGCACCTCGGTCGATGGTCGTGTTGGCCCCGATCTCCACGTCGTTGCCGATACGCACGCCACCGGTTTGCGGGATCTTGACACCCGCGCCATGTTCGTCCCGAGCATAGCCAAAGCCATCGGCCCCGATCACTGCACCCGAGTGCACGATGCAGCGCTCACCCAATGTGCAACCCGCCAGCACCACCACGCGCGGATGCAAGCGCGTACCTTGACCAATGATTGCGTTGCGGCCAACGAAGCAGCCCGCACCGATATGGGCTGCATCATGAATCACCGCTCCACACTCGACCACAGCACAGGGCCCGATCACAGCGCCTGGAGCCAAATGCGCCCCTGAGTCGACCACAGCAGAGGCATGCACTCCGGCCACCTCTGGTTCGGCCAGCAATTCGGCAAACCACTGGGCAAGCCGGGCGTAGTAGAGATAGGGATCCGGCGTCAGAATGGCGGCTTTGAAACGCTTCGCCTCGGCCTCCAGATCGGCCGGCAAGATAACGCTGCTGGCTTGCGTGCTGTTCAGCCACCCACGCTTGCTGCTGTGACTGAGGTAAGCGATCTCGCCTGCGCCGGCGCGCTCGATCGACGCGATGCGCAGCACCTGATGCTGTGCGTCACCCCGCAGGTCACCTCCCAGTGCGTCGACAATCTCGCCAACCCGAAGGCCTTTTGCGGCGCCCAGGTGATCCTCGCTCATGGTTACTTGCTGGAAGCATCCAAGGCCTTCAGGACCTTGTCAGTGATATCGATGCGAGGGTTCACATAGACAGCGTCCTGGAAAATGATGTCGTAGTTGTCCTTCTCGGCAATTTCTTTCACGACTTTATTCGCCTTGTCGAGGACGATGGCCAGGGCAGCATTGCGTTTGGCGTTCAAGTCTTCACCGAACTCGCGTTGCTTGCGCTGAAAATCGCGGTTCATGTCCGCCAGTTGTTGCTGGGAGTTGATGCGATCGCTATCCGACATCACCGGTCCATCTTTTTCAAGCTTCTGGTTCAGCGCCTTGATCTTGGCGGCCATGTCCTGAAGTTCCTTGTCGCGTTTGGAAAACTCGGCTTCGAGTTTTTGTTGCGCCGCTTTCGCCAAGGTTGAATCCTTCAGGATGCGCTCGGTATTGATGAAACCGATTTTTCCAGTCACCCCTGCCGCGGTCATTGGCTTGGCCGGTGCAGATTGCGCATGGGCAGTCATGCCAGAAAGGAAGGTTGCCGCGCAAAAACTGGCAACAAGGGTGCAGCGAGTCAGACGAGTCATCGACATCATGGTGTTTGGTGTGGTGGTCAGAAGGCAGTACCGACAGTGAACTGGAAGGCTTGCAGCTTGTCGCTGGGCTGCGAGCGAATGGGCTTGGCAATGCTGAATTTCAAAGGTCCGATCGGTGAAATCCACGATACCGCAACACCGACCGAGGCGCGCATGTCTGACAAGCTGACCTTCTGATTTTCACCCCAGACATAGCCGCTGTCGAGAAAGGTCGACATGCGCAGGCTCTTGTCCGCACCCGTTCCCGGGAATGGGAACTGGTATTCGAAATCAGCCACAAGCAGCTTGGCACCCCCGAGTGCGTAACCTTGCGCATCCTGCGGGCCAAGAGAGCTTTGCTGGAAACCACGCACAGTCCCAATGCCACCGGCATACAGGTTCTTGAAGATCGGAAGGGGTCTGCCATTGAGGCCATGGGCATAACCCACCAATCCGTTGAATGCCAAGTTGGTTTGCCGACTGACCGGCAAGAATTGCTGGAATTGATAAGTCGAGCGAACGTAGCGCAAACTGCTGAACGGGCTGTACTCCACGCTCAGTCGCTGGTAGCGTCCATCGGTGGGAACCAGTGCACTGTTGCGGCTGTCTCGCTGCCAACCGATGGTCAACGGAATACCAGAAGAGGTTTTACCGAACTGGTTGACATAGGCGATGTAGGAGGCCGGCGCACCGGGCGCCAAGGCCAGACTGTATTGCTCGAATCCAGCGCCGAAAAACACACGATCGTATTCCGTGAACGGCACGCCAAACTGAACATTGAAGCCTGGCGTCGTGATGGTGTAGTTGTTGCCCTGGCTGTAGTAGGGCTGGATGGTGCGGTAATAAGCGTTGACCGTGCGACTGATTCCGTCTTGGGTGAAATACGGGTTGGTGCTGGACACCGAGACGGTTCGGTAATAGCTGGACGTATTGAAGTCAACGCTCAGGTTGTTGCCACTGCCAAAAATATTGTCTTGGCTCACCGACGCATTGAACGAGATGCTGTTGGCACTGGAAAACCCGACTCCCAAACCAAGCATGCCTGTGGGTTTCTCGGTGACATGCATGTCCAGGTCGGCCTGGTCGCTGGTGCCAGGAACTTCGCGGGTTCCGAGTGTCGCGTCCTTGAAGTAGCCCAGACGATCGACGCGGTCACGCGAGAGCTTGATACGGTCGACGTCGTACCAGGCGTCTTCGAATTGACGGAATTCGCGGCGGATGACTTCGTCACGGGTCCGGGTGTTGCCGGAGATGTTGATGCGACGAACGTAGATTCGCTTGCCTGGATCGGCATCGATGGTGAAAAAGACCTCGTGCGTTTCACGATTGATTTCAGGCTTGGGCTCGACACGCGCGAAGGCGTAGCCATAGACGCCGAATTTTTCGACGATCGACTTGACGCTTTCATTGAGCAGCTTGGCGCTGTACATGTCGCCTGGCTTGAGCTTGACCAAGGCTCGAAACTCGTCCGCCAGGCCAAGATAATTGCCTTCGAGCTTGTAGCCTGAAACCGCGTACTTCGCTCCCTCGTGGATGTTCACAGTGATGAACATGCTGTTCTTGTCGGGCGAGAGAGCCACCTGGGTGGACTCGATGCGAAAATCGAGATAACCGCGATCGAGGTAGTAGGAACGCAAGGTTTCGAGATCGGCGTTGAGCTTGGCTCGCGAGTACTGGTCGGACTTGGTGTACCAACTCAACCAGCCCGGGGTGGAGAGCGAGAACAGATCGCGCAGATCGCTCTCGCTGTAGACCTTGTTACCAACGATGTGAATGGCGCGAATCTTGGCAATCGCACCCTCCGTCACATTGAAGAGCACATTGACGCGGTTACGCTCCAGCGGCGTCACGGTGGTGGTGACCTCTGCAGCGTAGTAGCCCTTCGCCAGATATTGCTGCTTGAGTTCCTGCACTGCTTTGTCGACCAAGGCCTGATCGAAAGGACGAGCCTCACCAAGCCCCACCTGGCTGAGCGCCTCGATCAGGGTTTTCTTCGGAAATTCCTTGGTGCCGACGAACTCGACGCTGGCGATCACCGGACGCTCTTCGACGATGATGGTGACCACATCATGGTCTGTGCGCACACGCACATCCTTGAACAGTCCGGTGGCGAACAAAGCCCGGATGGCAGCAGCGCCGTTCTCCGGCGTGTAGGTGTCACCCACGCGAAAGGGCAAGTAGCTGAAAACGGTCCCTGGTTCGGTTCTTTGAAGGCCATCGACGCGGATGTCCTTGATGACGAATGTGTCGGCGGCGTAGGCCTGGGCGCAGGCCACAGCCAACACGGCCACGGCAGTACCCTGCAATGCGTGACGGAACCTCAAATTAACCTCGGAATTGGGATCAATGCATGGGCCCGATCAACCGGGCGAAGTCGTTGTAGAGCGCAATGGTCATCATCAGTGCAATGATGACAAGGCCGCCTTGCTGCAGCCTTTCCTGCAAGCGCTGGGGAATACTGCGACGCGTAAAACCTTCGATCGCATAATACAAGAGATGCCCTCCGTCCAAGATCGGTAGCGGCAGCAGATTCAGCACACCCAGACTCACACTGATGATGGCCAGAAAACTGATGTAGGACAACCAGCCGAGCTCGGCGCTGCGGCCAGCGTAGTCCGCAATAGTGACTGGACCACTGAGGTTGCTGAGGGAAGCCTGGCCGATGACCATTTTGCCCAGCGTCTTGAGCGTGAGCACACTCAATTCCCAGGTGCGTGAGAAGCCCTGTGCCACAGCACCCAAAGGTCCACTCTTGACCACCACAGATGGAATTTCGCCGCCCAGCATGGCCCCGATGCGCCAAACCCGTTGGCCATTCGAGGCCAGAGGCTGGGCTTGAGGCCGGATGGTCAGGGCGACGTTTTGGTGCCCGCGCTTTATGAGCATATGCAAGGGACTCCCAGCGCTGGCCTGGATGGCCTTGAGCAAGGCTTCAGCGCCGCCGATAGCCCGACCATTGACTTGGGTCACAACGTCTCCGGGACGCAAGCCAGCCTTCTCGGCAGGGTCACCGGCGATGGTTTCACGAATCAATGCGGGCGGACTTTTCAGCCGCAAACCCCAAGAGGCAAGAAAGTCGGGCTGAGCGGCTTTGTCCTCAGCTCCGGCAAAGTGCAAGGTGGCCTTTGAGACAGCACCGTCGGCTTGCCTGAGTTTCAGACTCACCGTTTGCCCGTCCATGGCTGCTGTGAGCAATTGCAGCTGCAGGTCGGACCAAGACTGCACAGCTTGGGTACTGCCGTCGGCCGTGATGGCAACGACCTGTTCGCCATCACGCACTCCTGCCAAGGCGGCAGGACTGCCGGATGGCGCCGCTCCCAAGAGCGCGATAGGCTGACGCACGCCAACGAAGGCAACCACCGCAAACAGGGCCACGGCCAGCAGCAAATTGGCCGCAGGGCCGGCCGCCACGATGGCCGCACGCTTGAGCAGGGTCTGGCGGTTGAAGGCGCGCGGCAAATCGCTGGCAGGAACATCGCCTTCGCGTTCATCGACCATCCGCACGAAGCCACCCAACGGAATGGCGGCAATGACGAATTCAGTCTGGTCTCGTCCACGCCGGTACTTCAACAATGGTTTGCCAAACCCAATCGAAAAGCGAAGCACCTTCACCCCGGCAGCAACTGCAACCCGGTAATGTCCGTACTCATGAACCGTGATGAGCAGGCCAAGAGCGAAAACAAAGGCAAGCACAGTGACCATCTGAAACTCCTCAAGGCAGCACGCAATCAGCGATGCCAAAATGGATTGTGCCCGGCTTCAAGGAACCAGGGCTTTGATACGGGACTGAGCTTGCTGACGGGCCAAGTGGTCAAGTTCAAGCAGATCGTCAAGGTTGCGTGCACCGCCGAGTTGAACGTCGTTCAGCGTGTCGGAGTTGACACGATGAATATCGGTGAAACGCATCCGCCCCTGAAGGAAAGCAGCGACGGCCGTTTCGTTGGCGGCGTTGAGCACGGCGCAGGCTCCCGTGGGCATGGCAAGGGCTGCATACGCCAATTGCAAACCAGGGAAGCGATTGGGATCCGGTAACTCGAAATCAAGACGACCGATGCGCGCCAAGTCCAGCCAGGATGCGCCGGAAGCTATGCGCTGCGGATAGGACAGGCCATAGGCGATCGGAGTGCGCATATCGGGCATGCCGAGTTGCGCCACGACGGACCCATCGTGATAGCCGACCATGGAGTGCACGATGCTCTGGGGGTGGATCAGCACCTGAATTTGCGCAGGCAGCATGCCGAACAAGTGATGTGCTTCGATGACTTCGAGCGCCTTGTTCATCATCGTGGCGGAATCCACCGAAATTTTTCGCCCCATGCTCCAGTTCGGATGGGCACAGGCTTGTTCGGGAGTGATGTCGCGCAAGGTCGAAGGATCCGTCTGGCGAAAAGGCCCGCCCGATGCTGTGAGAGTGATCTCGCGCACACTGCCACGCCAGTGACCGCGCTCTTGCGGCAGGCTTTGCAGAATCGCACTGTGTTCACTGTCGATGGGAATGAGCAGTCCTCCACCTTGCCGCATGGCCTGCATGAAAAGCTCACCCGCCACCACCAGCGACTCCTTGTTGGCCAGCAGCACGCGCTTGCCGGCGCGCGCGGCTGCAATGCTCGAGGCAAGCCCGGCGGCGCCGACGATCGCAGCCATGACGACATCGGTTTCAAGCGCTTGCGCGACTTGCACATGGGCCGCGTCGCCGTGCAGGACTTCCGTCTTGCTGCCGCGCAAACGAAGTTCCACTCGAAGGCGCTGAGCCGCTGCAGCATCGCTCAGCACGGCCAGTCGCGGGGCAAAACGCAGGCATTGCGTCAGCAGTAAATCGTCGCGCCTTTGAGCGCCAAGCGCGTAGACCTCGAAGGCCTCCGGATGCAGGGCCAGCACCTCGAGTGTGCTTTGGCCGATGGAGCCGGTGGAGCCGAGAATAGCGACACGTTTCATGCGATGAAGAGCAGGGCTATGGGCAACAGGGGCAGCAGTGCATCAACGCGGTCGAGCACACCGCCGTGGCCGGGCAGCAGGCCGCTGCTGTCTTTCACGCCTGCATGGCGCTTGAGCAGAGACTCAAACA
>JAJZDV010000092.1:0-3385 GCA_021846025.1 Pseudomonadota bacterium
AGGTGAGTGCTAGCGAAACACCGGCTCGCTGTCGAGGCCGGTCTCCAAGTGCTCCCGCTCAGCCCTATTCGGGCATGGCGTGCGTTTCAACCTCTCGAATTCCATCAACAGGAGCAACACGAATGAATTTGCGTCCCTTGCATGACCGCGTCATCGTCAAACGCGTGGAACAGGAAACCAAGACCGCTTCGGGCATTTTCATCCCCGACAACGCGGCCGAAAAGCCCGACCAGGGCGAAGTGTTGGCCGTGGGCCCGGGCAAGCGTGACGACAAGGGCACCTTGCAGCCCATGGCCGTGAAGGCCGGCGACCGCGTGCTGTTCGGCAAATATGCCGGCCAGACCGTGAAGGTGGATGGCGACGAACTGATGGTGATGCGCGAAGACGACCTGATGGCCGTCATCGAGAAGTAAGCGCAGAGCTTCCCCCAACACAATCGGAGAAATACACATGGCAGCTAAAGAAGTAGTGTTCGGCGCGGATGCCCGCGTACGCATGATGGAAGGCGTGACCATTCTGGCCAACGCCGTGAAGGCGACGCTGGGTCCCAAGGGCCGCAACGTGGTGCTGGAGCGCAGCTTCGGCGCCCCCACCGTGACCAAGGACGGCGTGTCCGTGGCCAAGGAAATCGAACTCAAGGACAAGCTCCAGAACATGGGCGCGCAGATGGTCAAGGAAGTGGCGTCCAAGACCAGCGACAACGCCGGCGACGGCACCACCACGGCCACCGTGCTGGCGCAGGCCATTGCCCGCGAAGGCATGAAGTATGTGGCCGCCGGCATGAACCCGATGGACCTCAAGCGCGGCATCGACAAGGCCGTGATCGCCCTGGTCGAGGAGCTGAAGAAGATTTCCAAGCCCTGCACCACCTCGAAGGAAATCGCCCAGGTCGGCACCATTTCGGCCAACGCTGACGAGCATGTGGGCCAGATCATCGCCGAAGCGATGGACAAGGTCGGCAAGGAAGGCGTCATCACCGTCGAGGACGGCAAGAGCCTGGAAAACGAGCTCGACATCGTCGAAGGCATGCAGTTCGACCGTGGCTATCTGTCGCCCTATTTCATCAACAACCAGGATCGTCAGGTTGCCGTGCTGGAGAACCCGTACGTCCTGCTGAACGACAAGAAGATTTCCAACATCCGCGATCTGCTGCCGGTGCTGGAGCAGGTGGCCAAGTCGGGCCGCCCGCTGCTGATCATCGCCGAAGACGTGGACGGCGAAGCCCTGGCCACGCTGGTGGTCAACAGCATCCGCGGCATCCTGAAGACCGTGGCCGTCAAGGCGCCCGGCTTCGGTGATCGTCGCAAGGCCATGCTGGAAGACCTGGCCATCCTCACCGGTGGCAAGGTGGTGTCGGAAGAAACCGGCATGAGCCTGGAGAAGGTGACCCTGGCCGACCTGGGCCAGGCCAAGCGCGTGGAAGTGGCGAAGGAAAACACCACCGTGATCGACGGCGCCGGTGTTGCCGCCGACATCGAAGCCCGCGTCAAGCAGATCCGCATCCAGATCGAAGAAGCTACCTCCGATTACGACCGCGAGAAGCTGCAAGAGCGCGTGGCCAAACTGGCCGGCGGCGTGGCCGTGGTCAAGGTGGGTGCCGCCACGGAAGTGGAGATGAAAGAGAAGAAGGCCCGCGTCGAAGACGCCCTGCACGCCACGCGCGCTGCGGTGGAAGAAGGCATCGTCGCCGGTGGTGGCGTGGCGCTGCTGCGCGCCCGCGTCAACCTCAAGGTCACGGGTGCCAACCCCGACCAGGAAGCCGGTATCAAGCTGGTGATGCGCGCCGTGGAAGAGCCGCTGCGCCAGATCGTCGCCAACGCTGGCGACGAACCCAGCGTCGTGCTCAACAAGGTGATGGAAGGCAAGGGCAACTACGGCTACAACGCCGCCAACGGCCAGTATGGCGACATGATCGAGATGGGCATTCTGGACCCCACCAAGGTCACCCGTACCGCGCTGCAAAATGCCGCTTCCGTTGCCGGATTGCTGCTGACCACCGAGTGCATGGTGGCCGACGCGCCGAAGGACGACGCTCCTGCCGCCCCGATGGGCGGTGGCATGGGCGGCATGGGTGGTATGGACATGTAATGGCGTCCAGTTCGCGGGCTTCAGGAGCGGCGTGACGCCGCTCCCGGGAGCTTCGACCCGGAATGGGACGGCAGCCGCTGGCGACTGCCGGGAACGGTGATGGGCCTGCAACCTTGCGGTTTGCGGGCCCATTTTTTTGGTGCCGCCGGCGCCCAAAGCCCAGTTGAAACTGCCACTGGTCGTAGGATCGCCTGCTGAAGGACTCCAAAGCCGCAGCTCGCCGGCTCGCGCAATGCGGGGGCGATACCGGGCCACGCTCGGCATGCGGCGCGATGCATCACACAGGGAGATGGCGATGACCGTGAAAACCACCAACAACCTCGGCGTGCTGTTGCGCAGCTACGAGGCGCTGCACAACTGGCGGGCGCTGGCGATGCTGGCGGGAAGCTTCCTCCTGGCAGGGCTGGCCATGATGGGCGGCGCTGCTGCCACGGCCAGTTCCGGCAGCTATGCCGTGAGCATGCTCATGGGTTTGGTCGGAGCCATCATCGCCATCATCGGCATCAACGCCAGCGGCCTGATGCTGGTCGATCAGGCCTATGACCAGCCGGTGCGCGGCTTCGGCGCGGCGTTTCTCGGCGGCCTGCAGGCGGCGCTTCATGCCATTGCCGCGCTCATCCTGCTCGGCGTGGGCTTTGCCATGGTGTTCGTGGCGGCGTACCTGCTGTCGTTGCTCGGGCGCATTCCCGGCATCGGCGGGGTCTTTGGCTTTCTGCTTGCCGGTCCCTCGGTGGTGATCCTCGCGCTGGCGTATGCCGTGCTGGTGCTGGCCGCGCCCTTGATGGTGGCGGCCATCTGGCATGGCGAGGGCTTGATCTCCAGCTTGTCGCGAGCGGCTGACATCGTCATCAAGAAGCCGCTGGAGGTGCTCATGCATTTCTTGGTGCTGGGGTTGGTGGTGTTGCCGGCCGCGGTCTTCATCTTCGGCCTAGTGTTCGGCGCCAGCACCGAGATGGCCAGGATGTATGCGGCTGTCGGGCTGGGCGGCTTCGCGCCCGCCGAGGGCTCCGGTCTGATGCAGTTGCTGCTGGCGCAGATGTCCAGCTACGGCTTCGGTGGCGCTGGCATCTCGGTCGGGCTGGTGACCTTCCTCGCCTGGTCCGTCGTCAGCCTGATCTACCTCCTGGGCCTGATCTTCGTCTACCGCGCGGTCAACGAGGGCGTGGGCTCGGAGGCGGCCGAATTGGTCGGCCAGCGTTTGTCGCAGTTCAAGCAAAAGCTGGACGGCTACAAGCCGGGCGCGGGCTTCACGCCTCCTCGTGACGACAGCGAGCCGTCCCAAGACTCCTTGACCCCC
>JAJZDV010000092.1:3485-10665 GCA_021846025.1 Pseudomonadota bacterium
GACAGCGGCGGACGCGCACGCCGGCCCCAAGCCGACCGTGCCGTTGCGCGACGTGGTCCCGGCCGCCTTGGGTGTTCCCAAGGCCGCAGCACGCCTGACGCCGGGAGCGGCCGGGGTGCCTCGCGAGGGCGCTGCCGCCACACGGCGCGAGGCAGGAGTTGGGCGGCCGCTTGAAGCCGCTCCGGACACGCCCGCCACCCTGGCATCGCCCGCCACCGGGGCCCCTGTCTCGCAGCCCACCCCGGCGATGCCGGCAGCCGCGATGCCCGGTGCCCATGCCGATGCGGCCCCGGCACGCGAGCCGCGCATCTGCCTGGCCTTGTCGGGCGGCGGGGCGCGGGGGCTGGCGCATATCGGTGTGCTCATGGCCTTGCGCGAGCTGCACGTCCCGGTCGACTGCATCGCCGGCACCAGCATGGGGGCCATCGTGGGCGGGCTGTATGCCGCGGGGGTGCCGCTCGCGGTGCTGCGGCAGCAAGTGGCGGGGCTGGACTGGAACGCGATCTTCCGCGGCCGGCCGCCACGCGCGGGGCTGGATTTCCAGCGCAAGTCCGATGACACGCGCATGCCCGGCGGCATCGAGCTGGGCATCAACGGCCGCGGCCAACTGAGCCTGCCCGATGCGGCCATCAACAGCACCGCGCTGGAAACGGTGCTGACGAACCTCACGCTGCAGACGCGCGCCGTGCACGACTTCGCCGACTTGCCGATTCCCTTTCGCGCCGTGGCCACCAACATGGTGAATGGCCGCAAGGTCATCCTGCAGCGCGGGGCGCTGGCCACGGCCTTGCGGGCCAGCATGTCGGTGCCGGGCTTTTTTCCGCCGATCGAAGCCCACGGCGAGCTCTTGGGCGATGGCGGGCTGGTGGACAACATGCCCGTCGACGTCGCGCGCGCCATGGGGGCGCAAGTCGTGATCGCGGTCAACATCTCCACCCCGCTGTCCTCGCGCCAGGCCCTGGGCAGCATCGTCGGGCTCACGGGGCAGATGATCAATATCCTGATGGAGCAGAACGTCCAAGCCCAGCTCCAATCCCTGACGCCGGCCGACGTGCTGGTCACCCCGGCGCTGGGCGACATTTCCTCGCTGGACTTCAACAAGGGCGAGCAGGCCTTGCGCGACGGTTATGCCGCCACCATGGCCGCGGCGCCGCAACTGGCGCGCTACGCCTTGTCGCCCGAGGCCTATCGGGCCTGGCGCATCCAGATCGATACTCAGGCGCAAGACCTCGTGGCCAGCCTCGGCGATTTGCCCATCGATTCGGTGCGGGTGGAGGGCTCGAAGTGGGCACCGGCATCCGCACTCGAAGCCCATTTGCGTCAAAAATCGGGGAAACCACTCGATTTCAGCGATGTGCGCAGCGACGTCGACCAGCTCTCCGGCCTGGGCGATTTTTCGCGTGTCGACTACCGGCTGTACGACGAGCCCGACGGCAGCGACGCGCTGGTCTACCGCGTCGCCGACAAGCCCTGGGGGCCCAACTTCCTGCGCTTCGGCCTGGGGCTCTACACCAATCTGCGCAACCAGACCCGCTTCGAGCTGCAACTTGCCCAGCGCCGACCCTGGCTCAACAGCCTCGGCGGCGAGTGGCGCAACTTTGTGCAGCTGGGTTGGGAGAATCGCTGGCTGTCGGAGCTGTACCAGCCGCTGGACAGCACCGACCGTGTGTTCCTGGCCCCTTACCTGGATCTGGATGCGCGTCCGATCGATGTCTACGCCGCAAGCCAGCCCATCGACCGCTACCGCCTGAGCACGTCGCGCGTCGGGCTCGACGTCGGCACGCCGGTGGCCGACTACGGCGAGCTGCGTCTGGGCTACAGCGTGGCGCAGATTTCGGCCAACACCATTCTGGGCAGCAGCAACCTGAGCGGCAGCGTGCGCGAGGCCGGCATCCGCGCCCTGGCCACGTTCGACCGGCTGGACCATGCCTATTTCCCGCGCGAGGGCTGGCGCGCACGCCTGGAAACCTTCAGCGCCGACCGCAAGCTGGGCAGCGCCGCCAACTATGTGCGTCTCGACTTGTCAGGCCAGGTCGACCAGAGCTTCGGCCGGCAGACGGTGGAAGCGGCGGCGCGGCTGGCCAGCTTCCGTGACATCTCGGGCACCGGTTACAACTATTTCGCGCTCGGCGGCTTCGACCAGCTCTCGGGCTTCCAGGAAGGCCAGATCATCGGCAACTACCTGGCGTATTTCCGCTTGGGACTGCGCACGGAAATCACTACCGCCGGGTTGTTCGGCGGCGCCACGTACGCGGGTGTGAATCTGGAACGTGGCAATGCCTGGGCGAACCGCAATCTGGTGTCCCTGAGCGATTTGCAATCCAGCCTGGCGCTCTATCTGGGCGCCGACACGCCACTCGGGCCGGTTTACTTCGGCATCGGCAAGGCGCCGGGGCAAACGGTGAATTACTACCTGATGCTCGGGCGTCCCTGACGGCGGCGGCAGTGGTGTCAGCCCCGATTCAGGGCGCCGGCTCGGCATCCGCAGAGACTTGCAGCCAGGCTTCCAGCACCTGGCTGGCTTCGAGCAGACCTTGGCGTTTGGTGGCCGAGAACATTTGCACCGAGGTCGGCGCCATCAGGCCCGCCCCCGCAGCGTGGCGCTGCAGGTCGTCGCGCACGGCCCGGGCCTGGTCGTGCTGTTGGCTGCGGGTGAGCTTGTCGGCCTTGGTCAACAGCACATGCACGGGCAAGGCGGCGGGTGAGGAATAGCTCAGCAGCGTCCAGTCCAGTGGCGTCAGGCCGTGGCGGCTGTCGGCGATCAACACCAGCCCCACGAGCTGCGCGCGTTGCGCCAGATACTGGGCGATGAAGCGCTCCCAGCGTTGCTTGGTGGCCAGGGGCACCGAGGCGTAGCCATAGCCCGGCAGATCGGCCAGCAGCCCGGCCGTGGTGCCGCCCAGGCCCACCGTGAACAGGTTGATGTGCTGGGTGCGCCCGGGCGTCTTCGACGAAAACGCCAGACGTCGCTGACCGCACAGCACGTTGATGGCCGTGGATTTCCCGGCGTTGGAGCGGCCGACGAAAGCCACTTCCGGCCAGCGGCCGGCGGGAAGCTGGCTGAACTGCGCGGCCGTGGTGAAAAACCGCGCCGATTGCAGCAGCGGACTGGTCTCGGCGACGGCCTTGGCGGCGGGTGTGCTGGAATTCCCTATATTCGTCATGACTTATATGTCGTTAGCATGCGGCATCTTATTCTCCCGACGAGCCGCCATGCTGCCAGACGAGGAAGGCTTGCATCCAACCCCAGCTCTTGACCCACGCGCCTTCGTGCCCGTGCGGGCGGCCCTGGGAGCCTTGCTGCTGGCCGTGGCCGCCACCCGGGCTGCCGACGGCGCTGCCCCGCTTTTCGAGGTCTCGGCCATCGCGCCCTCGGCGGCGCAGCTCGCCCATGGCAAGCAACTGGCGCAGACCTGCGCCGCCTGCCACGGCATGGACGGCAATGCCACAAGCACGCAGTTTCCCAAGCTGGCGTCGCAGCGCTCCGGCTACATCGTGCAGGAGTTGACACACTTCAAACCTTCTCCGGGCAAGAAGCCTGAGCGGGTCAATGCCATCATGAATGGCATCGCATCCACCTTGTCGCCCCAAGACATGCGGGATCTGGCCGATTACTACAGCCGCCAGACCATCAAACCGGCCATCGCGACCCATGCCAAATGGGTCAAGATCGGCGAGGGGATCTGGCGCGGCGGCATCGCCAACCGGATGGTGCCGGCCTGCGCCGCTTGCCACGGTCCGCAAGGCCTGGGTCTGCCCGGGGAGTATCCGCGACTGGCCGGGCAATGGTCGGAGTATGTCGCAACGCAATTGCACGCGTTTCGTACAGGGGCGCGGGGCGGCAACAAGGCGCCGATGCATGACATCGCCTCGCGCATGAGCGATCGCCAGATTCGCGATGTGTCAGATTTTGTTGCAGGTTTGCGTTGAACGTTTCCATCCGCCGTCGCTCCATGCCATGATGGATTTGCATCAATCAAGCTCGGGTTTGGCAACGGCGGAAAAGGCAGGCTTTGCTATAGTGCAGAAGCTGGAAAGCACGCCAAACCACCGCTCCGGCCCATCTCGAGGCATACTCAGAACTGTATCCGGGTGCAATCGGGAGCGAACCCTGGCAAATCTGGCAACGTCCTTCGTTCTGCCTGCAGCCCGATCCGGTCGGGCTCGCCCGACACGGATGTCAAGCTGCCATGGCCGCATCCGCGGCAAAGCCTGAACGGGTGCCGCCCGCTTCGAATCCGCGAAATCCATGTCCTCCCTATCCAACGTCAGCACTTCCGGTTTGCAGTTGCGCCGCGGCTCCCGCTCCTGGCGCAGCTTCGTCGAACTGCTGTCATCCATGCGCTTTGCCATTTCGCTGCTGGTGGTCGTGGCCATTGCCAGCATCATCGGCACGGTGTTGCAGCAGGGCGAGCCGCTGAACAACTACATCGACCAGTTCGGACCGTTCTGGGCCGCGGTGTTTCATCGCATCGATCTGTTCAATGTCTACAGTTCCTGGTGGTTCCTGCTCATCATGGGGTTCCTGACGGCGTCCACCACCCTGTGCCTGACGCGCAACACCCCCAAGATCATTGCCGATCTGAGGAGCTACAAGGCGAATATTCGTGAGCAGGGGCTGCGCTCCTTCCACGAAAAGGCCGAGGCCGAGGTGGATGCGCCTCGCGAAACCATGGTGTCGCACCTCGTGGCGCAGCTCAAGGGGCATGGCTACGGCGTGAAGGTCCAGCCGGTGGAGAGTGACCCGCAAGGCGCCACCATGGTGGCGGCCAAGACGGGCGGACTCAACCGCATCGGCTACATCCTCGCGCACAGTGCCTTTGTGCTCATCTGCGTCGGTGGCTTGCTCGACGGCGACATGATGATCAAGTTGCAGATGCTGCTGACGGGCAAGCAAGCGCTGAAGTCAAACATGGAAATATCCCAGGTTCCGCCACAGAACATCCTGTCCGTCAACAACCCAACCTACCGTGGCAACCTGTCCATCCCCGAGGGCGGCAGCTCGAACACCGCGGTGCTGACCATTGGTGACGGCTCGGTGCTGCAACCGCTGCCTTTCATCATCACGCTGAAAAAATTCGTGGTGGATTTCTACTCCACCGGCATGCCTCGGCTGTTCGCCAGCAATGTGGAAATCACCGACCGCAAAACCGGCAAGACCTTCCCGGCAACGATCAAGGTCAACGAGCCGCTGGAGTACGACGGCGTCACGGTCTTCCAGTCGGGCTTCGACGATGGCGGCTCGCATCTGATGCTCAAGGCGTGGCCGATGCAGGGCCCGGGGGACAAGGCCTTCAACCTCACAGGGGATGTCGGCAGTTCACGCCAGCTGACCAACGGCAATCAGGCCCTGAGGCTCGAACTCACCGGTTTCCGCCTGATGAACGTGGAGAACCTGAGCCGCGCCGAGGAAAGCGGCAAGAAACCCGCCGGTCAGGATCTCACGCAGGTGTTCGAGCAGCATCTGGGCGCCGCCGTCAAGCGCAACCAAACCCACCAGATGACCAATGTCGGTCCGGCGGTCATCTACAAATTGCGCGACGCTGCCGGGCAGGCGCACGAATTCTTCAACTACATGTTGCCGGTCGACCTCGACGGCACCAAGGTTTTCCTCGCCGGCGAGCGCAGTGAACTCGGCGGCAATTACCACTATTTGCGCATTCCCGCCGACGCGAAGGATTCCGTCGATGGCTGGATGAATTTCCGCGCTGCGCTCGACAGCCCCACGGCACGCCAACAAGCCGTCGACGCCTATGTGAAGGAGTCCCTGCCTCCGGGCGCAGCCCCGGCCCTGGTGCAGCAGTTGCGGGCCACCGCCGGGCGCACGCTCGACATTTTTGCCGGCGACATCCCGCGCGACGCCAAGACCGGACTGCCCCTGGTGAAGGCGCCAGGCGGACTGCCGGCATTGGCCGAGTTTCTGGAACTCAATGTGCCCAAGGCCGAATTGACCAAGGCGTCCGATGTGTTCATCCGCGTGCTCAACGGCACGCTGTGGCAGTTGTGGCAAGTCGCGCGTGCCCAGGCCGGCCAGACGCCGGTGGTCGACACCCCCGGCAACAACCGCTTTTTCAATGCCGCCGTGCTCGCGCTGTCCGACTCCACCTTCTACCCGGCGCCCCTGTACTTGCAGCTCACTGACTTCAAACAGGTCCAGGCCAGCATCTTCCAGGTGGCGCGTGCCCCGGGGAAATACATCGTCTACTTCGGTGCCATCCTGCTGATCCTCGGGGTGTTCTCCATGCTCTACATCCGGGAACGTCGGGTGTGGTTCCTGGTGCGCGACAACGGCCCATCGGGCAGCAAGACCCTGATGGCCATGAGCACCAATCGCCGCACACTGGAGTTTGAAAAAGAATTTGAAACCCTGCGCGCCGCCTCCCTGGGCGTAGGATCACAGGCACCGGTTTCTGCAGCATCTGCGGCACCGGGTTCGGATCACCCCTGAAGGGACTTTCGCCATGGAACTCACCAGTAAATCCCACACCTTAGGCCTGGGTTCGGGTCCGCAAGATGTGAAACAGACCGGCCCGTTGGCCTACCTGCGCCGCCGATCGACCTACGACTGGATTTTTCTTGCGCTGATCGTCGGCGGAGATGCCTATGTCCTGAGTCGCTACGGCCAGAACATGAACTACTACGTCAAGCTCATTTTCCTGGGCGCGACCACCTCCCTCCTGTTCCTGGGCTGGGGCTGGACGGCGATCAAGAATCTGGCGATGACCGTCGCCGTGCTGTCGCTTCTCGGCATCTGGCTGTACAACGGCCCTGGCGGCGTACCCGTGCTGGCGCGTGGTGAACAGAATTTTTTCCTCAAATACTTCCTATCCAGCCAGACCGCCATCATGTGGATGGCCTTCTTGTTTTTTCTCAGCACCGCGTCGTACTGGGTGGGCATGTTCACCGGGCCGGCACAATCCCTGGCCGGCAGCGCAGCGACGGTGGGCGGCCCCGTGAGCGAAGGCGCCATGATTCGTGATGGACATGGCTGGCAATCCAACTTTCCGCAACTGTTCGGTTCGCGCCTGGCTTGGGTCGGCATCACCATGGCGTTGGTCGGCACCATGATGCGCTGGTTCGAGAGCTACCTGATCGGTCCCGACGTCGGCCATATCCCCCTGTCGAATCTGTACGAAGTGTTCGTGCTGTTCTCCTGGCTCACGACGGCCCTCTACCTGTA